>CAZLJY010000142.1:0-12675 GCA_964559945.1 uncultured Gammaproteobacteria bacterium | reverse complement strand
AAGCCGTTGACGATCCAGTGCCTGGCCATAAAGAAAATGCGTTTCCCGCTGATGCTGCGAACCTGCGCTGGTTAGGTCAATCAGATCCAGGGTGGCAATCACGTCCTGGTAATCCCCGCTGCGCCTTAACAGCCGCGCCCGCGTCAGCAACAGGCCTGGCTCGCTAGGCCAGCGACTAAGGCCCTGCTCCACCACCTCAAGACATTCCTCAGGTCGGTTGGCAAGTTCCATTAGGGCAGCCAGATTTGCCCAGGCCATCACCAAGTCCGGATCAATTTCCAACGATCGCCGCAAAGCTTGCTCGCTGTCTTCCAGTGCCCCTAACGAGGTAAGTTGAGCGCCTAAGCCATTCCAGGCCTGGGCGTCATCTGGTGCCAGTGTGGTGGCTCGTTTAGCCGCTTCTAAGGCATCGTCAAACCGGTTAACCCCCGCCAAGGCTTGGGCCAAGTGCTGCCAGCCATCGGCGTTCTCCGGAGCCAGCTCGACAGCACGTTCCAGGCGCAAGATCGCTTTGCTGAACAAGCCCTGTCCCAGGTATAGATGCCCCAGAGCCGCCTGCGCTTGCGCGTAATTCGGTTGTGCGGTGATCGCGCGGCTGTAGGCCTCCTCAGCGGCTCTATCGTTGCCAACACCGCGCTCCAAGTTGCCCAAATTGAACCAACTACTGGCATGTTCTGGAGCAATCTCCAGCGCCTTGGTATAAGACTGTCGAGCGCCTTCAATGTCCTCTAGCGCCATCAAGGCCGAACCGCGATTATTGAGCGCCGATACGTGACTGGGTGACAGCCCCAGCACTCGATCGAATATCCTCAGTGCCGCCGTCTCCAAGCCTTGATTGAGCATGGCACTAGCATAGTTGTAGAGAATGTCCGGATCGTTAGGACGACCGTCATGGGCCTGCTCCAGCACTTTTGAACCTTCATCAATCCGCCCATCAGATATCAGTGCCACGCCGAGAATATGCTGGCAATCTGTTTGACCCGGCAGCTCCGTCAGCAGTTGCTGACCAATGTTTACCGCAACTTTAGCCTGGCCTTGATGCAATGCTCGAGCAGCATCTTGTAGCAACTGTTGCTGATGATTGTTCATGATAGGAGCAGGGAAATTCAACGATGGATTAAATGAACTGGCTACCTTACTGGCCCAGTTGCACAGAAGGCAACCATGGTAAATTTGGCCATGGAAAATTTCACCCATGCACCCCAAGCAATTGCTGACACGCGTACCGTTTCAATCATCGGTGCGGGACTGGCTGGCAGCCTTTTAGCGGTTTACCTTGCACGCCGTGGATTTCAGGTCGAGATGTTCGAACGGGGCGACGACCCACGAAAATCTGCCAAAACCACCGAAGGTCGGTCGATTAACCTAGCCCTTGCTCAGCGCGGCATCTCAGCCTTGCAGCGGGTGGGCCTTCACCATCGTGTAGCTCAGTTCGCCCTGCCCATGGCCGGGCGTATGGTCCACGTCGACAACGCAACCCCCGTGATGTTGCCCTACGGACAGCGGCCCTCGGAAGTGATTTACTCGGTCCATCGAGAACATCTGAATCGAGCGTTGTTGGATGCTGCAGAAAGCACCCGTCGTGTTCGCTGTCACTTCAACCAGGAACTCAAATCTTTGGATCTTGCCACCTCTACCGCGTGTTTCCACGATCGCGCATCCGGTCGGGACTACCTAAAACCGGCCTCGCCGGTGATTGGCGCAGACGGTGTTGCCTCAAAAGTCCGAGGGGCCATAGAGCAGACCACCGGCGGCCAGACTCACAGGCACTTGCTGGATCATGGCTATCGAGAATTTGCTATCGCCCCCACCCCATCTGGCCACTTTGTCCTCGCTCCCGATGCTCTGCATATTTGGCCGCGGGAAGACTTTATGCTCATCGCGTTACCCAATACTGATGGCAGCTTTACCGCCACCGCGTTTATGGCCAATGAAGGCCCTAGCTCGTTTTCGGCCCTATCGGACAACTCGAAACTGGAGGCTTTCCTGCAAGCCCATTTCCCCGATATCGCCAACCATTTAAACGCTCCAGACACCAATAGATCGCCGGTGGGAGTGTTGGGCTCGTTGTCCTGTGACCACTGGTTCTATCAGCATCGTGCGCTCATCTTAGGTGACGCTGCCCATGCCATCGTGCCTTTTCACGGTCAAGGCATGAACTGCGCTTTTGAAGATGTCGAAGAATTTGATCGATGTTTAGCGGATGCCACTACTTGGAACCAGGCGTTTCATCAATTCCAACATCGGCGCCAAGACAATACCCGAGCCATCGCGGAAATGGCGATGGAAAACTATGGGGAAATGCGCAGCGCTGTAGCGGATCCCGCCTACCGCTTGCGGCGGCAAGTCGAACAGGCTTTGGAGAATCGATTCCCGCGCCACTTCGTGCCCCGATACTCATTGGTGATGTTTCGCCAAATCGACTATTCCCGGGCTCAGAAACGCGGTCATATCAACCTGGGGATCTTACTCGAGCTGACCCGTTCGATTAACAAAACCAGCGAAGTCGATTGGGCGTTAGCAGAACAATTGATCAACCAGCGACTAACGCCGCTGGAAGGGTAAGGCCTGGAAGCCGTTAAAGATCCTTGGCGACACGAAATCCAATCAAGGGACTGCTTCTTTGCGAGACCGCCGAGGCCCGGCTGGCAGATCGAGCAATGGCTGGAGAGCCGGCCCATCCGCCTCCGCGTAAGGTACGGGTGCTGCAGGCATCAGCCTCTCTGGGCCGACCATCGGTGGGGATACCTTCCAGCGAGCCCTCAAAACAATCTGCCGTCCATTCCAGCACGTTGCCGCTCAGATCGAACAAATTCCAAGGGTTGGCTTCTAAACTGCCTGCTGGCGCGGGACCCCAATGACCATCACCGTATCGACTGAACGAGCTAGGCCAGGTCAGACCGCTAAACGTATCACGACTTCCCGTTAGGTTTTCTACGGGCTGGTCTGGTGAACCGTCACCCCACCAGTAAGGGGACTGAGTGCCGGCGCGCTGGGCGTACTCAAATTCCGACTCCGAGGGCAACCGGTAGGCCCCATCGCTAACCTCGCTGAGCCATGCGGCATATGCCATAGCATCATCCCATGACACGTGGATCACCGGCATATTGCCCGCCGCAGGCTCACCCAGATAATCCATTCGCCAACTCACTGCTGCATCATCGAAACCGCCGCTGTCCAGACTGTATAGCTGCCCTCGTCTACCGGCCTCCGCGGTGGTTTGGTAGCCTGACGCTGCGACGAAGGCGGAAAACTGCGCAACGGTCACCTCTGTACTAGACAGCGCAAACGGTGCCGAAAAGGTCACCTGGGTTAGCGGCGACTCACGTTTGTTTCGCCCTTCTTCCCTTTCGGGAGAACCCATTTGAAAACTGCCCGCCGCAATCACCACCATGGATGGTCCTTCGGTGCCGTTGCTTAAGGTATCGGTAAATACACTGCCTGCGACATAGCTAAGCAATTGACGCCGCCGCTCAATGGTTGAACGAATTCGCGTCAGATCTCCGGGATAACCCCGAGCCACTAGCGCGGTAAGGGTCGATTGCGCCTCATCCAGTTGATCGTCACTGACCATTTTCTCAACAGTCTCAAGGTCAGTCTGCCAAGACTGTGCCCGGGAAGTCGCTAGGCCCTCACGCAAAACCTCAATCTCACTGGCGTCGATGACGCCGCTGGTCGTTGCAGCTATGGCCGCCTGTGCTAGGTCCAACTGTTCCAGCGCACCGTCAAAATCTTCATCATCAATCAGTTCAACCACCTGGCTTTGCACGGCTGTGGTAACCAATTGCACCCCCTCTAAGGCCTCGACATTAGCAGGGTCCAAACTCAGCATCTGATCAAAGTAGTTCAAGGCGCTAGCTTCCGCGGGTTCCAGCAGCGTACCGGCAGCAGCAGCTTCCTGTCCCTGCGACAGGAGCGTTGCAAGCTGAGATCGTTGATCTAGCTGAGAATAGAGGGATTGGAGAGGGCCGTAGCCAGGGCGAAAAGCGTCAACCGCCTCGGCAGTCGCTCTGGCGCCGTCAACGTCGCCGCCGCTTATTTGCTCCGCCGCCTGCTCAATCAAGCGATCCGCTATGGCATCAAGACCACTTTCAGCCTCTGCGTTTTCCGGATCAACCGCCAACGCCTGACGAAAATAGTTCAGCGCACTACCGTCGAAAGGTTCTAGTAGATTGCCAGCGTCAAGAGCGTTGTTACCTAACGCTAATTTACGTCGAAGCTCATCTTGGCGGTCGCTGGCGGATTGTTGACCAGGGGTCCACTCCTGCCCTGGGTCAACCGCTAATGAGTCGCCCAAACGCGCTGGTCGGACCTGCGAGTCTTGCGCAGAAGCGCCCCCCCCGGAGCTTGATTGAGCCATAGCCAAACCCCACCCACTGGCAAACATCACCAATAGGCAAAGAGCGCCCTGCGGCAATCGCCGCCGTATTTTTTCTGATTGATTCTTCATTGTATGCGCTAAAGCGCACCCCTTCCCTGTAATGAGTTTGTCAAATGGCGGCTTGAGCCGCAAACGCTGCTGCGCGTTTGGGGCCAAACCGCAAATATTCGCAACCTACAAACGAAATTGTTACGGATCCAGTCACGCCGAATTGCCCTTTGGGCCACTCCAAAGTTCTTTGACCACTCGAAATCCAACCAAACAAGACGCCATACTCGCTTTGGCCGCTGCGCGATAATCAGAGCTTGCTTCGTTTGGCGGCGTTGCCCAAGATGCTCCACGAACCGCTCGCAGCGAGCAACCTTCACTGGAACTATTTGCCGCGCCATCATTAGCGTCACCCTGATGACAATCGCTTACCCACTCGGAAACATTGCCACCAAGGTCAAACAGCTGAAAGGCATTCGCTTGAAACTCGCTGACCGGGGCCGGCCCCCAATGACCATCGCCGTAGCGTTCAAACGCTTCTGGCCAACGCAAATTATTCAATCGGTCGCGATCGCCAGTTAAATTTTCCACCGTCGAATCCGGTGCCTCGTCGCCCCACCAAAAGGTGCTTTGGGTGCCACCGCGCAACGCGTACTCAAACTCCGCGCTTGTGGGCAGACGGTAGGTCTCCCCAGACTGTTCGCTCAACCAGCGGGTGTAGGCCACCGCATCGTTCCAGGAAACGTGAACGACAGGCAAGGTGGATTTTGCCTTTCGACCCTGGAAATCCGATTTCCAGTTGACGCCACGTTGCATCTTCGTTGCTCCGGCCACTTCGTCAAAAACCATCGATTGACCAGCTTTCTCCGCGTCCGTAACGTAATCCGTGGCTTCAACAAAGGCGCGAAACTGCCCGACAGTGATTTCCGTTTCTGACAAGGTAAAGGGCACTGGAAATTCCAGCCGTTTTGACGAGTTTTGGGCCGATGGTCCAGCACGCGCTGAGTCCAACGCCGGCGAACCTAAAGAACCTCGGGGAACAACAATCAATTGCGGTGACTGCACTTTCAGCGAATCACTTAAGCGGGTACCAGGAACGTAGGCTAACGCCAGCCGACCTTGCGAAATATCGTTTTCCAGCTGGACAATCGCCGGCGTAAAATCTGACCCAGGCTCTCGATCACTGACCTGTGCCAGAAGAATCTGTGCCTGGTCGAATCGACCGGCCCCAATCAGCTCCGCGACATCGCTGAGTTGGGCGTTAATGAATGCACGACGAGCGCCGGCAATACTCACTTGCTGGGTCACTACGGCATCTTCTGGATCCCCGCGAACTTGCGCCGCTTTATCTAGCAGCTCGGAGGCACGGGCAAATGATTGCTGATCAGACAATTTCTGAGCCTGCAAAATCAGCTGGCTCTCTACCTGTTGCAATCCTTGTACTGCGACCTGACTATCCGGGCTTACCGCTAGTAGCTCAGCGTACAATTCAGCCGCGCCGTCCGGCCCTGTTAGATTTTCTTGATCCTGCGCCTTTCTTGCCGCGGCCGCCAGCAATTCGATTTGATGATCACTCAGAAGCTGAGCGGACATCTCTTCAATAGCCTTATGAGTAGGGTCCACCGAGCGCAAATGACCCAATTCGACGGTAGCAGCCTCTCGATCACCGCTGGCGTAAACCGACCCCATCCGCACTGCCAGGGCATTGGCAGAATCAGCGATACCCCGGGCCGCAGCAGCGTTCTCCGGATCCAGCGCTAGGACTTTGCGAAACATTGCCAAAGCACCGTCTTGAGGCGCCATGATTCTGCCCTGGGTCAGCGCAGTTCTTGCCTGCTGAAGTTGTTCTTCTAACAAGGACAGACCGGAATTCGCTCGCGCCGGGGAAGGCCGGCCGGGGCGCCATTCCTGGCTATTATCCACATTGAGAGAATCGCCAAGGCGCCGTGGTCTAGGGCTTGATGTCGCCGCAGCACCCGTGTCGCTGTCAGTTGGACTAACCACCTCATCGCCCGACTGTGCGATAGCGTTACCACAGACCATTGCGATAGCCAGCCCTATCACTAGAGTTATAGCCACAACGCCCGCGCTAACCGTGGTTTGGGTTTCCAACGCCCTGTTCATTACCCGTTCTACCCCCATAGAAATTTACTCAGTCAAACTAAAACGCTACACAGGCAAAAACCGTGATGTCTATCCGATCAACGGCTTAGACATGAGACGCATTCTAGATTAATTAGATAAGTAACTGTTTTGTGGAGTTAAAACAATTAACATCAGAATATTAACAAGTGTTTCAATTGCAATTGAGCTGGGGCGTTAGATTGCTCAGAGCCCCTTGTTGGTTCCAAACGCCGGACAAAGGCTGGGAAAACTGCACTTGGGTGTTTACGCTACCTGACTGAGCAGAATCGTAGGTCAAAATGTTACTGCCTGCATTAACCGAGCTAACCTGTGAGGTCGCGCAGGACGGGCAAAAACCGCTGAACTGGGCCAGGGGAATTTGCCCACTATCAGCCGCCCCCTGGCCGATTACCCAACGAGGCAAACCGGTGGGTCCATAGAGATAATTCACGTGCACCTGCTCGCCGCCCACGTTGAGCAAGGAATACCCGAAACCGGGTCTCTCAGGCACAAACCACAGACCGGTGCGGGCCACTTCTGGGCCATTGCTGGCGCAGCTCAGATCATCAACTATCACCTGATAGGGTTCGCTGCCAGAACGACCGTGCAAACGAAAATTCAGCGTGGCATTGCCATTATCGGTAAACACTAACGCCATAGTTCCCACGGTTGTGAATGCGGCTGCGGCCCCGTCCCAGCGAAACTGGTTTAACGGCGCTTGCCAGAAATCGTCACCCGCTTCCATTGGCGCTTGGGCGAGATACCAAATCGGTGTTCCATCCTCCAAATAGGTGTACCACTCGACAATGAGCTGACCGTCGATCTGATTGAGATTGAAACCGGCACCGTCACGATCAGGATTAAACCAAAGACCCGGCAGCGGGGCACCGCCATCCGGCGCCGAGCGCAGTGCTGAATCTCCAGTGCGCTCCTGACTAAATGCAACCGTCAGGCTTTGTGAGCGATCATCAGTGTTTACCGGAACGACATAGAGCCGTTGCCCACTAACGGACAGTGAAACCTGTCCGCCGCCCTGCCCGCTCGCCAACAGTTGGGCGCCGCTCGCGCCACCCGCAGCCACCGCTGGCGGGTCGAAAACGGCTCCTTGGCCAAACACCTGCCATTCAACTTGGGCAGGCGCATCGATCGAAATGACCTGACTTGACGAACTGGCAGGCAGATCCACAAACCATCGAGAGTGACCTTGGTGAGGCGCTAACGTTAGGGTTTCGGTATCGCCATCTAACAACAGCCGTGCCTGTTGCGAATCCATATCCGGTGCGCCGGAAGTGCCACTGCTGCCATCACTGAGCCGTGAAAGAAGCACGGGGATTACGCCTATTGGCGGCGATTGATCGTCAGGTTTTACCGCAAGGGCGCCGATCCAACGCTCGTTAGCCGCCATCAGCCCCTGATTCCAGCCCAAGCGCACTGCGAAGGGCTCTTGGAACAGCGTACTGCCAGGGCCAGTGGCAATCAGGCTGCTGTCCGCTTCTGCACTGACCACCGCATTTACCAGTACCGTCGCGTCACTGGCCCCTGGACTACTGGCACGCCAATTTTGTACCAAAATCCAGTGCTGACCGCTTTGCGCCGAGGGGATAACACACACCTCCCGCGCATTTGGAGAGGTACTTCGACACAACTCTTCATCAAGATCAGGCTGTAAATCCCCGTCCAGGTCCCGGCCAACAAATAAATCCAGATCATTACCCTGGACCAGACTATCAACCTCAACGAAAAGCATTCCGCCCTCAGCCGCCACATTGGCGGTGACAAAGTACGCACCGCCGCCACTAATATTGTTGTAGGGGTCGGCGTTTGTAACATCTTCGGTTAGCGACCGGTTGGTCACCCTCGCACGGGTCAGCGCAAAGGTCTCAAAGGTGGCCTGGGGCAATGAGACTAAGTCGGATAGCTCAACGAACTGGGAACCTTGGTTGTCAGCCGTTTCAATCGAGAGCACCGGCGGCAGATCGCCACCATCTACGGTGACTTTGAATGCTAGCCGCTGAGTTGCGACAGACGCATCCTGGGGCGTCAAAACCACATACCCATCCACCGATTCCCCTATGAGACTGGAATCGCTGACGTCCAGCGTGATGGCAATGTTTTGCGCCTCACCCGCTGCCAAGGAAAACGATTGCGGACTAACCTGGCCGGTGGTGGCACTATCGCTAACAACCGACGCTTGCCACAGCCCTCCGTCAAGGGCAATGACTTGACGATTAAACAGACAAGTTTCCACACAGCGATTGTCCGCCAAAGTCGGCAAATTGAGCGTTTGCGGCCGGCCCCCTTGATTGGGATTGGCCTGCAGAAATTGTCCGCGATTCACCTCCATTACCAGACCCGCGCGCACAGCAGCTTCAGGATTGACCCGGCCCGCCCCCACGTCAAAGCCATCGGCAATTGAAGTCCCATCGCTATCAATCATCTGATCGTTAAAGGCGGTGGTGACCAGTAGTGAATGCACGGCACTGGGCGATAACGTCGGCCGCAAGGACAACAGCAAAGCAGCACTCCCGGCGACATGAGGTGAGGCCATGGATGTGCCTGTGAGAATCGAGGAGGTGTTACCAGAGACGCCAGCAGCGAGGATATTGGAACCCGGCGCCGCAATATCTGGCTTAATGACATTGGGTACAAAGCCATCCGGCCCTCGGGAACTGCTCGCCGCTACCCGATCGCCAAGCGAATCATCGTTTAGCGAACTGGACGCGGCGATTTGTCCTGTCAGCGAATCGCCGCCGGCGCCGAGCCATTCGCGCAGCGCGTCACCATCGCCGGCACCAATATGGGTTGCAGGTAGGCAATGATCATCGGACGACAGCGACTCTCCTTGAGCGGAGGTATTGGCCAGCACGTAACCGCCGGCGCCGGCCGCCCTGAGGTTAAAGCCCTTCTCAATACGGCCGTAAGTTCCGCGGTCACAAACAACAATTTCGCCGTCGAAAGTACCGGGAGAAAACGGATTAGTGGAACCCGTATGAGCGCCACAAGACGATTGCAATTCCGCTTCCCCAACGCCGCAAAGTGCGTTCCCAAAATCTCTGGCATGGACAATTCTAACCGGACCAAAGCCAGCAGAAAGCCCTGCACCACTAATATTTCCTGGAGGCTCAGCGTTGCCACCCTGCAGATTTTCCAGAACATTTTCAAACCGGCGATTGTGGGTAACGTTGGCCACCGCCAGCAACCACGGTGCATTGGCCGGAGAAGAAATCGTATCCGGGGCACTGCCGCCGTTGCCGGCTGATGTCACGGTCAGAACCCCGGCGTCCCGGGCCGTCAACATCGTTAGGGCATCGTTGTCGGTCCAGGGATTTGAAGAGTTTCCACCAATGGAGTAATTGACCACATCAACTTGGTCAACGACGATCTGCTCAAACGCGCTCAAAATTGCATCAAGCAAACAGACATTCTCATCCACGTCAGGCGTCGACACATCGTCGGCGAGGCAAACTTTATAGGTGATGAGATTGGCATGGGGCGCAACGCCAGATACATTTCGCACGACGCTGCCTGTGTTGCCAACCAAGTTCGACAGGCGAATGTTGCCCACTGCGGTGCTGGCGACATGAGTCCCGTGACCATCTAAGTCTCGCCCCAGGCGTGTGCCTTCTTCGGTGAAATCATAAACGCCTATGAGCTTGTCATTGCAAAGCACCTGAGCATTACTACACAAGCCGAACTGGCGGCCTCGGGGATTATCGTGATCAAAATCATCACCGCCGATATCGGCGAATGCCGGGTGATCCCAATTGACCCCAGAATCAACGACGCCAACAACCACTCCTTCTCCCATGTTACCTGCCGTCCCCCAAGCACCGGGCGCACCAATCCAGGCGGGGCCCGCGTCTGTGTGCGGCCGATGGACGGTGACTGGGATGATCTGCTTGACATAACTTTCGGTCGCTAGGTGCTTGGCCTGGCTAGGCGACATCGCCAATGCCACACCATTGAGTGCATAACGATAGCGACGAAGGGGTTTGACTGGATTGGCGAACAGTTCCGAAACGGATTGAAGCATCTGGTTTGATTTTTCATCCAGGTGGCTGCGGTATTCCACAACGGCTTTTGCCGACGGGTCGAAGCTTGCAGAATCGGGGCGCGTCGGCGCCATTTTCCAGTGCCCAGATGAATCAAGCAGCCCATCAAATGTCAGTACGGGTGGATCAACCCATTCAACAATATATCGACCGGGTATGACTTCCGGAGCCTGCTGAACTGAAAGGTCTGCTGCCATAGCCGCGCTGCCAACCGCTATGGCAATCGTTGTTAACAACACCTGTGTAACAGCTCGTCTCTTAGTCATCTATCCCTACCCTAGTTCTTATGAAGGCGGTTTTGAGCTAATCCCTAGGCGTGCGAAGGGTCACCAACTCCTCCGCCGCGGTCGGGTGGATGCCAACTGTTGCGTCAAATTGCGCCTTAGTGGCACCCATTTTTATGGCTACAGCAAATCCTTGCAGCATCTCAGCGGCATCTAGACCCACAATATGCAGTCCTACCACTTGTTGACTGCTGGCAACCACAATCAGTTTCATCATGCCGCGCTCATCGCGCCCCGATAGCGTGTGTTTCATGGGCTTAAAGCTCGACTGATACACTTGAATGTCACCGTATTCAGACCGTGCCTGCGCTTCACTGAGCCCAACCGACCCGACCGGCGGCTGACTGAACACGGCAGACGGTATATTGTGATGATCCAGCGGGGTTGGCTGATCGCCAAACTCGGTTTGAGCAAACGCCTGACCTTCCGCCAGCGCCACCGGGGTCAAATTCATTCGGTCGGTCACATCTCCGACAGCAAAAATATTATCCACCGAGGTCCGCGACGAGGGGTCCACGATGACAACACCTCTATCGGTTGTCTTTACACCCACCGCGTCCAACCCCAATCCTTCGATCTTGGGCGAACGGCCAGTCGCCAATAACAACTGATCGCAAGCAATGGTGTCGCCATTGTCCAATGTCACAATTAGATCATCGCCGTGCCGCTCTGCGCTCACGATGGATCGATTGAGCACCATATCGATGCCTTTTTTGGCTACTTCTGAGGTTAAAGTTTCACGCACATCCTCATCGAAACCGCGCAGCAATGAGGGGCCGCGATACACTTGGCTCACTTGACTGCCCATGCCGTTAAAAATGCCGGCAAACTCCACCGCAATGTAGCCTCCGCCATAAACCACCACCCGCTTCGGCTGGCTGGGTAAATGAAAAACCTCGTTAGAGGTGATGCCTAACTCGACCCCAGGGAACTCTGGCACCGCCGGCCATCCGCCCACCGCCAGCAAGATTTTTTCTGCCGTAATCGAACGCTCACCAACCCGCACTGTATGGGCGTCAACCAGCTCACCCCGTTCCTCAATGAGATCAACACCTGCGTTGCTCAGCAAATTCTTGTAGATACCATTCAGACGATCAATTTCTTTGTCTTTGCGCTCGATAAATGTCGCCCAATTAAAACTGCGCTCCCCGACACTCCAGCCAAAACCTTCGGCGTCTTCAAAGTCTTCATGAAAGTGCGAGGCATAGACCATCAGTTTTTTCGGCACACAGCCACGGATCACGCAGGTACCACCGACTCGACTTTCCTCACAAATGCCCACCCGGGCCCCGAATCCTGCGGCGATCCGACTGGCCCTCACGCCACCGGAACCGGCTCCAATCACAAACAAATCGTAGTCAAACTGGGCCATGGATTGTTTTTCCTAAAGTCTGGGGCTGGCATTATCCACCAAAATGTTGGCTGTTGGTGATAGCATTGCCTACCCTGAAAACCCTTCAGACCATGCTCCAAGTCCACGCCCTCGCCTTTCAACGCAATCAGCTAACCATTTTGAGCCAGGTGGCACTATGTGTGCAGGCCGGCGAAGTGGTGCTGATTCGCGGTGAAAATGGGTCTGGTAAATCCACTTTGATCCGCCTCCTAACCGGTTTAATTCCCGCCCAGGACACCTTTACTGTGACCCTGGACTCCCAACCCTTTTTCCCCAGCGACCCAATCTGCCAGGCGCAGTTTCAGTATTTGGGTCATAACCTGGGATTGAAGGACAACTTGAGCTGCGCGGAAAATCTAGATTTCTATGCCCGCTTTCTTGGACAACGTGCAGACATGTCAGCACAAGGGGCTCTTGCCTCCTGCGCCTTGGCCGCTTGTCAGTTCAGTGAGG
>CAZLJY010000141.1:0-12713 GCA_964559945.1 uncultured Gammaproteobacteria bacterium | reverse complement strand
CTCTTCTGATCATCCCTGAAACTCTCGAACAATGCCGGCACAGAGATGTGCCGGCTATGACTGTTCCTGGAGTTAGTGCATTTCCTCGCCGCCACTGACATTCATCGCCTCGCCGGTGATGAAGGCCGCATCGTCTGAACACAGAAAGGCGGTGGCGGCTGCGGTGTCCTCAACCAGACCTACACGGCCCAGCGGAATACGAGCTTTGAGATTGGCCCGATATTCTTCCACTGACACGCCGCGGTAACGGGCAAAGTACTCGTTTTGTTTTGCTCCAAGCCCCGTGGTCACGTGGTTCGGACACACCGCGTTCACGGTGATTTGATCCGGCGCCAACTCGATAGCAGTGGCACGAGTCAGACCTACCATGCCATGCTTTGACGCCACATACGCTGGCAAGTGGGGAAATCCTGATTTCGCTGCCTGACTGGCAATGTTAACAATACGCCCACCATCACCTTGCTTGCGCATCTGGATCGCCGCGGCTTTTGTACACAGAAATGCCCCGGTGAGATTGATATCGATCACCAACCGCCAGTTCTCCGCTGTCACCTCTTCCAAGGGCTGCATCAAATAACCGACGCCAGCATTGTTCACCATGATGTCCAAACGCCCAAACTCAGCAACCGTGGTATCTACCAAACTATTGATCTGGTCTTCGCTGCGAACATCACAGGCAACCGCGATAGCCTGGGCACCCCCGTCGCGCAATTCCTGGGCCACCTGCTCCATTTCATCGCTGGCCCCAACGTTATCCGCCGACAGCGCGCCGTCGGTTTTTCCGATATCGGTCACCACAACACTGGCGCCTTGCTCTGCTAGGCGCTTCAAAATTCCTTGGCCCAGCCCTAGCTGCCGCCCCGACCCCGTGCATACTGCTACCTTTCCCTTCAGTGGCTTCATCGGTCCAGTCGCTCGCTCAGCATGAAGCATGGGCCATCGGCAAAGGCCTGAAACTCTCCAGCAACCTTGCGCATCGTGTCAGTGGCGCACTCAGCGCCAAAGCCTTCCATGTCACTGATCTCAATCAGCTCGACATACTGATAAGGCGCAGCCTGATCTGCCTTACCCAACAGACCAGCGGTGCGGAAAACATCAAACCCATCCACACTCTTGAGCCCACGAACCGTTGGTAGGTCTGTGGTTTTGGCCCATTGCTCATAAGCCTTTACGTCGGCATCACTTTTCAAATTAAACAAAACAACAATCGTGGTCATGGAAGACTCCTTCATTCAGAGCACAAATTTACCACGCATTTCCCTCTGAACGTGGCAGAATTCGCCTATGAACGACACAATTTACCCAACGCTTTTCAGTTCTCTGACCCTGTCCGGACAACATCTGCGCAATCGCCTGGCCCATGCGTCCATTCTGACCCGCTTGGTGAGGGATGGCCGACCTACCGACGCCCTATTGAATTACCTGGGAGCCCGCGCCCGCGGTGGCACAGGGCTGATCGTGACCGAGCCCTTAGCGATGACCCGACACAATCCAGACGCCGGCAAGCTCCGCGTCTATGACGACCTCGCCATGGACGGCTTGAAGCAAGTGGCAGAGGTCGTTGAGTCTGCTGACACTCGGCTGCTGGGTCAGATCCAGGATCCGGGCCGTGGACGCCATTCCATTGGCCGCAACGATTCAGCGGTCAGCGCATCAGCCCTGCCCGACGACTTGAGCTGGACAGTACCGCGCGCCCTCACCGAAGCTGAGATTCGCAGCTTGATTGACCAGTGGGCTCAGTCCAGCTTGCGCCTTAAGCGCGCAGGGTTTTCCGGTGTCGAAATTTCGGCTGGACACGGCCATATTTTTCACCAGTTCCTCTCCCCTTGGAGCAATCGTCGCGACGATCATTACGGAGGTGATCAGGAGCGACGGGGAAACTTCCTATGTGAACTGATTACTGCCGTGCGTCAAACCTGCGGCGAGGACTTCATCATCGGTGTGAAACTTCCCGGCGACGATGGCATTGCTGGCAGCATCGATCTGGATCGGGCTGCCGAAATCGCCAAACAAGTGGCGGCGAATGGCAACTTTAGCTACTGGACTTTTTGCTGGGGCGCTCACGCTAACTCGCTATATAAGCATTTGCCCGACGCCCACGGCGAACGTCATCCGTACCTGGACACCATCAAAGACCTGCGCCAGGCCGATCCCAGCATCGCCACTGGCGCCATCGGTTACATGACCGATCCCAACGAGTGTGAAAAATCCCTCACCGACGGCACCGCCGACATTGCGTTTCTCGGCCGCCCCCTTATCACTGACCCAGCGTTTGGCAACAAAGCGCAACACGGCCGGGAAGCCACCATTCGCTATTGTGTTTCCTGCAACACCTGCTGGCGGGCCATTATTGAGGGCCATCAACTGCGCTGCGATAACAACCCTCGGGTGGGTGAGGCGGCGGAAGAAGTCTGGCAACCCGAACCCTCTGAAAAACCGCGCAAGGTTGTGGTGGTGGGTGCCGGTATTGCCGGCCTCGAAGCGGCCCATGTGGCTGCGGCCCGAGGGCACCAGGTCACCGTTTTGGGTAGTTCAGCGGAATTTGGTGGCAAGACCCGGATTCATGCCGACCTACCCGGCGGCGAAAATCTCAGCAGTATTTATGACTATCAATACCTGACAGGCCAACGGGCCGGAGTTCAATACATTCTCGAAGGACCCGCCACTGCCGCAAGCGTAATGAACCTGGAACCCGACACCGTCCTTTTAGCGACGGGCTCCACCACCGCCTTACCCGACTGGCTTGATCCCGATTGGGCAGAGATGATCCCCGATGTTAGAGAACTGTCAGCCCAAATGCTGGCGCGCCCGACCCCCACCGACGGCGCCCTGGTGGTGGTGGATAGTGATCACACGGAAATGACCTACGCTGCCGCTGAACTGTTTGCGGGTCTGTTCGAACAGGTGGTACTCGTGACCTCCCGCGAACGTTTTGCCTCCGATGTATCACTCATCAACCGCCAGGGTATTTACCAGCGCTTGCACGATAAAAACATCACCTTGATCACCTGTGTGGAACCGATCAATCTGGACGACCTGGGTGAGGCGCAGCTGGCCCTTCGCAACGTTTTCAGCGGCGCCACGCAAATGGTCGACAACGTGGTGGCCATCACTTACGCCGGACCAAGGGTACCTAACGTGGCATTACTGGACCCGCTGACCGAGGCCGGGGTTGAGGTCATTCGAATTGGGGACTGCGCTGCACCTCGAACGGTATTGGCAGCCACCGGCGAGGGACACCGGGTTGCCAGTGAACTGTAACCAGGCGACTTATTCCGCCTCCAAAAGGCGTCGCTGTCCGTAAACATGCACCAGCGTGTCGATCACGCCGGGTAACCCTTGCAGGGTTTCGATGTAGCGAGACCCAACCCGCTCGGCCACCGCGATGCTAGCCACATTGCCATCCAAAATGACATGCACCACTTCCTCCCAGCCAAGCTCATTGAAGGCATATTGGATACTCGCTTTCGCCGCTTCGGCAGCAAATCCTCGGCGCAGGTGATCCGGTGAGGTTAACCAACCAACCTCAGGTTTAGGCCAACCCATCGGATTCCATGGACCCACTCGACCCACCCACTCACCGGTGGATTTTTCTTCCACCGAAAAAAACCCAAATCCTCGAATTTGCCAGTGCCCCATCACCATGGCCATCTGTCGCCAGGCTTTAGCGGCGTCTAAGGGTTCGGACCCAAGGTATTTCATGGTGTTGGCATCGGCCATGGCCTTGGCCCAACCATCAAAATCTCGATCCGGATCTACCGGTCGAAGTATCAGACGCTCTGTCTCAATCATTGCCTAATAATACTGCGATCATCGGGCACCGGCTAACCCGAGTCGAGTCTCATTCCCAGATGTTATAGCAGCATGGCAACGGATTGACTTAAACCGGCGCCGGGCTGCTTGGTCTCAATGTCCATTGCCCGGCAGTTTTTGCCTTTCGGGTCATTTACGACCAAACTGGATCGCGACCGCTAAGAGAAAAATTGATGACCGCGACAATGACCCCACTGCGAATCGACATCGTTTCTGACACCGTTTGCCCCTGGTGCTACGTGGGCAAGCGACATCTGGAAGCTGCTCTAGCAGCACGACCTCATGTGCCGGTGGATTGTCATTGGCAGCCGTTTCAGCTCAATCCCGATATGCCTATTGAAGGGGTTGACCGGGAGACCCATTGGAAACAAAAATTCGGTAATACCGATCGACTGGCGGGAATGGTGGAACGCTTGAAAGACGTTGGCAGTCAATTGGGATTGGCGTTTGCTTTTGATGGCATCACCCGCCAACCCAACACACTAAAGTCCCATGCCCTTTTGCATCACTTAGATGGTCAGTGGGATCGTCAGAATCGACTCAAAGAAGATATCCTCGAGGGCTTTTTCATCTCCGCACTGGATATCGGTGACGATGATACCTTGGTCAAATTGTCTGCTGGCTGCGGCCTCGACGAGGACACCTGCCGATCAATTCTCGAAAGTGATTTAGGCCCGGTGCGTGAAATTGACGAGCATTACCGCAACATTGGCGTCACCGGTGTGCCAACCATCATCTTTGATGGCAAAGCGGCCCTGGTAGGTGCCCAGCCGCCAGAGGCACTGATTGAGGCCATCGACAAATTTGCGCCCGCCTAAACGCTCCCTTGGGCACGCTCGGATTTTCCCTTAATGCCCATGACTGCGCCGCTGAACATACCCCGTCCTAAAACTACCTTCCGACGCGCCTTCGGGCTGATCGCTTTGGCTGCCTTGGCGCAAGGATGGTCAGCAGAGTATGTCACCAGCGCGGTCTGTCAGGACTGTCATAGCGATACCTACCAGCAATGGCAAGGTTCTCATCACCAGTTAGCCATGCAGGTCGCCAGTGCCGATACTGTCCTTGGAAACTTTGCTGACCAAACCGTCGACAGTTCCGCCGACCCGATCCGCTTTACTGCCCTTGATGGCCAGTTTCAGGCAACGATGCTAAACGGCAATAGCCAGCTTGAAACCTTGACCGTTACCCACACCTTCGGCGTCTACCCCCTACAACAATATCTGGTGGATACCGCGGGCGGGCGCAAACAGGCGCTGACCGTAGCCTGGGACAGTCGACCGGCTGAGCAGGGTGGGCAACGCTGGTTTGACCTGCTGGCCAACGAAACAACACCGCCTGGTGACGAGCTGCACTGGGCGGGCCCGAATTTCAACTGGAACGGCATGTGTGCCGAGTGCCATTCCACCGACCTTCAGGTGAACTACGACATGGCGAAAAACACCTTCGCCACCACCTACTCTGAAGTGTCTGTGGGCTGCGAGGGCTGCCATGGACCGGGCTCAAATCATGTGGCTCAAGCACAAACGAAAACGTTCCAGCCGGACCTGGGCCTTGATCTGTCGCTGGATGATCAAGGCCAGGTTCAGTGGGTCATGAACGCCGATACCGGCATTGCCCAGCGTAGCCAACCAGCAACCCCAACGAAGCAGATCGAGGCTTGCGGCCGCTGCCATGCCAGGCGCAGCAACCTAGGTGTGGACTATCGCTATGGCGAACCGCTAACCAACACCCATCAGCCAGCACTGCTGGAGCCAAATTTGTACTTTGATGACGGCCAGATTCGCGAGGAGGTATACGTCTACGGCTCATTCCTGCAAAGCCGCATGTACAAAGCAGGCGTTACCTGCACCAACTGCCATAACCCCCATAGCGCCACCTTAAAAACACCCCAGAACCCCAACGGGGTCTGTGCCCAGTGCCATTTGCCTAGCAAGTTTGCCCGTCTGGCACATGCACCTGAGGAGCCGGAAGCGGTCGGCAATTGCGTGGACTGCCACATGAAAAGCCGCATCTACATGGGCATAGATGACCGGCGTGATCACAGCTTTCGGATACCCGATGCTGGCAATCAACCCGGCCACTTCGGCGCGGTGTTTTCTGCCGTTCGTTCAGGCACCCCTGGGGCCCACAGCCAGCTGGCTGGGGTTGCTGGCGATACTGATACACCGGATATTGCTCGGGCAACGGCACTGACAATGATGGACGCCAACCTCATGCCCGTTCCGACGGTGGCCGTTGAACCCCACCTGGCCGACCCCAATCCTCTGCTGCGCATGGGCGCGTTACGCTCTGTGGCAACCTTACCCACCGCTGGACGGGTAGCGCTGGCCAGCGGGTTGCTGACTGACCCAATCCTTGCGGTGCGGATACAAGCAGCCCAAACCCTGGCCGAGGATGAAAAACATCTTTCGGTGGAGGGTTCTTTAGCTTTGCGCGGCGCCATGAACGAGGTCAGAGCCAGTCTACAATCCAATGCATTTTTGCCCGGCAACGCCTTAGCACTGGCAGAGCTTGAGTCCCGCGTAGGCAATGTTTCTGCCGCCAACCGTGCTTACCAACACGCACTGAAGGTTCTGCCTGCAATGGCCTTAACCCATCATGCTTACGGTTTGTTTCTGGTTCGACAAAAACGCCTACCTGAAGCGTTGATCGCGTTGGAAAAAGCATCCAGCCTAGCGCCAGACAATCCTCGACTAATTTACGTTTATGCCATCGCGCTAAATTCCACCGGCCAGGGGGCAAGCGCATTGCCGCTGATGGCCAAGGCCAGAGAACGTTTCCCGGACAACTTTGATATCGGTTGGGCGCTGGCAACACTGCAACGGGACGCTGGCCAACGCCTTGCCGCCCGTGCCACAGCCCAGCAACTGGCAGCGGCGTTTCCATCCAACCAAAATGTTCGGGCTCTGTTACGCAGCCTTGATTGATAAAACGATGGAAAGGCCTAAGCCAAATCCGCAACTGAGCAAGTCGCTCAGGACTGGCCAAAAAAGGTTCGGATTTTTCCGAATAACTGAGCGGCCGCGTTTTGCGGATCAACCTCGGCATGACGGCTGGCGTGTTTGTCGGCGGCTTTTTGTGTCGCCAGCTGACGGCGAGTCACCACTTCTGAGATTGTTTCAGCAAGGGACGGGCGATCGGCCAGTAGCTGCTGCATCACAGGCTTGGTGATCTCCAGCGTCAGCACCGGTGTCGCTGCCCGGATGGTTGCACCACGAGGGGCCCCGGTGAGCAGAGACATCTCGCCGAAAAATTCGCCAGCTTCAATCCGGGCAACACGAATATCCTCCCCCTGCTCAGATTGCAACCACACATCCAGCAGCCCCTGCAACACCACAAACATGGAAGCCCCTTCGTCCCCTTGGGTCAATAACGTGTCACCCTCCTGCCACGAACCGGTGGCGCTCCTGTCAACCACCTGGTCAAGTTCATCATCATTTAACGGGGCAAAGAACTCCATCAGGCCTAGCATCTGTCGCATACTCAGATGAGCCTGGGTGCCGGCAGTCAACACCTCAGGCTTGGGCTGTTGAAAATGCTCCAGTTTGGAATATGCCGGTGTGATTCCCGCCAGCCTCAGATGTTTCAGAATATGGGTTTGGATCAAGTCACGGGATAACGACGGTGAGGTGCCATCCCAGGGTTTGATCCAGTAGCGCACTTTGTAGCGCACCCCATCATCATCCAGTTCATCAATCAGCACCTGTGGCTTCAAGCTGCTGTCAAACCCGGGTGAATCAGTGACCGAGGTCACCGCCGCGAGTAAAATGCGCCTTGCCTCCTCCACTGCCACCGCGTAGTCCAAGGTTAAGGTGAGCTCGAAGCGGTTGGCATGTCGGGGGCGCCAATAATTGATCAGCGTGGAATCGCCAATCTCGCGATTGGGAATGACCAGATAATTTTGGTTTTCTGCCACCAGATGGGTGGTGCGCCAGTTGATCTGCTTAACCTGGCCCACGTGGCGACCGCCTTGGGTGTCGTAAAAGGCAATCCAGTCGCCAATCTGAAACGGTTGCTCAATGTTGATCGCAAGGCCAGTAAATAGATCCGATACCAGCCCGCGCAAACCAAACGCAATCACCACACTGACCGCGCCCAGGGCAGTCAAAAAGCCCAATACACTGGCGTGGAAGACACTGTGAACAATCACCAAGATAGCGATAAACAGCACGGCAACGTTTGACAGCTGGGTCAGCAGCATCGGCACATCGTGACCAATGGCGCGGCGCACAGCGCCTTCCCACAGCAGCTTGCGAATCAGCACATTGAGCAATAGTGCGCCGGACAGCCAGCCCACCACCTGCAGGAATTGATTCAGGCCTTCGGCCGCCGAAGGATTGTCAGTGATACCCAGCAGAGCCTGCAGTTGAGACTCGTAAGCGCCTGCCAACAAGCAGGCAGCCAGCATTACTGCCAGCGCGATGACCTTTGCCATGTTCCCCCTCTTCCCCCATCGGTTGATTCAGCCTTGAACCGGCTAAGTCCCGTTGCGCCGCCGGCCAACGAATGTCATTGGCCGTAAATGTCACTCGAATTCTATCAACCTTCGGGGGGCAAAGGCGGGTCATGGTCAAAGCCGATCACCCATTGGTACGCTCACCGCCTGAACAAAACAGGTAACACTACTTCGTTGGGGGTATAGCAACGCTTATCTTGGGAACACGTTAGCCGTTAGCTCCAACCCATTTCCCGCAATCGTTCAGGCTCATACTGCATGAGCATTGCCTCGTTTTGTTCCGTGTCCACGAACCTCGCCAATGTGCCTACGGTGGGAATGGTCATGGGCTCCCCATCCACCGATCCGCCCGCGTCAGTAATCCGCTTGCGGCTGAGCTCCAAGTCATCCACAGCAAATGTGCACTCAAACCCTCTTCTACCCTCAGCCAGCGGTTGTTGGCGTTGTTGCAACGCTCCAGCGACGCCGGCCTCATGAATGAGGTAAAAGCCAGGAGGACCCCAGGGTTCGAAGCGCCATTCAAATACGGCGGTATAAAATTTGCGGGCGCGCTCGACATCATCAGCTTCAATGGCAAAGTGGGCGAATCGATTCGGCATAAGGGCTCCTCCTAGAACCCGTAAGCTACCATGACCCCTTGCTGTCGCAATTACGAAAATACGCCACTATTATTCGTTAATGCGCCAAGCATTGAGTTTAGAAGACGAACCCCACCTGCTGCTGCGGTCCCTGAGTGTTGATTACCGCGGCGGCACCACTGAGCCTGGGCACTGCCATTCCTGGAGCCAGCTGCTTTACGCAGGCGCAGGCGCGCTCAGTCTGACCATAGATGATGCCCAGTGGATGGTACCTAATGGTCGGGCGATCTTGATTCCCGCACTAATGACCCACGAATTGCGCATGCTCGGCCCGGTGAAATTGCGCACCTTATACTTGGCTCCCCAATCTGACCTGGCGTTGGGTGACCTGCGGGCATTTGAAGTGTGCCCATTGCTGCATGAACTCATTACCCGCGCCTGCCAGCTTGGCGCGCTGGATCAACGCATTAGCTACCATTTGCAGCTCGCGAATTTAATCGTAACGGAAATCAGCCAGGCACCGGATAACGCCATCCGGCTGCCGATGCCTACGGATAGCCGTGCCTTGCTGTTAATCCAGTGGTTTTCCCGGCGTGACCAAGCTCAGGTAAATCTGCATGAACTTTTGCCCAAAGCGGGATTAAGTCGACGTACCGCTGAACGCCTTTTTATGGCCCAAACCGGATTAACCCCAGCCCGCTGGCGACGACTGTACCTGCTATCGAGAGCCCTTGGAGATCTCTCTGGTGGGCAAACCATTGCCAATTCTTGGGAAGATGCCGGTTACCGCAGCCCGGCAGCGTTCAGCGAGGCATTTGCCCGCCAGTTCGGCTGGCCGCCGGGAAGGGTCCGACAACAGTAGTGCGCCAGATTGCCGACCGCGTCGTCTAGCACTATCCACACACGGTGCTAGACTAAAATTCGATTTAGTCAGATACCCCACCCCGATATGCCAGTGAAAATTTTCCTCTTTGTCGCCCTGGCATTCAGCGCTATGCAGGCCTCGGGCGCCCAATTATTGCTGGATCGATTTCAATTCGAGCAAAATGCCGGCACGAGGGTCGAAACCTTGGTAACCGACGCCGCAGGCGTGGCATTGTCATCAGAAATACCCTCAGCCCCGCCGCCCAATTTCGCCGTTCCCGGCAGCGTTCTCACCTTTGCCCGTGGCAATACGGGTTTGTCCCGCAGCTTTACCTTAACCGCCATTGAAGGCGGCGGCATCACTTTCGACGACGATGACACGGCCGGCAACTTACCCAATTTCGACAACGCCCTATCCATTGGTGATCTGGACAATTTCGAAAACGATGACTGGGTCATCACGGTCACCGAAGGTGAGCCGATGCGAATATTCGGATTTACCCTGCGCGATAGCAATGGCACCGCCGGTGAGACCATTGCCTTACTCGACTCCGCCGGAGCGGTGATCGAGACATTGCCGATGCCCAATCTTGGATTCAGCATCAACAACTTTGTGGGTATCATCAGTGAAGTGGATTTCTTCGGCCTTCGATTTGATGAAGACAGCGGTGGCGACGATATCGCCATTGCCGATTTTGTGTTTGCCGTAGACGAAAACTCAACCAACGGCGTCGATGACGGATTCGAAATCGATGACTTACCCGCACTTGCGTCCAGATTCCCCAACTCCCTTGAGGGCCAGGTTCAGTCACACACGTTAACGCCGGGTGACGAAGACTGGATTTTCTGGGAAATGGCGGAAAACACTGGCTGCAGCTCGACGGATTTCCCGTTCTTCGTGACAGTCACTTCCACCTCAGCAGGATTTCAACCCATCTTTGAGACCTACCCATCCGCTAGGCTCGCAGACCCAACAGTCGGACCAACGGATGTGCTGGGCGCCTGTGGAACCACCGCTCCCGTTGGTACCGTCTTGGAATTGCCGGCAGAGTTCCTGTTTCGCGTTCGCCATTGCCCAACGGCGCCTCAAACGGCGACCTACAGCTACACCTTTCAACCCATTGACGCCCAGTTTGTTTGTGCCCCACTGTCGACGATTTCTGGGCGGGTTCTTGAGGCGGACAGTAACACGCCGGTGGGGGGCCTTTTCATCTTATCCAGTGACAGCATTGCCACGGTAAGCAACCCGCTGGATGGCAGCTACTCCATGGTCGTCCTGCAGACAGCAACCGGACAGCCGGGTGCCGAGAATGTGTCACTGCGGGTGCTGACCGATGACTTCGATGGCGGTCAGGCTACGATCGCTGAGGTCGCGCCAGACACGAGCATCACTCAGGACCTCATCCTTACCCGCCCTGATTCAGTATTTCTTGACGGCTTTGAGTGATTTACCAGGCGACGCCGTAGTCTTCACCGTAATCGCTAGCGCCACCCCACATGCTGCCGTTTTCATGATCAAAATAGATGGCGGTCACCGGGCTGTAGGTGCGGTCAATCACCTCCACCAAATACCCTCGGCGAATCAGCTCTGCCCGGGTCCAATCCGGCACCTTGCGGGTTAGCTGCAATCGGCCAGGCTGGGCTTCATGGGCGCCGAAAGAACTTTGCATTTGATAGCTGGTAATCATGTGCGCTTCCACCGCTTGCTGAACGTTCATATCGAACTCCACCATATTGAGGAAGAACTGCAGTAGGTTTTGTTCTTGGGTATCGCCACCCTGAACGGAAAAAGCCAGCAACGGTTTGCCGTCTTTTAAGGCGATACTTGGGGTCAGCGTAGCGCGGGGACGTTGTCCGGGTTTCACCACGTTATAAGGATTGATGGCCTCATCCAACACAAAGCTCTGCATCCGCTGACTTAAGCCGATGCCCGTATCACCAGCGATAAAGGCGGGAATCCAGCCTCCGCTTGGGGTTATGGAAACCACCCAGCCATCCGCATCGGCAGCTTGTATCGACGTGGTGCCTGCCAGGAACTCTTGATCCCGGTTGCCCAGGTTTGCCTGCTGGAAACCGTCAACGCCGTCGGCCTGGGCGGTTGGTGGAATGTTGCTCCAATCTTTGAGCAGGTGCAAAAACGGATTGACCTCACCTTGAAATGGGTAAGGATCGCCAGGCTTAACCTTGGGATCATTGTTATCCCAATCAATCTGATCCCGCCGGTGTTTAGCGTATTCTTTGGAAAGCAAACCCTCGATGGGTTCTTCCGGTGGCAGGTAAGGATCGCCGTAATAGAAATCCCGATCGGCAAACGCCAAATTCATCACCTGATACAACAGGTGAATATAGCGACCCGTGTTGTACCCCATGCTCTTGAGGTCGATACCCTCAAGAATATTTAACGCTTGCAGAAGCACCGGCCCTTGGACCCAATGGGTCAGCTTGTACACTTCAACCCCTTTGTAATTGGTGCTGACGGGCTCTTCGATTTTTACCTGCCACTGAGCCAGGTCCGCCATGGTCATGATGCCCTCGAACTCGGTGGATGCACGGATAATTTCTCGCCCAATATCGCCGCGATAAAATCGGTCATAGGCCGCCATGATGGCGTCTTTTCGGCTTGCACCCCGGTCCAATGCCCGTTGCTCGGTTTCAACCAACTTATTTAAGGTCTTGAGCAAATTGGGTTGGCGAAAAATTTCACCGGCATTGGGCGCTGCACGTTTTTGCGAATTGTCCGGCGCCAGGTGGGGAAGAAAAACGTCCCGAGAGTAGGACCACTGCATGATGATATCTTTGCGCTGCTCCATATTGTCCGCTTGAGATTGCTCGATGGGGTAACCCTCGGCCATCTCCATCGCCGGCGCCAACACTTCAGCAAGACTCAGACTGCCAAATTCAGCCAGCATCACCATCAGTCCGCCGGGGGTACCCGGAGTCACCGCCGCCAACGGGCCATACTCCGGCGGATAAACCAGGCCCTTTTCTTTGAAAAATTCCGG
>CAZLJY010000140.1:0-12780 GCA_964559945.1 uncultured Gammaproteobacteria bacterium | reverse complement strand
ACCCCAACCTTGGCAAGGTTGTGCTCTACCAACTGAGCTATTCCCGCAGAAGGCGGCCTAGTCTACCGGCGTTATTGCGTCTGTCAAGAACCGGATTGAGATTCGCTGCGCATGACGGGCCAGGCCGCGCGTAGGTAAGTCACCATCGACCACATAGTGAGGCCTGCGGCAACAAAAAGGCACAAATGGCCGAGGTCAAAGATCGGCAGCGGACCAATGTTTTCTCGAAACAGCAACATCGCCAAGGCGATCATCTGAAAGGTGGTTTTTACTTTACCCAGGCTAGCGACCTGAACGGTGGCCTGTTCGCCGATCTGGGCCATCCATTCGCGCAGGGCCGAAATGGTGATTTCCCGGCCAATAATGATCGCAGCAGGAATGACTAACCATGGGCTGGGTCGATACTGAATAACAAGGACCAAGGTGGTCGCTACCATCAATTTATCGGCCACAGGATCAAGAAAGGCGCCAAATCGGGATGACTGATTGTATTTGCGTGCCACATAGCCATCGGCCCAATCGGTCAGTGCGGCCAGAACGAATATCACCGTAGCGGCCCAGTTTGACCAACCATAAGGCAGATAGAACACCACCGTTAGCACCGGAATGAGCACGATGCGGAACAGGGTTAGGTTGGTTGCGGTATTTAGTTGCATGAAGGGCTGGCGCTCAAATCAGTCCGCATGATGGCTGGCCTGGGTGCAAAGTTCAATCGTGCATTGCGTCGTATATCCGCTGGGCCAGTTCGGCACTGATTCCTTCAACCGCACACAATTCCTCGACGCCCGCTCGCCGAACGCCTTGCAGGCCGCCAAAATGCTGCAATATTTGGCGACGCCGGGTGGCGCCAATGCCAGCGACCTGCTCTAAAACGGAGGATTGCCGTTTTTTTGCCCGTCGCTGTCGATGACCGGTGATGGCAAACCGGTGGGCCTCATCGCGAATGTTTTGGATCAGATGACTGGCTGCCGAGTCGCTGCCGGGAACCACCGGTTTTTGCTCAGGCCCAACAAACAGGGTTTCCTCCCCGCCCCGCCGCTCAGGCCCTTTGGCAATGCCCACCAGCAATACATCATCGATTTCAAGCTCGGCCAGCACTTCCAGTCCCTGGGTCAGCTGGCCTTTGCCGCCATCAATTAGCAGCAGATCCGGCATCGTGCCCTCCCCCGCTTTGAGGCGTTGGTAGCGGCGCAAGAACGCTTGGCGCAGCGCAGCGTAGTCGTCGCCGGGGGTGATATGACTGATATTGAACCGCCGGTAGTCAGATTTTCGTGGCCCGTCGGCATCAAACACAACACAGGACGCCACGGTGGCTTCGCCTTGGGTGTGGCTAATGTCAAAACACTCAACGCGATCGGGCGCAGATGGAAGGTCTAGCAAGCTTGCCAGGGCTTGCATGCGTTGATTCATCCCGCTGCGACCTGCCAAATGACTGGCCAGTGCTGACTGGGCATTGGTTTGGGCCATGGACAACCAGCGCGCCTTGTCGCCACGAGGTTTATGCAAAATGCGAAACTTGCGGCCAGCTCGGTCCGACAATACCTCGGCCACTAACTCCCGATCAGGAAAGTCCCGATCGACCACCAGTTCGGTTGGCAGATCTCTGCGAGAGTAATACTGGATAACAAAGGCAGACAAAACAGCATCTGGGCCTTGCTCACCGCGGTTACGGGGGAAAAAGGAACGGCTTCCCACATTGCGCCCTTCGCGGAAATACATCGCCTGGACACACACAGTGGGACCATCATTGGCCATGGCCAGTAGGTCAATATTGCCTTTGGCGCCCATCACATGTTGCTGGGATTGGACCCGTTTCAAATTTGCTATTTGATCGCGAATGGCAGCGGCTTTTTCAAACTCAAGGGCCTTGCTCGCCGCCTGCATATCCGCGCCCAGCTCATCAATCACCTGGTGATCGCGCCCTTCCAAAAACCATTGGGCATGACGCACGTCCCGGGCATAGTCCGTTTCGGAAATGAATTTTACGCAGGGTGCGGTGCAGCGTTTAATCTGATATTGCAGGCAGGGCCGGCTGCGATTGGCAAAGAAGCTGTCTTTACACTGGCGCACTCGGAACAATTTCTGCATCAGGTTCAAACTGTCACGAACCGCGTAAGCGCTGGGGAAAGGTCCGAAATACCGCCCCGGTGAGCGCCTCGCCCCCCGATGAAAGGCCAATCTCGGATAGGGGTCTTTGCTGGAAAGATAGATAAATGGATAGCTTTTATCGTCCCGTAACAGCACGTTGTAGCGGGGCTTAAGCTCTTTAATTAGCTGGTTTTCTAGCAGCAATGCCTCCGCTTCAGTGCGGGTAACGGTGATCTCAATGTGGGCTACCTGAGACAGCATGCTGGCGATGCGGTTATTGGGTACGGTGCCGGTGAAGTAACTGGTCACCCGCTTTTTCAAATTGTGAGCTTTGCCAATGTAAAGTGCCGCGCCATTGTCGGACTGCATCCGGTACACCCCCGGTTTCGTCGACAGTCGAGAGGCAAAGGCTTTGCCGTCAAAATTCATTGTTGTTGACAGCTCGAAGCTGTTGGAAGAAAGTCACTTAAACGTTTGATTAAATTATGGAATTCTTCCGAAGTTAGGCGCCCTGTGTTGGTGTTGAGCCGGCTTGGGTGATAACTGCTGACCAGACTCAGCAAGTCACTGATGCGATGGCGGACACCGTGGCTAAAGGGTGCACTGGATAGCGTGATTCCTAGAGCCTTGAGCACGGCTCGATGGGCAACCCCACCTAGGGTTAACACTTGGCCCCCATGGGTGGACAGATGAGAAAGTTCAGCGGCCAGAAACTTTTCGCAGCGACTCACTTCCCGGGTATTCGGTAGGTTCCCCGGCGGCAAGCATTTCACTGCGTTGGTGATCCGTACCGCTTTTCCCGAAGGGGATTGCGGTGTCGCGTAGCCTGCTGCTGTTAAGGCGCTGATCAGCAATGTGCCGGAGGCGTCGCCAAAAAATGGAATTCCGGTGCGGTGCGCACCGTGTAACCCGGGAGCCAGACCAACAATCAGCAGCGATGCATCTGCCCTGCCCCAAGCAGGAACGGGAGCGCCAAAGTGATCCGGCCAAGTTTTGGCCAATCGGCGACGATAAGCCGCAAGCCTTGGGCAGCGACCGCAGTTGCTGGCCGGAACGATGTCAGATGCTGGTTTCAACGATGTCGAAGGGTTTCACGGAGCGGTCGGCCATGTGAACCCGAACGATTCGGTGGGCGTTGGTATCGGCCACCCATAGGGCGTGATCGTGGACGGTCAGGTAAGTGGGTTCGGTAAACTCGAAGTCGATGGCAGGCGAGCTCACTCGACCACTTTCTAGATCAACCAGGCGCAGCTGAGAATTATAGGTGTCAGCCACCCACAGTTGCTCTCGATTCAAGCTCAGCGCGACATCACAGGGAAATTGCATCAGCGCATTGGAGCGCCCGCCGTCTTCGCAACCGAAGGTGAAGGTACCGCGGCCGCACTTAGTCGTGACGTCGCCGTTGTTTAAATTCACCTCTCGAATGGCGGATGAGTCAGCATCCGCCACAAGCAGGCTGTTGTTGAGGATGGTTAATCCCATAGGTGATGCAAATGCGGCTTTTGCCCGCTCACCGTTGGTTAGACCCAACTGGCCGCTTCCACTGTGCCAACTGACCTGCATGTTTTTTAAATCAAGTCGCCATATCTGGTTGTTGCCAGCCATGGTGATATACAAATTTGGTCCTTTAGACGCCAGACCTATGGGTGAGTTGCAACTGATAGAGCGCAGATCGGTACCGGCCATTACCAGGGTTTTATCCGCTTTTCCGGTGCCCATCACCGTTTCGACATCGCCGCTAAATAGGCTGATGCGGCGGATGGCATGATTACCGGTATCTGCTACATACAGATAGTTGTCGTTTACCGACAGACCTTTAGGAGAATTGAATCCGGAATTTTGCAGTGCGCCATCCCAGAATCCCGGGTTTCCAGAACCGAAGGTGCGAATAATCCGACCGGTTTCTCCGACCTCCAGGACACGATTGTTGCCGCTATCGCTGATATAGATATGACCCCGAGCCGGCAAAATGGCGCTGGGGAACTGCAGCGTACTGCCCGGTTCGGGTTTTCGTGCCGTCACTGGGCGTCCGTATTCGCGTATCTCCATGCTGGCAGCCTCGTCCAGCAGAGCGGTGACGGCGTTGTCGATCGCCACCCCAGCGTCATCACCTTCCACCACGCGACGTAACTGCCCTTTTGCATCAATCACGGCAGCAGAGGGCCAGGCCCGCACGCCGTACTGCTGCCATAGGTAGTAGTCAGGATCTAGCGCCACAGGATGGCGAATGAAGTTTCGATTGACCGCTTTTAAGATTGGGCCGATGGTCGTTTCACGGGAAAATTTAGGACAAACCACTCCAATCACGGCGATCCCACTGTCGTGTTTGGTTTCTAAGGCGCGGATATCTGGCAGCAAGCGCAGACTATTGAGATTGGATGGGGTCCAGAAATACATCACCACAACTTTGCCCCGCAGATCTTCCAATGCAGGCGAAAAGTCTGTGTTGACCCATTGCAGGGATTCGGGGAATTCAGGAACTTGAGGGTGATCCATCACAGGGCTCCAATTTAGGCGCTTGGCGCCGTTTCCAGACTGTCCAACAATCCGTCTACCGCATTGTCCAGCAAGTCTAGGACCTGTTCAAACCCATGGCGGCCACCATAATAGGGGTCTGGAACATCATCGGTAATTCCGAGAGTGGAGTAACTCATGATTTTCTCTACCCGGGCGCGAGCATCGATAGGAGCCATCTCTTTGAGCGCCGTCAGGTTTGCTTGATCCATGGCCAAGATGAGGTCGAATTCGTGAAAGTCCTGGGTGGTCACTTTTCGCGCGCGCTGGTCGCCAATGACGATGCCGCGATTGAGTGCCGCCTCCTCTGAGCGCGAATCCGGTGGATGGTCCACGTGGTAAGCGTGAGTGCCCGCTGAATCGACTTCGATAGGCAGATGAGGGCTGTTTCTCTGAGCCAGCTTCGATCGCAACATGCCTTCGGCAGTGGGCGATCTGCAAATATTGCCCATGCAAACCATGAGCACGCGAATGGGAGGTGTTTGGGTTGTCAAAGGACCGCGACCAATCTTAGTAAACTTGATCCATAGTGTCTCACAACGAGTTGATATATTGAGAAAAAGCTAACCAGTCTTTTTCGGTATCGATACCTTGTGGGGTCGACTGTTGCAGTCTGATGACGCGGATTTGATAGCCGTAATGCAGCGCGCGAAGTTGCTCCAAGGATTCTGCCTGTTCGGCATCTGAGGGCGGGAGTTTGCTAAATGCCTTAAGAAAACCCGCCCGATAGGCATAAACACCCAGGTGCCGAAGGTGCCCCTTTGTTGGTATCTGGGGTGGCTCAAGGTCGAATCGGCCCCGTTCAAATGGCACCGGCGCGCGGGAAAAATACAAGGCGTTTCGGTCTGCATCCAATACAACTTTGACCGCATTAGGGTCAAACAGCTCTGTGCTTTCCTCGATTGGGCAACAGGCTGTGGCAATGGCCGCAGCTGAATGTTGGGTCAGTTCGTTGGCGAGGGAGTCCAACACCCTAGCGGGCATTAGGGGTTCGTCTGCTTGTAGGTTAACCACCACCGTGTCGTCGTCTAGATTCAGCTGATGGGCAACCTGTGCAAGGCGATCAGTACCGCTATCAGCTGGGCCGGTCATCATCACTTCAGCGCCGTAGGGGCTTACGGCATCGACAACCGCAGGGTCATCGGCAGCAATAATCACTCGGTCAGCGCCGCTGTTAAGCGCTGCTTGCCAAGTATGTATCACCAGTGGCTTTCCGGCTGCGCTGAGCAGCACTTTGCGCGCTAATCGTGACGAGTCCAGGCGTGCCGGAATGATGATCAGGTAGGCCGCCACGTCAATGAACCTGTTGCCGTCGGCCAAGAGATCGGATGGCCTGCACCAATGGCCGTGCAACATCGGGCGCCAAGGTCACCGAGACAGGCACCACCCAACAATTGGTTAAGCCCAAATGGTGCAATTTGGTGGCGTCTTTGGCAGTGGTCAGTACAGTTTCATTTTTGAGCGCGGAAAGATCGTTGGGCTGGTAATTGTGGTGATCGTCAAATGGGTGGCGATTAACAGTCAAGCCGGCGTCTTCCAACATACAGAAAAACCGCTCAGGGTGGCCAATTCCAGCTACCGCATGAACCGGTTTGTCCGCAAAATCGGCCAGCGGCTTTCGCCCATCGCCGCTGAGCTGGGCGGCTTGGCCCGGGACCAGCGACATGGACTGAATAGAGCCATTTTCAATCAGGAAATCCACCGAATCTAACCGACTAAGGGGCTCGCGCAGCGGGCCGGCGGGAATCAGTCGACGATTGCCAAAGCCTCTAGTGGCGTCCATTACCACCACTTCCAAATCGCGCTTGAGTTTGTGATGTTGGAGCCCATCATCACTAAAAATCAAATCCACCTGTTGGCCATTGACCAGGGCTTGAGCCGCACGCAGTCGGTCGCTACCGACCACCACTGGAACCCCTGTGTGCTGCCAAATCATCTGTGGCTCATCACCCACGCTGGCGGGGTCGGTATCCGGACTCACCGCAATTGGGCCGCGGCCGGCACTAGAACCGTATCCTCGGCTAATCACGCCGATGGAAAATTCGGTTTTCAGAAGATTCACCAGGTGTATCAGTAACGGCGTTTTGCCACTGCCGCCGGCGGTGAGGTTGCCAATCACGACAACGGGCACCCCGGCTTCACCGGCATTTATTTGACCAATGCGCCGATGGGCCGCTGCTAGCGGCCGATAGAGTTTTTCCAGCAGGGATAAATGCCACGGCACAGGCTGGCTGCCATACCAGATATCGTCAGGCGCTCTCACGATCGTCGTGGATCGTCAAACTGCAGACGATGAAGCTCTGTGTACACCCCTCCCTGGGCCAATAAACTGTCATGGCTTCCTCGCTCCACGATTTCGCCGCTGTCCATTACCAGCACCTGGTCGGCATTCTCCACCGTCGACAGCCTGTGGGCGATGACCAAAGTGGTGCGCGACTGCATGATTTTCTCTAATGCGGCCTGGATCAGTCGCTCTGACTCGGTATCCAGGGCTGAGGTGGCTTCATCCAAAATCAGAATCGGAGCATCTTTCAAAATCGCCCTGGCGATGGCTAAACGCTGGCGTTGGCCGCCAGAAAGTTGAACCCCACCCTCGCCTAACCGGGTGGATAATCCTTCGGGGAGTTTCTCAATAAACTCCATCGCGTGAGCTTGTGCAGCCGCGGCTTCAATATCTTTCATAAGCTGCGCGTCAGGCACCCCGTTGAGGGCGGGGTTGGCGTAAGCAATGTTGGCCGCAATGGTGTCATCAAACAACACGATATCCTGGCTTACCATGGCGATGTTTTGACGCAATGACCTTAAGGCGAAGTCTTGCACAGCGACGCCGTCTAATGTGACTTGGCCTGATGTCATGTCATAAAATCGGGGGATCAAGCTGACCAGACTGGTTTTACCGCTGCCAGATTTTCCCACCAATGCGGTGACTGTCCCCGGTTCGGCAACAAAGCTCACGGCTTTTAGTACGCTGTCGCCGCCGTTGTAACGCAGGGTGACGTCTTCAAAGGTGATTTTGCCTTGGGGATCGGTTATCTGCTTGCCCGAATCCAGCTCTTCTTTTGGCTGGTCTAGCAGCTCAAAGACCGATTCTGCGGCCGCCACGCCGCGCTGAATCAACACGTGGACGTTGGTCAGTTTTTTCAAACTCGGCAGTATGGCCAGCATTGCTGTCATAAAAGCGGTAAAAGCACCCGGTGTAATGGTGTCGATCATGCCGTCTTGGGTGGCCAAGTAAACAATGGCCGCCAGTGTGAATCCTGCTAGCAGTTGCACCATCGAGGTGCTGCCGGATTTTGTTGCGACCAACTTGAGGTGTTGGCGACGGTTATTGCTGTTGACCTTGCCGAAACGTCGGGACTCTGAATCCTGACCTGCGTGCATTTTCACCACTTTGTGACCGGATACCACCTCGGTGGTGCGTTGAGTCACATCACCCATGGTGTCCTGTATCTTCCGGCTTAAGCGTCGGAATCGGCGACTGACAAAGGCAATGACCAAAGCGATCAGTGGCGCAATGATTAACGTGAAGGCTGTAAGTTTTACACTTTGGCTTAGCATCACCATTAAAAAAGCCAGCACGTATAGTGAGTCTCGCACCACGATCGTCAGGGCGCTGGTGGTCGCTTCGGCCAATTGCTCGACGTTGAAGGTCAGCCTGGAGATCATTTGGCCCTGGTTATGTTGATCAAAATAACTAGTGGGCAAGCGAAGGTAGGTGTCAAAGACCTGCTGACGAAGATCCCGAATAACGGATCGCCCAATGGCAGCCATGCAATAATCGGAAACCAGGCTGCCGATACCCCGGCCTACGAAAATGAGCATAATAAACAACGGCATGCGCGCCGTTAACACCTCATCTCGGCCCAAAAGAGCCTCGTCCAGCAGCGGTCTGGTGAGGGCAGCAAAACCGCCGGTGCAGGCGGCATCCAAGGTCATCGCAATGGCGGCGATTACCAGTAAAGGAAAATAGCTTCGGGTATAACCCAGCAGGCGCCGGTATACCGTCCAAGTGCTGTCCTTTGAACCACTCACCTTAAGCTCCCCCCTAGCCGCCATGGGATTGAACTATCCGGACTCGGGGGTTGTTGCGATGGACAAATTGACAAAACCCAGCTGATTGACCGCATCCATGGCGGTGACTACAGCCTGGTAGGGTGTGGTGGCATCGGCGCGAATGGTGACGGGCTGGTCAAGATCTTCGCCAGCGATGCGCGAGATAGCGTCTTTCAGAGTGCTGCTGCCTCGATTGATCACCTCGTTATTGTTGATGAAATAACGGCCGTCTTTGGAGATAGCGATTTCCAATCGATCTTGTTCCAGCGTCACCGCCTCCTCTGAGGCTTGGGGCAGCTCGATCTTGAGGCGCGCTTGGCGTTCGAAGGTTGTGGTAACCATAAAGAAAATCAGCAGCAAGAAAACCACATCGATCAATGGCGCCAAATTGATTTCCGGTTCTTCTTTCTCTTTTTTATGTATTTGCATGGTGTCTATCAGGCGCTATCTGATGGTGCTCGGCGGGTTGAACGGCGCTGATGACCTAGATCAATCGTATCGATCAGGGACAGCGCTTGCTCTTCCATTTCTACCACTAGGCGCTCAACGCGGCCTTTGAAAAACCGGTAAAAAAGGAATGCAGGAATAGCCACAAATAAGCCCGCCGCGGTCGTCACCAGGGCTTGGGAGATTCCACCTGCGAGCTGATTTGCATCGCCCACGCCATGAATCAGGATTGAGGAAAACACTTTGATCATCCCAATCACCGTGCCCAGAAGGCCCAGTAGCGGGGATATGCCTGCGATGGTTCCCAGGGTGTTGAGGTATCGTTCAAGATCATGAACCACGTGTCGGCCGGTATCTTCAACGGCTTCTTTTACGATGTCTCGAGTGCGGCTGCGATTTCGCAGCGCCGCTGCCAGCACTTTGCCCAGCGCCGAATTATCTGCCAGCGCCTCGACGTGAGAGCTTTCCAGTTTTCGGCTCAAAGCCCAGCTTTGTACCTGCTGGCCAAGATCCGGCGGATTGACCACTTTGGTACGCAGGGTCCAGAACCGCTCCAGAATAATACCCATGGCCACTGCAGAACAGGCCAATATCGGCAACATGAGCCAGCCACCTTGGCGAATAATTTCCAGCACTTCAGTTGTTTCCTATTGGGGCTATTCAGACGGCTGCCATGATACTGAAGTTTTGCCCACCGTGCTGTTCCAGAATCAACGTCAATTGGATAACTGGCTAACCCTTGGGAGGAAAAAGGGTTCCGGGCATAGCCCGGGGGAATGCCAGGGTTGAGATGTTTGCGATCGGCTTGCCTGCTTTAGCTCAAGGGAATGGTCCGTCCAGTGGAAAACCAAATAGCCGCATTCGGCAGAGCTCAATAACGGCACAGCCTGTCTAGCGAGTCGCTGACGAACCCTGAAACTGGGCATGTCAAAACGATTTTGGTGGCCAACAGTGGCCACAGAGAGCGCTGGCTGCAAAGCAGAAAGCCACTGGTAGCTAGTAGAGGTATCACTACCGTGATGGCCCAACAGCAATAAACTGGTGGGTTTTTGCTGGTGAATTTGTTGGTGGAGTAGCCGGTTTTCGATCAAACGTCCAATATCGCCCGGTAACACCACCTGGTGTTGTTGGTTAAATACCGAGACCACGCAGGAGCTGTCATTTCCCAGGTAAGGTAGCCACGGTCCGGGATGCCAGGTACGAAACGTTAGGGTAGACCATTGCCAGCTCTGTCCGCCGCGGCACTGCGGCCAGCGTTGGTCTTCGCTGACGCCAATAAGCGAATCGATCTCCAGTTCAGAGGCAACTAGGCCCGCTAAGCCCCCGGCGTGATCTGCATCGGCGTGGCTAATGATCACTTGGTTCAACCGATCGATACCGAGGGCGTTCAGACTGGGAATGATCACCGCAGCACCGGCGTTCCATCCGCTTTCATGCCCCGGGCCTGCGTCGATTAACAGGCTTTGATCACCCTCGGTGATCAGGGTCGCGGTGCCCTGCCCTACGTCGAACACGTGTAAGCGTGCCGGTGATGAGCGGTTGCTTCCCAAAGAGATTGCCAGCGCTATGACCCCTGGCATGATTCCGCTCCAGCCCGGCAGTTGTCGCGGCGCCAACAAACAAACGCTCAGAGCCGCGATGATCCAAATGGGCACGGGAAAGTGCACGGGGCTAGCTGGGAATCGCTCGTCGATCCAGTGTAGCAATGCCCACAGCGCATTGATGTTCCAGCCAGCAAACTGCAGTGGCCAGGAAAAATCGATCAATATCCCAGCCGTCCCTAGCAATGCCATCGGAAGGATTAGCAGGGAAACCCAAGGCACGGCGATTAGATTGATCAACACAAAGGCCAAGGTTGTGGGTAACCCTAAAGCGATTTGTAACGGTAGCAGCCCAATCAACAAGGCCCATTGGACGGGTATCAGGGCGACCCAGGGGTTTCGTAGTAGCAAGGTGGAACCGTCGGTTTTCAGCCGACTACTTGCGCTCATCAATAGGACGGCGACGGCAAAAAAGGACATCCAAAGGCCCCGGCCGGTGGCCGATTCGGGTGACAGGAGAAGAATCACGGTTAAGGCCAGCAACAAACCCGACCAGGGTTTCCAGGGTCGACGAAATAGCACGGCCCCAAGGGGTGCTAGTAACATTAGACAGGCCCGTTGGGTGGATACGGACCAGCCTGCAAGGCCTGCATAGCTGGCGGCTGCCAGTGCCCCAAAGCCTGCACAAAGAACAACCCTTGGAGGGCTGCGTGGGCCGAGAAAGGCGAACAGCAGTAGCCCGGGAAGTGCGCCAAGCCCGGCAACCAGGGACACATGCAGGCCGGAAATTGCCATTAAATGGGCAGTGCCGGTATCGCCTAGCAAGGCCCAGTCATGGGTTGATAAACCCCGTCGATCGCCAGTAACCAACGCAGGGATCAGCGATGCTGAGGGGCCATGCAGCGCCTCCCTTAAGCGGAAACTCAGTTGATCTCTGAAGCCCTGCCAGCGTGACCACCAACCTAACCCTGGCCGGCAGCCTCCGTTGATGACGTTTGCGTTGGCAACCCACTGGCGGTTAAACGCGTAGGTTTCGGCATCAAACCCCGCAGGATTTAGCAAGCTCCAAATGGGTTTCAGGGTCACCGTCAACACACAGAAATCGCCGGCGCGTAGCTCAGGCGCCTGGCGCCAATGTACCTTTACCGCTGCTGAGTCAGGAGTTTGAGCCTTGAGGGAAAAACCGCATGAGTCTTGGGTACAGTGAGGTAAATCGGCAATGGTGCCCGCCAAGACCTGAAACTCAGGCTCAGCCAGCCACTGTATTTGACGGTGACGAAAGCCCTCCAGACAAGCTTGACCCAGAAGCAGCCCTAGAATTGCGGTGGCAAGCAGCGTGGCTGACCTGTGCTGCCCAGTCACAATCGCCAAGGCGACCGCGCCAACGAGCCAGGGTAGCGCCGGCCAAGGGTGCAGCGCTGCATAAAGTCCGCACAGCAATGCCGCACTGAGGGTCAGCAGCAGACCATTCATGAGTCACCACGATCGAACGGCCTGTTAGCGTAAGATCAATGCAAACCATCGACGATGGGCAAAATACCCACCAGGTTGTCAGCTAGCGCGGCGTTTTAGGCGTCGGTCAATTGGCCGCCGGATAGCACTAAAACGCGGTCGAGCTTTTTCGCTAACCCTCGATCGTGGGTCACGATGATCAAGCTGGTGCCCAAGTCAGCGTTGAGTTCCAACATCATGGTAAAGATCTGGGACGCATTGTCTTCATCCAGATTGCCGGTGGGCTCGTCGGCCAACACGCAAGCAGGGTTCGTCACCAGCGCTCGCGCCACTGCAGCCCGCTGACGTTCCCCGCCAGACAGCTGGCCGGGTTTGTGGGTCATGCGATGGCTTAAGCCCACCCGCTCCAGCAGTTCTCGCGATCGAGCCGCAGCCTCTTGGCGCGCTGCGCCGCCAATCAGCAATGGCATGGCGACGTTTTCTAAGGCGCTAAATTCCGGCAGCAAATGATGGAATTGGTAAACAAAACCCAGGTGTTGGTTTCGCAATCGACTCAGTGCCCGTTGGCCCAGTCCCTTAAGCGCGGTTCCTGCAATAGCGACCTCGCCGCTGGTGATGGTGTCCAGCCCGCCCAACACATGCAATAAGGTGGACTTCCCTGCCCCTGATGCGCCGACAACAGCAA
>CAZLJY010000139.1:0-12797 GCA_964559945.1 uncultured Gammaproteobacteria bacterium | reverse complement strand
CTAGTAATCAAATCCTGCAGGGCGATGGGCACATGGGTCGCAATCTCAGCTGGCAGAGAGACATCTTTGGATGATGTTCGGGTAATAATCTGGGCCGTATTTCGACCAGCAAAGACGGTTTGCCCCGTCAAACACTCAACCATCACCACACCCACAGCAAACAAATCCGTAGCCACTCCAAATTCCGCAGTGATATAGGATTCGGGCGCCAAATAGCCCGGTGTACCCATTATAACCCGCTCACCCTCACCGCTTCGGCTCATTAGTCCGGCAATGCCGAAATCCGAAACTTTCACCGAACCGTCTTTGGCAACCAGTATATTGGCCGGCTTTATGTCGCGGTGAATAACCCCCCGATCGTGAGCCGCTCTAAGGCCGCGAAGTATTGAATCCGCAGCTTCCGCCACGGCCTTTGGCGACATCCTAACTTCACGCTTTAAACGCTCATCCAGACCCTCACCATCAACAAACTCCATGGCAATAAAGGCAAATTCATCATTGCCTAAAACATCATAAACCGTAACGATGTTGGGATGGGTCAGTCCAGCGCTGGTAATACCCTCTTGAAGCAACGCTGCAGTTAATTCTTCCCGCTCTGAGGCAGGCAGTTTAGCGTCCAACTTGATCGTCTTGAGTGCAAGTTGGCGGCTCAGCTTTGGATCCCAACCCAAATACACGGTTCCCATTGCTCCCGATCCCACACGACGGGTAATTTGGTATCGGTCCAGAAAAACCTCGCTCAAACTATCACGCTCAACCATCGCTAGCTCTAGGCGCTCAAATGATTCTTTAAGCTGAGATATTTCGCTGCCACCACTGCTGGTGCTCCCTAACAGACGCCTTTGGGATGCAATCATCTGACGCACTGGTCTGACGACCAAACGGTGAGCACCCAATAGTAAAAACCCCATCACAATGGCTAAAACGGCAAATGCCTGCCAGGCAGTTTGGCGCATGGACGCGGTCGCCTGCTCGGCTTGGCGCGCCGGTTGAACGGACACCACCGACCAATTGGCTGCCGGAATTCTCGCAAAAGCCACCACACCAAAACCGTCACCCAGGGCAAAGCGATGGGCGTCCGAGCGCACTGGTGCTTGGCGGGTTTGAGTCAGAATATTGTCGGGAACCAAGGCTAAAGCTGCTTCATCGCCCGCTACCAAAAGGCCCTCTTGATCAATCACTGCGAGTCTGGCGGCGTCACCCAATTCTGGAGGCGCAGAACGCTCATTGATTTGACTGTTGTCCAGCAACGCCAGCAGAAAAACCCCTGGCCTGGCAATTTCTCGACTCAACAAAAGATAGCTCGTATTCCCGAAGGTCATTGTTATTGGCCCAGAGGCGATCACTTGCTCTAGAAGGTCAGCCACCACAGGCTGGTGGCCTTGTTTGGCCAGCACAAAAATCTCCTGGGTAATCATCGCCACAGAGGAACTCTGTGCCTCGCCACCGGTTGGCGTCGGATCAACTCCACGGGAGAATAGACCGAGAGACTTTAGCTCCGGCCGGGCAGCGAGGGTCTCTTTCAGCACTTCCAGGGACGCCTCGGAATTGGGTTCCAGATAAACATCAGGATGATCGCCGGCAGAGGCCAACAACCCATCCAAAACACTGAGATAGTCTGAAATACCATCAGCATTGGCCCTGGCGACTAGCAGATGAGTCAATTGGGTCTGATCGACCATCGCCTCTCGACTGCTTTGAATTTGGTACCAGGAAAGAGCGAACGGCAACGCGCCAACAATGCCTAGCCCAATGGCCACCCAGCCAAGTATCGGTATAGAAAAAGCCTTTCTCAATGTTGCCCCTTAGTGTTAGCGATTCCGCCAACCAATGTTTTGAAGCGCTACTTCAGCAGCGTTCATTCAAAACGCAAAGTCTAATACTAAGGTATGCCAGGAGTCCGTGCGAGGGACACGTTCTAATGTGACAGGCAACGAAGGTAATGGTTTAGGATTTTCTAGAGCAGGACATTCGACTGAATTCTGACCAGCCAGAATCCGTGGCCGGTGCGGTGGCCTCGTATTTCCAATCAAAGTGACGCTCTGTCATGTTGTAAAAGGTAATCTTTGCTGCATGGGCAGGAACGCCTTTCGTCCGCGAAGGGTTATCGCCTCGCATAACAATCATGCCGTCGCTGTAAGTCGCCGTATAGTGATCAAATTCCGCCTGGGTTTGCGTTACCCAAACCATGTTCCATCGGTTATTTTCCGCGTCATAGGTGCGCAGATTGGTCCCCATGGGAGAGCTTGCTGCAGCCGGCTGCCAGACATCTTGAACCGCGAAGCCGTCAAGCACATAGTACCAACTCCAGCTTGCAAGCCCCGGGGACTCTTTCCAGCTTCCATCTGGCTGTTTTGCGCTCGCCTCACATTGCCAGTGACCTCTCAACGAACCGTATTGCTTCACTTCTGCGGGCGCATTCGGGTGAGCATTGTTCACTGACAGGGGGACAGCCATGTCTTTCGCCATAACAACGGTTGAGCCAGCCAAAGCAAGTACGAAGCACGCAAGGACCCGTCGACGAATAGAGGTGTTCATTAGCGTTTGCCTTTACAGTGAGAACAACCGAATTACACCAGAACCACCCAATCACTGGGGAGCGAAAACTGATGAATACTGAAAACCACAGAAATGGCAACACTCACAGCCGCATCGCCTCAGTTGCACTGCTTGTGCATGACTACGATGAGGCCATTGCGTTTTATACCGAGAAACTGGGTTTTGCTCTGCTTGAAGATTCTTCAATAGACGCTAACAAACGCTGGGTAAAAGTGGCGCCAAACGGGGGTGGTTGTTCGTTGCTGCTGGCCAAAGCGGTCACAGAGGAACAACGGGCCGCTGTTGGTAATCAAGCCGGCGGCAGGGTGTGGTTATTTTTAGAAACCCAACGGTTCTGGCAATCCTACCAATCCATGGGTGAGTGTGGCGTGGAGTTCGTTGAACAACCCCGCAATGAACCCTACGGGCATGTCTGCGTGTTCAAAGACCTTTACGGCAATCGCTGGGATTTACTAGAAACTGGTATCAAGGACTGACAGCGGTCATCACCCTTATCCGTTCGAACCCCAGCAATCTCAAAGGATACGTCGAAGTCTTCCTGGACCGATACAGCGCCTCCAAGAATAGAAAATGGGGTCAACCCGAAATCCGCGTGACTGAGTGTTACCTCGCCCTGGAACTTTGGACTGCAAGCATCATTACTCAATGGGGTGATTTTTACCTCACGAGTGGTTTGCTGGCCTGCAAGCTCAAAGTTCACTGATATCATTTCGGAATTCGTAACCACCGATTCAATCCGCGCCCGAATAAATGGATGGACCAATGGATTGAGGACTTTCTCGGATAGCAGATTGCCCCGAGTTCCTTCCACATCGTCGGCCTTAACGGGTTTTGAAAATTGGTCACCATGGAGCGCGCGAGTCTGTGGCAGATCTACCACCAAATCTGCTGGTCGAACAAAAAGATCTGCACTCACCCGCTGCTCTGAGAAAGAGAAACTGCCAAACACCGGCGCTTCGATTACGTGGTTGTGGCCAAGCTTCGCCAGTCGGCCTGCACGATAAACCTTGACCAAAAGACTGCTGTCGACGACATCGTAGCGACGGTCATTCGGCCTCTCGGCGGGAACGTCAGACTGTGAGGCAGTAGGCTCCTGCGGCAGCCCGCCAAGATCCGGCGCCGCCTGGCGATAGCAACCGCTAAGAAAAAGTCCCAGAACAGTCACAACACAGACGAATGGCAAAGAGCACCCGGCCCTAGAAGCCAATGATTTTTTACGTATTTTCAGCATATATAACGATTAACAATTGCTTACACCGCCCCCACACTCGTTGACATTGGGAACCCGCTCTCGAACGTATACTTTACCTCAAGCATTCACAGAATATCGACCGAATCACCAACGCGTCGGTTACAGGAACCGGCTTAAGAATTGTATTTAAGGACACTAAAATGATCGAATTGTATTGGGACGAAACGCCGGCATTAGCCGCACAAGACACCGTTGACCAGGAGCAAACAATCAACGAACTGGGTCTGATGTTGATGGAAGTGGGCAGCCAGGAAGAGCAATACGGCCATCACGAAGATGACCAGTTTGTTAATGAATGGATAGCCGACAACCGTTACTAAACAAAAATCTCTCTGCGGCGGTAAATTCAGCCAGCGATTCCTAGTCTTGAAACAAGGTTGACCGTGGAGACGGTGCGATTCAGAGTATAGAAATGCAGCGCCGGTGCCCCCCCGTCTATCAGTCTGTGGCACATCTCGGCGACCACATCCAGACCAAAGTCGTTTAGGGACTCCTTGTCCTCACCAAAATCCTGAAGTCGGGCATCCAACCAGCGCGGTATTTGGGCTCCACAAACATCAGAAAACCGTTTGAGCTGTACGTAGTTTGTGATCGGCATAATGCCAGGCACTATCGGCACTGAGATGCCTTTGGCCGTCACGGCTTCAACAAACCTGAAGTACGCATCGGCATTAAAGAAATACTGTGTGATAGCTTCATCCGCGCCAGCTTCCACTTTAGCCTTAAAATTGTTTAAGTCGTCTGATGCGCTGCGGGACTCCGGATGTACCTCTGGGTAGCAGGCCACAGAAATCGAAAACTGGTCAGCATATTCACGCTTAATAAACGTCACCAAATCATTGGCGAAGGGAAACGTATCACCACCAACGCTGCCGGAAGTGGGGTCACCTCGCAGCACCACCAATTTCCTCACACCTTTATCGCGATAACGATCTAGCAGTTGCCGAATCGAGTTTTCGTCACCGCCCCGACAGGAAATGTGTGGCGCCACTGGCTGAGACCGACCAATCTCTTCCACCACTTTGGCGGTCTCGTCACGAGTACTTCCACCGGCACCAAAAGTAACGGAAAAATACTCCGGATTTAACTTACATAGCGCCTCATGGGTGGAGCGAAAACGGCTAAGCTGCCCCTCGTTGCGAGGCGGGAAGTACTCAAAGCTAATTTTTTTCATGGGCAATAGTGGTTAGCCCCGGGCTGACGCCCGGAGCTAACACGCCATTAATTAGTAGCGGTAATGGTCAGGCTTATAAGGCCCTTCCACCTGCAGCCCCAGATAGTCTGCCTGTTCCTGTGACAGTTCAGTCAATCGTGCACCAATTCGCTCCAGGTGCAACCGAGCAACTTTCTCGTCCAGATGCTTAGGCAATACATACACTTCGTTTTTGTACTCATCCTGCTTATTAAACAGTTCCATCTGAGCCAGGGTTTGGTTGGTAAAGGAGCTGGACATAACAAAACTCGGATGCCCTGTGCCGCAACCTAGGTTTACCAGTCGTCCGCCGGCCAGCAGGATAATGCGCTTGCCGTCGGGAAAAACCACGTGGTCTACCTGGTCTTTGATCGGCTCCCATTTGAGCTTCTCAAGTCCAGCAACGTCGATTTCATTATCGAAGTGACCGATGTTGCAAACGATCGCCTCATTCTTCATTCGCTCCATGTGGCTCATACGCAATACGTCAAAGTTGCCGGTAGCGGTAACAAAGATGTCGGCCTGCTCGACGACGCCCTCGTCTTCCATGTTGACCACGCGGTAACCTTCCATTGCCGCCTGCAATGCGCAAATCGGATCAATTTCGGTAATCCACACATTGGCACCCAGGCCTCGCAGAGACTGGGCTGAACCTTTACCCACGTCACCATAGCCAACTACGATGGCGACCTTGCCAGCAATCATCACGTCGGTTGCGCGTTTGATCCCATCAACCAGTGATTCTCGACAGCCATAAAGGTTGTCGAACTTTGACTTGGTCACCGAATCGTTCACGTTAATCGCGGGGAATGGCAACTCGCCTTTTTCAGCCAGACGATAAAGTCGATTCACGCCGGTGGTGGTTTCTTCAGTTACACCTTTGATGTTGGCCAAAATTGTGCTGTAAAACCCGGGCGACGACTCCAATCGTTTGCGGATTGAAGCGAACAAGCACCGCTCTTCTTCACTGCCCGGGTTATCCAGCACCGAGGCATCTTTCTCTGCAGCAGAACCCAAAGTGATCAGCATCGTAGCGTCGCCGCCGTCATCAAGAATCATGTTTGGCGTGCCACCATCGTGCCACTGCATGATGCGATGGGTGTACTCCCAATACTCATCCAAGCTCTCGCCTTTGAAGGCGAAAACCGGCACACCACTGGCGGCAATCGCGGCTGCGGCATGGTCCTGAGTGGAATATATATTGCACGAAGCCCAGCGAACCTCGGCACCTAATGCGGTCAACGTTTCGATTAACATCGCGGTCTGGATGGTCATGTGCAGGGAACCGGCAATTCGAGCCCCTTGAAGCGGCTTGGACTCACCGTACTCCTCACGCAATGCCATCAGTCCAGGCATCTCAGAGGCGGCAATATCCAGCTCTTTGCGACCCCAGTCAGCCAAACTAATATCTTTTACCAGATAATCTTTCCCCACCTGGCTTTCCATTACTGCGCTCATAAAACTACTCCTAATCAGTTCGATAGCGCCGTTTACACATATTGTCTGGGTGAGCCTGGGCCCTGAGGCTTGCAGCGCTTCTCACTCGACAAAACTAAAAGGTTGTTGGTAAAAAAATGTTGGGCTTTCGTTCAGCCAGCAGCAGCCCGCAGGGCCTCGGCTTTGTCAGTATTCTCCCAACTAAACGCGCCGGTGGCCGGATCAAAGGCACGACCGAAATGTCCGTAGGCTGCAGTCTGGCGATAGATCGGTCGAATCAAATTCAACATCTGCATCAAGCCATAGGGGCGCAAATCGAAGTGTTCGTTGACCAAGGCTTCAATGCGCTCAGCAGGAACAGTCTGCGTACCAAAGGTCTCAACGGTCACCGAGGTCGGTTGTGCCACCCCGATGGCGTAGGACACTTGGATCTCGCAGCGCTTGGCAAGACCGGCTGCGACAATGTTCTTGGCAACGTACCGACAAGCATAAGTTGCCGAACGATCCACTTTCGACGGATCTTTACCGGAGAAAGCACCGCCGCCGTGGCGAGCCATGCCGCCATAGGTATCAACGATGATTTTTCTACCGGTTAACCCGCAGTCACCCACCGGCCCCCCAATTTCAAATTTGCCGGTCGGATTAATGTGGTACTGAGTCTCGGATGAAAGCCATTGATGAGGCAATACCGGCTTGATGATCTGCTCCATCACCAGTTCTTTGAGATCGGTCTGGCTAATGTCGGGGCTGTGCTGAGTGGACAGAACCACTGCGTCAATTCCCGTCGGTTGGCCATTTTCATAACGAAAGGTCACCTGACTCTTCGCATCTGGCCGTAAGTATTTCTGCCCGTCGCTGAGTTCGCGCCGGACAGCGGCCTGACGTCGGACCAGTTCATGAGAAAAATGAATCGGCGCAGGCATTAGTGCATCGGTTTCATCAGTGGCATAACCGAACATCAGACCTTGGTCGCCGGCGCCCTGTTCTTCAGGCGCTGACCGATCGACGCCTTGGGCTATATCGGGCGACTGCTTGCCAATGATATTGACGACGGCACAAGTTGAACCATCAAAACCCACTTCAGAAGAGTTGTAACCGATGTCGTTGATCACGCCACGGATGAGTTCTTCCAGGTCAACCCAGGCGCTAGTGGTAATTTCACCCCCAACAATGGCCACGCCAGTTTTCACCATGGTTTCGCAAGCAACACGAGCCGCGGGGTCTTGGGCAATAATCTCATCAAGGATCGCGTCAGAAATCTGATCGGCAACCTTGTCCGGATGGCCTTCAGATACCGATTCTGAAGTAAACAGATGATTTCTGCTGTCGCTGCTCATGTTAAATATCTCTTAAATCGGATAAAGAGATATATTGTATCGAGGCAAGACTAAGATGTCACGGGTTGATCACAACGATCGGGTTCCCGCAGACTCCTTTGTGGCCCTCTCAGAGGCCAACAAAAACGCAAGAAATACCCACGGACGGACGGGCGCACTCGAGAAAAAGGGATTTATCCCCTAAACCACTAACGTTATCTATTGCCCAGCCAATTTATCCGTGGACAACCGCAGAAAAGGCTTTAACGCCCTGCCCCAAATCGCAAAGAGTATAAGTACAGTCAAATTCAACGATGACCTTGGCCGTGGCGGTCTCAAAGCGCCATCGCACCGTGACCATTGCCAGATTTTCCGTTAGGGTCGACCGCTCGCTACTCAGCAATACCGCCCGGTGATAGCCCATTCGCCGGTGGGAGTCGCACACCCGAGCGAAATATTTCACCGCATCATCGCGACTCACCATGGCGTGGCTTTGATCCATCGAGGCAATCAAGCTGGGGTAGTGGTAAAGATCTGCAATAGCCTGCGCGTCGAATGCGTCGAAGGCCTTTTGGTAGGACTCGATAAACTGTTTCACTTTCATGGCCCGAAGAATACATCAGTGCCGCTCCAGTGTCCTTATTCCAAAGGTTTCCTGTCCGAATCATGACTTTTGTCAATCCCGCTAAGGATCGGGATCTGGCATGCTTAAGGCTGACAGATACGAGGAGATAGGCTAGTGGTCAGTGCAATTCAGTGGTTTCTTTTTGCCATGTTCGTTTGGGCATGTGTATTACTTATGAGTGCATTGGAAACTCGAGTGACCGCTAGCGGACAGGGCAAAAAGCCCCGTCAAGACCCAAACAAAGCAGCAGGCAAGCCATGGTGGCATAGCCTCATTCATGACGATAGCGCAGAGCCGAAAATCGACGCCGAGCCCGCTAACCGCGAACGAGAATTAGCCGCGGAAATTGTCGAGTTGAAGGATCGAATCGCTACCTTGGAAGCGATCGTGACCGACCGTAAATTTCAGTGGGAAGAAGAGCTAAATAAACCCACCCGCTAGTCGCGGATTCCAGCACTCCTCAGCGCACGAATATCCCGTAAATCCGAATGCCCAAGTACCAAAGCGCACCCGTGGCCATGGTGGCAGTCGGCCAAAAACCGGGAGTGTTTTGCAGGTAGTCTGAGGACACAAAAAGCCAACTGGCACCGCACACCATAATAAGGATGGACAAATAGCCTTGCATTTCCATTCGGCCCCGACGCAGCTGACGTTGTCGACGCTTGGCCTCGTCGACAGGTAAACCAGTGCCTGTCGACCGGTCCATCGCTGCCCCACAACCGGGACAGGATGGGTGCTTATTGGATATTCGTCGATCACACCCGGGACAATTAATGATCAAATGAAGACTCCTTTTTTGCCTTGATGCATTGCAGTGCCGTTGACTCTCTCAAGCCCTACCTTTGTCATCCAGCATTTTTTGATAGCGTTTGCGAACGAGTACATGATGCTACAACGGTCGCAGTTTTTCTGTAATATCCGCAGCTGAAATTACCGATTCCTCTCCTTCCAGGCAAGCTATGAAAACCAACGCCAAAACCTGCATCATCGCCACTGTCGGCCCAGCCTGTTCCGATCAGGCCACTCTGGAACAATTGATTGATGCGGGCGTCAACGTCTTCAGACTCAATTTTTCCCACGGCGATCCCAAAGATCACGCGGCCGTAGTGGACCGCATTCGAGCTGCTGAAAAGCGCACTGTGCGCGCGATTGGCATTCTTCAGGACCTGCAAGGTCCCAAGATTCGCACCGGCAAATTTGCCGATGGACCCATCGAGCTCAATAACGGTGACACCTTCGCCCTGACCTGTGACGATTCGTCTCCAGGGGACAATACGCGAGTGGGAGTCACCTATGCCGGCCTCGCCGGAGACTTGAAAGTGGGTGAGCCGTTACTGTTGGCTGATGGCCGACTGGAATTGGTGGTGACGGCAATTAGGGGCGAAACCATTGAAACCCGAGTGATTCGCGGCGGCCCACTTTCTAACAACAAGGGCATTAACGTCCCTGGTTGCGATCTGAAAATTCCCGCTCTGTCGGAACAGGATGCAGGCCATATCAAGGTTGGCGCTGACCTCAATGTAGATTGGGTGGCAATGAGTTTTGTTCGCAGCCGTGATGACATCCTATTGGCTAGACACTACCTGGACAAACACTCAAGCAAAGCCAAATTAATGGCGAAAATCGAAAAACCCAGCGCTGTGGAGCGATTCCCAGACATCCTTGAAGTGGTGGATGGCATCATGATCGCCCGTGGAGACTTAGGTGTGGAGCTGTCGGCAGATCAGGTGCCGATTGTGCAGAAAAAGCTAATTCGCTTGGCTCGAGAAGCAGGAAAACCCGTAGTCACCGCAACCCAGATGTTGGAAAGCATGACCACCTCGCCAACGCCAACCCGAGCTGAGGCCTCCGATGTGGCGAACGCCATCTTCGACGGAACCGATGGGGTGATGTTGTCAGGGGAAACTGCGGTCGGTGAATATCCTGTTGAAGCGGTTCAAATGATGAATCAAATCGCTCGCGCCGTTGAAGCCGATGATAGCTACCGCAGTGCGATGAACGAAACCAGTGTTTCCGGTGATGCTTCACTGGCCGATAGCGTTGCCGCGGCAGCCTGCCAAATGGCTAGCGCAATCAATGCCCGGGTAATCGTTACCTTTAGCTCCAGTGGCAGCACGGCGTTGCGAGTTGCCCGTCACCGGGTCTCTCAATATGTTCTTGCGATAACCCCTAACGCTCAGTCGTACAAACAGCTTGCTATGTCTTGGGGCATCGATGCGGTCCTGGCCGACGACATCCACGACTCCGAGGAGATGGTTGCCAGAGCCAATGAGGTAATTACTCGCACCGGCATTGCCAAACCTGGCGACTACTACGTCATTACCGCCGGTGTGCCATTCGGTGTCTCTGGCACCACCAACCTGATTCGCGCCGAAATCGTAACCTAACCACTTTGGCAGTGACTGCCTGGATGTAGCAATGGGTGCAGGGGGTGTCAGTGACCCACCGGCACTGGGAGATCTAACGTGCCACCCAATCCAAACACCAGCGCTGGCGGTGGCTTCTTTCGCCGTTGGTGGCAACTTTGGAAGCAGGCCATCCGTGGCGAAACCGAAGATTTCACCCAGGGTCCCATTAGAACGGCCGTCTTCTTATTATCAGTGCCCATGGTGCTCGAGATGGCGTTGGAATCGGTGTTTGCTGTCACCGATATCTTTTTCGTCGCCAAATTAGGTGCTGATGCGGTCAGCGCCGTGGGCCTTACCGAAGCTGCCATTACCATTGTTTATGCCATCGCCATTGGTCTGAGCATGGGCACCACCGCCATGATCGCCAGACGGGTTGGGGAAAAGCGCTTCGATTTGGCCTCAACGGTGGCGGGCCAGGCCTTGTGGGTTGGACTAGTGAGCGCCGCCATTGTCGCTATTGGCGGGATCATGTACGCGGAACAAATTCTGCGCTTGATGGGCGCCAGCGACGAGGTTATCGCTATCGGCAGTGGCTACACTGTCTGGCTGATGGGCGGGTCACTCACCATCACCTGGCTATTCATAATCAACGCTATTTTCCGCGGCGCCGGGGATGCTGGCATCGCCATGCGTGCACTGTGGCTGGCCAACGGAATCAATATTGTTCTCGACCCATTGCTAATATTTGGCATAGGGCCTTTTCCGGAAATGGGTGTTGAAGGTGCGGCGATCGCCACCACCATTGGCCGTGGTTGCGGCGTTGCCTTTCAGCTTTGGATGCTGTTTGGCGTTACCGAGCGAGTTAGGGTAAAAGCCTCTGACCTAAAAATCGCCCTGCCGGTCATGGCTCGCCTAATGAACGTTAGCGCCGGCGGTATCGGTCAGTTCATCATTGGCACCACCAGCTGGATTTTTCTCGCCAGGCTCATCGCCGTGCATGGTAGTGCGGCCATAGCCGGTTACACCATTGGCCTTCGCATCATTATCTTTACCATTATGCCGGCTTGGGGCCTTTCCAACGCCGCCGCTACCTTGGTTGGCCAAAATCTCGGCGCGGGGCAACCCGAACGCGCCCAGCGTTCCGCCTGGATCTGTGTCCGTTACAACGTGACTTTCATGCTGCTAATTGCTCTAACGTTTCTCGCCTTCGCGCCTAATCTGGTGAGCATATTTACCCAAGACTCAGCAGTGGCTAAGTATGCGGTTTTGTGTCTTCGCACACTCAGTTTTGGCTACTGTGTTTATGGATTGGGTATGGTGTTGATGCAAGCGCTAAACGGCGCAGGCGATACTCGCACGCCCACGGTGCTAAATTTCTTTGCGTTTTGGCTGTTGCAAATCCCGCTGGCCTGGTGGCTATCAACAGGGTTGGAACTAGGGCCATGGGGCGTTTTTATGGCGGTACCCATTGCCGAATTTTTTCTAGCAGCCGGGGCCGTCTGGGCCTTTCGTCGAGGTCGCTGGAAAACCCAAATAGTGTAATTAGGGCACCCATGTCACAAGGGTGTGTAATAGCACCCCTACGATACCGCCAACCAATGTTCCATTTACCCTGATGAACTGCAGATCAGGCCCGATCTGCAGCTCAATGCGTCGTGCCGTATCTTGGGCATCCCATCGCCGAACTGTGCTGCTAATCAGGGAGGCTGCCTCGCCACCGAGTTGTTCCACAGCAAAACGAGCCCCTTGGCGTAACCACTGATCAAAGGTTTCGATTAAGTCAGGGTTATCTAACGCATCCATTGCTGTGCGTCGGATCAAATCGGCGGCAAAGGTCCTAGATGCGCCCCGATTGTGCTCTAGAGCATCACCCATCATGACCGCAAGTTCGCGCCACAGCTCCTCGGAATACCCCCGCACATTCGGATCGGACAAAAAATCACTTTTCACCGATTCAAATCTTCGCGCTCGAAGACTCTCTGGGTTACTGAGGTCCTCAGCCAAAGACCGGTAGGCCGCATCAAACTGTTCGCGCACCGGGTGATCGGGGGTAAGCACCATTTCCAAC
>CAZLJY010000138.1:0-12838 GCA_964559945.1 uncultured Gammaproteobacteria bacterium | reverse complement strand
CATCCACGTCGCTTACATCCGCGAGAGCAGCCTGGGCGACTTCAGCGGCGAACGACATGAAGTTATCGTCTTTGGCGACAAAATCGGTTTCGCTGTTCACTTCGACCAGCACGGCTTTGTTATCGGCGGCGGCGGCCATGATCTGACCCTCCGCAGCCACTCGGCTGGACTTGTTATCAGCTTTGGCAATGCCCGTCTTGCGCAGGTGCTCAGCCGCGGCGTCTAAATCGCCGTCGGTTTCCACCAGAGCTTTCTTGCATTCCATCATTCCAGCGCCGGTGCGCTGGCGTAATTCTTTGACCAGTGCGGCTGTCACAGCCATGATCGTATCTCCGTTAGTTTGAGGTTGATGACGCCTTATTCGGCGTCGTCGTCAGCTTTCTTGTCGGCGGTTTTCTTTTTAGCAGCCGTTTTCTTAGCGACCTTTTTGGTGGTCTTTTTAGCTGCCTTTGGGGCATCTGCATCGCCATCAGCTTGCTGGCTTACAGGCTCTTGAGCATCAGCTGGAGCGTCCTTTGCCTCAGCTGCAGGTGCGTCTTCCTTGGCCGGTGTTTCCTCCGTCTTGGCTTCCGCATCCGCCTTTACTGTCTTGGGCTTGCTGGCGGTTTTCTTCCGTGCGGTTTTCTTACGGGCCGGTCGGCCAGATTTCACCGGCTTACCGTCGGCATCTAACTCAACAAATTCGTCAGACCCTTCCGCCGCCTGGGGCACAGAGGCACGACCTTCTAGAACGGCGTCTGCCACCAACTGGGTGTAAAGCGTAATGGCGCGAATGGCGTCATCGTTTCCGGGAATGACGTAGTCCACTTCGTCTGGATCGTTATTGGTATCCACAATGCCGACGATGGGAATGCCCAGCTTTCGAGCTTCTTGTACCGCGATGTTTTCGTAGCCCACATCGACAATAAATAACGCGTCTGGCAGACCATTCATATCCTTAATGCCGCCCAGGCTTTGCTCAAGCTTCTCCTGCTCGCGGGTCAGAGACAGAACTTCCTTCTTGATCAGTCGTTCGAAGGAACCGTCTCCGGCCATGCCTTCAAGCTCTTTCAATCGCTTGATGGACTGCTTAACCGTTCGGAAGTTGGTCAGCATACCGCCGAGCCAGCGGTGAGAAACATGGGAGACGCCGCAGCGCACTGCCTCTTCTCGAACCACGTTGCGGGCAGCCCGTTTGGTGCCGACAAACATGATTTGTCCTCGCTTTGCTGCAACGCCACTGATGAAGTTCAGCGCGTCTTTGAGCAGTGGCAAAGACTCTTCCAGGTTAATAATGTGGATTTTGCCCCGGGCTCCGAAGATGAACGGTGCCATTTTGGGGTTCCAGTAGCGGGTCTGGTGGCCGAAGTGAACTCCAGCTTCCAGCATTTGGCGCATGCTTACGCTTGGCATGATGTAATGACCTTTCAATAGTGCGAAACCCACCGTGCACGGCCCGTTTGCGGGTCGTACCTGATCGATTTCTGGGTTAGTCCTCCGCAGACCCCATATGACAACCCGATTTTCTGGTTCGGGCACCCCGCCATACGTGTCGGCCTGCGTGCGAATTTTTACCCCGCCTAAGAGCAGGGCGCGCGAATTATAGAGGTGTCAGGTCACCGGAGCAACCGTTTTTCTTGGGCTAAGCGCGAGAATCTGACGGAAAGGCGACTATGCCTTAGGAGGTTTGCTGCCATGGGTACTGGTTCGCGGGCAGTCTATTGTCATACCATGGGCGATTGATTGATCGGCAATTGATCATTATTGCTGATTAAAGGCTTGGGCTACATCTTGAAAACACCATGACGATATCGCTAAAAAACGCGGAGCAACTGGAAAAAATGCGGGTTGCCGGACGATTGGCCAGAGAAGTGCTGCACATGATTGAGCCGCACATTCAGCCAGGGGTCACGACAGAGCGTTTAAACCAATTGTGCCATGAACACATTGTTAATCATCAACAAGCCATTCCGGCCCCGCTCAATTATCGAGGATTTCCTAAATCGATTTGTACCTCAGTGAATAACGTGATTTGTCACGGCATTCCTGGAGATAAGACCCTAAAGTCTGGTGACATCATCAATGTGGATATTACGGTCATTAAAGATGGTTTCCACGGTGATACCAGTAAAATGTTCATTGTCGGTGATGCCAGCGTTCTGGCCAGACGGTTGTGCAAGGTTGCTCATGAAGCGATGACCATCGGCATCGAGATGGTGAAGCCGGGTGTGCGTTTGGGAGATATCGGCCACGCGATTCAACAGCATGTGGAGAAAAACCGATTCTCAATTGTCCGCGAATACTGCGGACACGGCATTGGCGAAATCTTTCACGAAGACCCGCAGGTCCTGCATTACGGCCCCCCAGGAACCCGTGAAGAGCTAATTTCAGGCATGACCTTCACCATTGAACCTATGGTAAATGCTGGCAAGCGACAATCCCGGTTGCTGCCAGACGGCTGGACAGTAGTGACCAAAGACCGCAGCCTTTCTGCCCAATGGGAACACACACTGGCAGTCACCGATGACGGATTTGAAGTGATGACCCTGACCGACGGAGAGTCCATCTGAGGGGGCAGTCGGTGAACGTTATTTCACAGCCGCACTGGCCAACGCCGGCCTTACCGCAAACCACAAGTGGCCCGGCATTGCGGGCTTGGTTAGATCAGGTGGACGCGGATCTCAATCAGGCCTATTCCGCGCAAACAGACATCACCCGGTTAGTGCATGGGCGGGCCTACGCCATGGACCAAGTGCTCAGTCGGCTGTGGCACGAGCACTTGGAAGGTGATCAGCGCCTGACGCTGCTTGCTGTGGGTGGCTACGGTCGCGGTGAGCTTCATCCCTATTCTGATATTGACCTAGTGGTGCTGCTGCCTAGCGGCGAGGCGCCGGCTTGGGTCAGTGATTTTGTCACCAGTCTGTGGGATTTACGTCTAGAGGTGGGGCACGCAGTGCGGTCGGTAAAGGACTGCGTGAAGGCCAGTCGGGATGACGTGAGCACAGCAACCACACTGATGGAGGTCCGCCTGATTGCCGGCGATGAGATCTTGCTTCAGCAGCTTGAGCAGGCCATGTCACCCAAACGCATTTGGCGAGGCGAGGCGTATTTTCGGGCCAAACTTGCCGAGCAGAAAAACCGTCATAAACGGTTTGGCGGGACTGCTTATAACTTGGAACCCAATGTAAAAGAGGGTCCAGGTGGACTAAGGGATATCCAGAATATCGCCTGGGTCGCCAAACGACATTACGACGTGTCATCGTTGCTCGAAACCTCTGCCTCGGGTTTCCTTACCGATGAAGAGTATCAGGCGCTGATGGAGGGGCAACGTTATCTGTGGCGGGTTCGTTACGGTTTACATTTGGCTGCCGGACGTAAAGAAAACCGACTGCTATTTGTTCACCAGCGCGAGTTGGCGGCGCAGTTTGGATTTGCCGATGTCCCCGGCGCCAATCTCGCCGTTGAACAATTCATGCAGGATTACTTCCTTCGGGCGATGCAATTGGAGCGCCTGAATGAACGTCTGTTGCAATCTTTTGATGAAGAAATTCTGGCTCGCAAGAAGCGAATGAAGATCACCCAGGTGGATGAAGATTTTCAGATTCGTCAGGGTTATCTGGAGTTCATTGAGCCAGATCCGTTGCCAAATAAACCCCTGCTTTTGCTGAGGATTTTCCGCGTCTTGCAGCAACAGCCGGAGGTGCGTGGCGTAACAGCCGATACCCTCAGGCAGTTACGTGCAAATCGATCCTTAATCGACGAGTCTTATCGGAGTTTGCCCCAGGCTCGTGAAATTTTCGGCGATTTGTGGCGAGACGGACGCCATCTTCCGCAGATCCTAGAAAAAATGCATCGATACGAGGTGCTTGATGCGTACTTGCCGGTATTTCGACAGATTGTTGGTCGGATGCAGTTTGATCTTTTTCATGTGTTTACCGTGGATCAGCACACCTTAGAGGTGATGAAATACGTCCATCACTTCGCGACCCAAAGAGACGACAAAACCTACCCTATGGCCCATGACGTATTCCGTTCGCTCAGTGCGCCGGAATTGTTGTACCTGGCGGCTTTTTTCCACGACATTGCTAAGGGGCGGGGTGGTGACCACTCGGAACTGGGTGAACAAGACGCCAGAACTTTTTGTGCCGACCATGGGTTTTCAGAATCCGATGGTGATCTCGTTGCCTGGCTGGTTCGCCACCATTTGTTGATGTCGACTACCGCCCAGCGTCAGGATATCGCTGACCCTACGGTGGTCAATGCGTTTGCGGAAACAGTCGGTACGCGCCGTCGCTTAGATCTACTGTACCTGCTCACGCTCGCTGATATCTCTGGCACCAGCATTAAGTTGTGGAATTCCTGGAAGGCGCGCTTGTTGTCAGAGCTATTCTTGCTGGCCGTGGAAGCGCTGGAACGGGGTCCGGGCAACCTGGCAGAGCGTTCAGATGCGATTGCCGACACGCGGGCGCGGGCGAGTTTGTTACTGGATCGCGCGCAGGTTTCGGTGGAATTCAGGGAAGGCTTATGGGGTGACCTGACAGAGGAATATTTCCTGCGTCACACGCCTGACCAAGTGGCCTGGCACACGATAGAAATGATGCGCAGCGGTCCAGGTGGTCCAGCCGAATTACCATTGGTGACAATGCGCCAGTCCGCCGATAGTGGCGCTGCCGAATTAATGGTTTACGCCCGCAATATCGAAGGCACCTTTGCCACCATTGTTGATTGTCTAGGGCGCGGTGAGCTAAGCGTTGTTGATGCTAGAGGTTTCACCACCGCCGATGGCAATGTGCTGGATACTTTTCTGGTGCTCGATGCCAGCGGTTCGGCCGCGTTGGATAAGGCCTCGGTCCAGAGGCTGACCCAACGGGTGTTAGAGCGACTTCATCAGTTGCCAGATTTCGAACCAACCACCCAGGGCAGCCGCATGCCCGCCCGCTTAAAGCCCTTCCAACGCAAGCCACTTATTCGATTTGCTCCCGATGCGGCCCAGCGCTTCACAGAGATGGAAATGCTGGGGTCGGATCGTCCCGGCTTGCTGGCTATTGTTGCCGCTGCCCTGATGCAGCAGCAGGTGCGAATACACGGCGTACGAGTAGTTACTTTGGGTGACCGGGTGGAAGACGTTTTTGTCATCAGTGATCGAGAGGACCAGCCATTGTCTGAGCAGGCCTGTGAATCGCTGGAATCAGCCATACAGGAAGCTTTGGAAAATGCCTGAAATGAACTTGGATGAACTTAAAGCGGTTATTGAAACCGCCTTTGAGCAACGCGCAACGCTAACTCGGGAGGCGCTGAAAGACACCGCCTCTGATGCGATAGAGCAGGCAATTGGGGCCTTGGAAAAGGGCACCCTAAGAGTGGCTGAGCCCAATGACAGCGGCGATTGGACGGTCCATCAGTGGTTAAAAAAAGCGGTGCTGCTGTATTTCGCCATCAGTGACAATCAACCGATAGATGGGGGTTACACCCAGTATTTTGACAAAGTCGCTTGCCGCTTTAACAGTCCAACGGATGACATCGCTGCCACCGGTGCCCGGGTGGTCCCGCCAGCCACCATCCGGCGAGGCGCATTTTTGGCCCCTGACGTGGTGGCCATGCCCAGTTACGTCAATATTGGCGCTTACGTTGGCGCTGGAACGATGGTGGATACTTGGGCCACGGTTGGCTCTTGCGCACAGATAGGCGCCAATGTTCATTTGTCAGGTGGGGTTGGCATTGGCGGCGTGCTTGAGCCTCTCCAGGCAGGCCCAACGATTATCGAAGACAATTGCTTTATCGGCGCACGCTCAGAGGTCGTTGAGGGGGTGGTGGTTGAACGCGGCAGCGTGATTTCCATGGGCGTCTTTATTGGCCAAAGTACCCGGATTTTCAATCGCGCAACCGGCGAGGTGAGTTACGGGCGGGTTCCGGCAGGTTCTGTTGTGGTGTCCGGCTCCTTGCCTGCCGCTGATGGTAGTCATAGTCTTTACTGCGCAGTGATCGTCAAGCAGGTGGATGAGAAAACCCGAGCGAAGGTGGGGATTAACGAATTGCTGAGGTCAGGCGAGTGAAAATCTACGGTATCAAACAGTGTGATACCTGCCGCAAGGCGCAGGCGTTTCTTAACGATCAGGCAGTGACTTTCGAATTTATCGATCTGCGCCAAGACCCAGTAGCTCCAGCCACCCTCAAAGCGTGGTTCGCTGAGCTTGGCTCTGACACCTTGATCAATCGACGTTCTACCACCTGGCGGCAACTCAAAGATACCGACCGTGAGGCTGTAATGAATGGGGATGTGGCTTTGCTTGCAACCCATCCAACGTTAATTAAGCGTCCCTTGGTGGATTGGGGGGAGAGCTTAACCGTGGGTTTCAAGCCTTCGAATTGGCAGGAGCAATTGTGAGCGGACCTTCAGTTGAGCTGACCTGTGATTTGATTCGTTGTCGTTCAGTGACCCCAGAAGATGCCGGTTGTCAGGCACTGATCAGTCAGCGTCTAAAGACTCAAGGGTTCAGTGCACAGCAGCTGGATTTTGCTGACGTGAAAAACCTTTGGGTTAGTCATGGCAGTGGAGGCCCAGTGACTGCATTTTTAGGTCATACCGATGTTGTGCCTAGCGGCCCAAAAGACCAATGGCGCAGTGATCCGTTTGAGCCGACAATTGAAAACGGTGTGCTGACCGGCCGGGGCGCTGCGGATATGAAGGGCGCGGTCGCCGCTATGGTCGTAGCTTTAGAGCAGTTTGTCGAACAATGCCCGGGTCATCAAGGCACCGTGGGCTTATTGTTGACCAGTGATGAAGAGGGGGTTGCTGAGCATGGTATTGCCAAGGCGGCCCCGGCGTTAGAGCAAGCAGGTGTTCATATTGATTATTGTCTGGTGGGTGAGCCATCTTCAATCGATACCTTAGCGGACAACATTCGGGTTGGTAGAAGAGGGTCATTAAACGCGCAACTTTCGGTGCTCGGCACTCAGGGACATGCGGCATTTCCCCATCGGGCCGACAACGCCATACATCGAGCTGCCGGAGTAATGAAAACCTTGGTGGATACTACCTGGGATGAGGGCTGCGAGTTATTCCCACCCACCAGTTTTCAAATCTGCAACCTGACCGCTGGCGTTGGGGCGACGAACGTGATTCCCGGCCGACTGGAAATGCAGTTTAATTTTCGCTTTGGCACCGCTTCGCCGGCGGCCGATTTGCAGCAACGGGTAGAACGCATACTGGATGAATCTGGTGTTCAGTATGAGCTCAATTGGCAGCTTTCCGGGCAACCTTTTTCCACCCCCAAAGGCGAGCTGCTTGAAGCCGTCGATCAGGCGGTGACTCAGTGGCGCGGTTCGGCGCCGGTACACGACACGGGAGGCGGAACCTCTGATGGTCGATTTATCGCTCCGCTGGGAGCTCAGGTGGTTGAGTTGGGGTTAAAAAACGCCACGATTCACAAAATTGATGAGTGTGCCGATGTGGCCGATATTGATCAGCTGTCCGCCCTATACCTTGCCACGCTCAATGCTTTGGAACGCCGTCACGCTGGCCAGCGTTGATAACCCATCCAGTGAATCACAGGACATTTGTCGCTGGCCTTGACGCGGGTAGTCAAACAAAAGCTAATCCACAACCAACTATCTGTTGGTTTCGCAATGACCTCCGACTGACAGACCATGCGGCGTTGGCTGCGGCTGCTGCCAACGGGCCGGTACTGGCCGTTTTTATCCTTGATGACGACGCAGCGGGCCCTTGGAAAATGGGTGGCGCCAGTCGCTGGTGGCTGCATCACAGTTTGGCAAGCCTAACTCTAAATCTAGCTCAAAAGGGCGGCCGCTTGGTGTTGCGCAGGGGCGATACGGTTGAATGTCTAGAAACTCTGATTAAGCAAGAAAATGCCAAAGCCCTGTACTTTTCCAGAGCCTATGAACCCTGGGCGGCTGAACAACAAAGGTGCTTGAAAGAACGCTTCGATCACACCTTCGGTGAGTCGGTTGAGGTGAAGCGATTTGCTGGCCGCTTATTGCTTGAGCCAGAACAGGTGTCTACCCAGGAGGGTAGGCCATACAAGGTGTTTACGCCGTTCTGGCGGGCATCGATGATGCAGTTGTCAGCCCGCGATGCAGAGAAAACTAAAAGGGCACGTGCGGTGCCGGCGACAATTCAATGGCATGACGCCAAAAACGCCACCAGCGATGAGTTGGATGCCTGGCAGCTGCTACCAGACAAACCGGATTGGGCGGCAGGGTTGCGCGAATTTTGGCAGCCTGGAGAAAAGGGTGCTTTCGATCGTCTAAAGGCGTTTTTGGACCTAGCTATTGACGACTACCCAACGGGCCGAGATCAGCCCGACGAAGATTTCACCTCGCGTCTGTCCCCCTACCTACATTTTGGCGAGATAAGTCCGGAACAAATCTGGCGAGCGGTGAAGGCAGCGGCCGCTGGTAATCAAATCAACGAGACGGCTGGCAACGCATTTTTACGACAGCTGGGCTGGAGAGATTTTTCCTACCATCTGTTGAGTTTTTTCCCAGCCCTGCCGGAAAGCAATTTTCGCCCCCAGTTTGACCAATTCCCTTGGCAAGAAAACCAGGATCAGCTTGAAGCTTGGCGCCGTGGTCAAACGGGCTACCCACTGGTGGATGCAGGTATGCGCCAGCTGTGGCACACCGGATGGATGCATAACCGAGTGCGGATGGTAGTGGGGTCCTTTTTGGTGAAGCACTTACGCATGCATTGGCGTCACGGCGAGAATTGGTTTTGGGATACCTTGGTTGACGCAGATCTGGCCAACAACGCGGCCAGTTGGCAGTGGGTAGCGGGAAGCGGGGCTGACGCTGCGCCGTATTTCCGAATTTTCAATCCCATTACTCAGGGCGAGAAGTTCGATCAACACGGCGCCTATATTCGCCATTGGGTGCCAGAGTTGAGAGAACTGCCGAAGAAATTTCTGAATAAGCCTTGGACGGCGCCAAAACAGGTGCTGTCTGACGCCGGCGTCGTGCTGGGTGAGAACTACCCGAAACCGATTGTTGATCATCGTGCGGCTAGAGAAGCGGCCCTCTCGGCGCTTCAACAAAGCAAGGGCTGATCTGTTGTGGGTCGACGTGGGTCAAATGGCTGTTTCTCTTTGCCCGGTTTCCATGGGCAGCTCAGGTAGAACTTTTTGTGATTAATAATGCTCCGGCAGTTGGTATACTTCGCATCACCAATCTTGCTGACTTTGCTTGGAGACTTTTCCGGTTATGAAAACCACATTCACTGCCATTGCGGCCGCTGTCGCTATTGGGCTGGGAAGCACCGCTTCTGCCCAGGTGCTAGAGGAAATTGTAGTAACTGCCCAAAAACGCACGGAAAACCTTCAGGATGTGCCGATCTCCATCGCGGCTCTGGACAGTGCCACAATTACCAACGTGCTGTCTGGCGGCGCGGATATCTTGGCTCTGTCCGCCAGGGTCCCAGGGCTTTATGTGGAATCTTCCAATGGCCGGGTTGCTCCCCGCTTCTACATTCGCGGTCTTGGTAACATCGATTTTGATAACGCGGCCTCCCAGCCGGTATCAGTGATCATGGACGGCGTTGTCATGGAAAACGTCATTCTTAAGAGCTTTCCGCTGTTTGATGTGGACCAGGTTGAAGTGTTGCGCGGACCCCAGGGAACCCTGTTTGGTCGCAATACCACGGCGGGTCTGGTGAAAATTGATTCACGCAACCCGACCCAAGAATTTGGCGCAGACCTTGGCGTCACCGTTGGACGCTATGGCACAGCCATTGTCCAGGGCGGTATCGGTGGAGGGCTGTCTGACACGGTTTCAGCTCGCGTATCATTTATGGCCAATCGCCGGGATGATTGGATCGATAATCTGTTCACCGGCGCTGACGACGTTGAGGGCGGTCACGAAGAATATGCACTACGGGCCAAACTGTTGATTGAGCCCAATGATGACCTAAGCGCATTGTTCACACTGCGTTGGCGAGATCTGGATGGCCCTGCCTCCTATTTCCGCGCGAACGTGCTGGACACCGGAAGCAACCGACTCAACCAAAACTTCGATCGCGATGGCGTTTTTCATGATGCTGGCGTTGCCGTTGGGGACATGGAGCAGTGGGGATTCACCGCTAAGTTGGATTACAACCTAGGTGATATGACCTTAACCTCCATCACTGCCTATGAAGACGGTGAACGCACCGCCTTTGGCGATATCGACGGGGGCTTTGGCGCCAGTTTTCTGCCGGTTGAGTTTCCAGCGCCGATTCCATTCCCGTCTGCTACCGGCGGCACCGCGGAAACTGACCAGTTTACCCAGGAAATCCGTTTAGCCAGTGACGCTGCGGAAGCGTTTCGCTGGCAAGCAGGCTTTTACTACTTTCAAAGCGATCTGGAAGACATCACTGACCCAGGGTTTGTACCGCCTTCGACGGTGGTTCGCGATGATGAGCTATGGGCGGTCTTTGCCCAAGGGTCCTGGGATGTGTCCGAGCGCACCACCATCACCGCCGGACTGCGATATACCAGTGATGAGAAAGTACTCAATGCCTTTAACAATCCAGGCGCTCCGGTACCGACCACAGTATTGGAAGATGAAGAGTTGAGCGGGGACATCAGCGTGACCTTTGCCGTTAACGACGACGTTAACGTTTTTGCTCGCTACGCTCGCGGTTTCCGTGGGCCCTCAATCCAGGGCCGTGACATTGCCTTTTTCGGTCAGCCGTCTACCGCGGCGTCGGAAATCATCGACTCGTTCGAAGTGGGTGTGAAAAGCCAGTTAATGGATGATCGTTTGCGGGCCAACGTGACCGCTTACCTGTATGACATTGAAGATCTTCAAACTACCGCTGTGGGTGGAACCGGAAACAATGTGCAGTTGGTGAGTGTAGAAAGTGGTGCCGGATATGGGATCGAAGCCGATCTCACGTTTGCCGCGTCAGAGAATCTGACTTTCGGTTTGGGGTATGCCTATAACTTCACCGAAATCGAAGACGAAAACCTATTGGTTCCCATCTGCGGTTCCGGCATATGTACGCCAACCGACCCACTGGTTGACAACGGTTCGGGAATCTTCGCCAGGGTGGACGGCAATCCGTTTCCCAACGCACCTCGTTCAACCTTCAATTTCACCACCGACTATATTTATCCTCTGAGTAATGGCAATGAGGTGTTCTTCGGGTTGGATTATGCTCGGGTTGGCCGGACTGAGATTTTTCTCTACCAGACCGAAGAGTTTAACCACAGCGGAAACTTCGAGTTGGGCCTGCAGGCTGGTTATTCCATGAATAACGACCAATACCGGATCACGGCCTTCGGTCGTAACGTGACCGATGAAGAAAATCTGATCGGCGGCATCGACTTCAATAACAACACGGGTTTCGTGAACGAGCCGCGCATATGGGGTTTGACGTTTCAAGCTAACTTCGAGTAATTAGCGATCTTGGGTGGTCGTCCGGGTTCGATCACGGGCGGCCACTTCAGCCATCGCCGATGAAAACATCTAGTATGCTGGGTTCGATCCGGCCGCGGGAGTTGGGCGAGCATGAGTCGAGTTCTGGTCACCGGTAGTTCCGGGCATTTGGGCGAGGCGCTAGTGCGTCGTCTGCAGCCGGAAACCGATGTGGTGGCCGTCGATATTCGAGCCTCATCCACCACCACCCACGTTGGTTCCATCGCCGATGCGCTCTTCGTCGAAGACTGCATGGCTGGCGTCTCCACGGTTTATCACACGGCCACCTTGCACAAACCTCATGTGGCCACTCATAGCAAACGCGATTTTATTGATACCAATGTGACCGGTACGCTGAATTTGCTAGAAAGCGCTGTAAAGCAGGGCGTAGACGCATTCGTTTTCACCAGCACTACCAGTGCGTTTGGTGAAGCCCTCAGACCCGCAGCGGATGCGCCAGCGGTTTGGATTACTGAGGATACCGTTGCGCCCTCGAAGAACATTTACGGCGCAACCAAAAACGCAGCAGAAGATTTGTGTCATCTGTTTTATCGACAGCATGCATTGCCCTGTTTGGCGTTGAGGACATCACGGTTTTTTCTGGAGGCTGACGACAACCCCGACACCCGCGCCAGTTTTCCTGATGCCAACACTAAAGCCAACGAATTTCTCAATCGCCGAGTCGATTTAGAAGACGTGGTGGAGGCACATTTGCTGGCCGCTTCCCATGCTTCTCGGTTACCTTTTCAGTCGCTCATCATTAGCGCCACATCACCCTTCACCCAGGATGATTTGACTGAACTTAGGGTGGATGCGCCTGCGGCTCTGGCGCGGCGAATTCCACGTTATCGGGGGATCTACGAAAGACTGGGTTGGACTCTGAATCCTAGCCTGGACCGGGTTTATGTGAACGATCGAGCTCGCCGTTTGCTGGGTTGGCAGCCCAGGCATAGTTTTGAGACGGTGCTTGATGCCCTTCAAGCTGGCTGCGACCCGCGCAGCGCGATTGCCCGCTCAGTGGGTGCAAAGGGGTATCACGAACAGGTTTTCTCAGACGGGCCTTATCCGATTGAAGATCCTCAGAACCGGTTTTGACGAAGCATTTCGTTCGATCAGTTAACAGAAAATCCACAACGTCCGGCTAAACTCAGCTCACTACTGGTTATTCAGGTTTGCCTCATGGTCAGGTCTTTGAGAAACGTCGGTTTTGCATTTGTTCTGTTCAGTTTTGTGGCTGCTACCAACGCCGCTGAAAATCTGTGGTCTGCTGTTGGTGGTCAGACCCACTGGCGAATCAATGTCCAGGCCCTTAATACATTGGGTCTGACACTAGAATCAACAGCCAAAACCCACAGCAACAGCAGCGAAGCCGTGACCTTGACAATGCCGGTAAGCAAGACGTCCACCCTAGAGTTTGATGGTAGTTTCGGGCGATTTAACGCTCTTAGGG
>CAZLJY010000137.1:0-12957 GCA_964559945.1 uncultured Gammaproteobacteria bacterium | reverse complement strand
GGTATCCAGCAAGGCAGTTTGTATTACTACTTAAGGTCAAAAGAAGAAGCCTTAGAGAAAGTTTGCCTACTGGCGTTGAGCGACTACCTTGAACGGATGGAGCTTATTGCTGCAAGCGAGCAACCGTTCGCAGCAAAACTGCAGGCGACTATCACCGCCCACCTGCTGCGTTATCGAGAAAAAAACGAAGCGCTGAAAGTGTACAACGATGAACGCCTTTATCTTCCTGAGGCTCGGCGCAGCGCGTTAAAAAAACTTGGGACCCAATATCGAGAGTTACTCGAGAGCATCGTCAATGAAGGTATTGAAGCAGGGGAAGTTAGAGACGTCGATCCACACTTCGCTGCACAAACCATCATTGGTATTGGCAACGCAATGGGTGACCTGATTGTAAGAGACGAACAATTAGACACAGTGGCAATGGCACAAAAGTGTTGTGACCTGCTACTCAACGGATTATCAATAAAGGACAAATGATGGGTGCATTCAAAGAGCCTCACGGTGGTGAGCTAAAAGATCTTTTTCTGACTGAAAGCCAAGCTGATGAAGAAAAATCTTTAGCAGGCGATTATCCAAACTGGAACCTCACCCAGCGCCAGCTTTGTGACGTGGACCTACTCATGAACGGCGCTTTCTCGCCTCTTGAGGGGTTTCTCGGCAAGGCTGATTACGAATCGGTTTGCAACGACATGCGTTTGCAAAATGGCGACCTTTGGCCGATGCCGGTGACGTTGGATGTCAGCGAAGAATTTGCTGAGGGCGTCAACGAAAACGACCGAGTGGCACTCAGAGACCCCGAAGGGGTTTTGATTGCCGTCCTGGAGGTCAGTGACAAGTGGCAACCGGACTTGGATAGCGAGGCTGAGCGGGTTTTTGGCACGACAGATGAGCTGCACCCTGCGGTTAATTTCTTACGCAACCAATCCGGGCCAGTATACCTGGGCGGCAGAATTCTAGGGATAGAGCCACCTACCTACTACGATTTCAAGCTATTAAGAGACACGCCGTCGGAGCTTCGAGGTAAGTTTAGAAAGCTTGGGTGGCGAAAAATTGTCGCCTTTCAAACTCGCAACCCTTTGCATCGAGCCCACCAAGAGCTGACTTTTCGCGCCGCTAGAGAAGTTGACGCAAATTTGTTGATCCATCCAGTTGTGGGTATGACCAAACCTGGAGATATCGACCATTTTACGCGGGTCCGGTGCTACGAACATGTACTTGAGCAATATCCAGAGCAAACCAGTCAACTGAGCCTGATCAACCTGGCAATGCGAATGGGCGGTCCAAGGGAGGCCCTTTGGCACGCCATCATTCGAAAGAACTACGGCTGCACCCATTTCATTGTGGGGCGCGATCACGCTGGCCCTGGAAATGATAGCAACGGCAATCCCTTTTACGGCCCCTACGATGCGCAAGATTTGTTCAAGCAACATGAACAGGAACTGGATATCACCATGGTGCCATTCAAGATGATGGTCTATGTGGAGAACAAAGCCGAGTATATGCCGGCGGATGAGACCCAGGAGACAGACAAAGTTCTGAATCTCTCCGGTACTGAGTTTAGACGCCGACTTCGCGAAGGCTTGGATATACCGGATTGGTTTTCCTACCCCAAAATTGTTGAAGAGCTGCGGCGAGGTTATCCGCCAAAGAACCAACAGGGTGTTACGATATTTTTCACCGGCCTGTCTGGCTCGGGAAAATCTACCGTTGCCAATGCGCTGATGGTCAAATTATTGGAAGAAGGTTCGCGACCCGTCACATTGCTGGACGGCGATGTGGTGCGCAAGAATCTTTCCAGTGAACTGACATTTTCCAAGGAACATCGTGACCTCAACATCCTTCGGATCGGTTACGTCGCCAGTGAAATCACTAAGAACCGTGGAATCGCCATCTGTGCACCTATTGCACCGTACACCAAGACTCGTCGAGCCGTGCGTGACATGATCTCGCCGTTGGGAGGTTTTGTAGAAATACACATCTCAACCGACATCGAAGTGTGCGAAAAGCGTGATCGCAAAGGCCTATACGCACTCGCCCGAGCGGGTAAGCTGAAAGGATTTACGGGAATCGACGACCCTTACGAGACACCCACCAACGCAGAAATGGTCATTGATACCGCGGAAATGTCTCCAGACCTGGCGGCCCACCGCATTTTGATTACGCTAGAAAAAATGGGATACCTTCGCTGACATGAGTATTCGCTATGCATTGCACCGACCGCACCCGTGGCATGGACTAAGTCCAGGACGCAGAGCGCCGAAGGTTATTAACGTCTTTGTGGAAATGACGCCGTTCGATTATGTGAAATACGAATTGGATAAAGAAACTGGCTTTCTTTGTATCGATCGACCACAACGCACCACGTCACAGCTACCCTGCCTTTATGGCTTTATGCCGCAGACCTATTGCGCGGAGGAAGTGCAAAAACTGAGTCCGAAGTCTTCCCGAGGTGACATGGACCCACTGGATATCTGCGTCATCAGTGAACGGCCGGTTGCTCGATCGGAAATCGTGTTGAAGGCAAGAGTTATCGGTGGGCTGCAGATGATTGACGATGGCGAGGCTGACGACAAAATTGTTGCGGTTCTGGAAGGCGACCACATCATGAACGATGCGGAAGATCTCACCGAACTGCCTGACATCATGACCGAACGCTTACGTCACTACTTTCTGACCTACAAGTCTCCGCCCGACGAGCCCCAGCGGGTCTCGTCCATAGAACCCTATGGCTGCGAGCATGCCCATCGTGTGGTTGAGGCAGCTGTTGCTGATTACCAACGACATTTCGGCACCCACGGATCTTGAGAGTTTTTGACGCTTTTAATGGGGACGCCGACGGCATCTGTGCGCTGGTTCAACTAAGGTTGGCCAATCCAGAGCCGCAGGCGACCCTGATCACTGGCGTCAAAAGAGATATTGCTTTACTTGAGCGAATCGATGGCCGTAACGGTGATCAGATTACGGCTCTGGACATCTCTCTTGATAAGAATCGCCCTGCCCTGGAACGCCTGCTCAAGGCCGGTGCCAAGGTGAATTACTTTGATCACCATTTTGCCGGCGAAATCCCCGAGCACCCGGCACTAACGGCGAAAATAAATACCCAACCCGATATTTGCACCAGTTTGCTGGTTCATCGTGCGGTTAAAGGGCAATTCGCCGGGTGGGCCATCACAGGCGCCTATGGCGACAACCTGGATCGATCAGCCAGTGAGTTGGCGCGGGCCCAAGGCGTGAGCGAAAGCGACGCCAGTCGTCTAAAACGCCTTGGCATCTGTGTTAATTACAACGCCTACGGGGCCACCGAGGAAGATCTGCACTTTACTCCGCAAGATCTCTACCGCCGCATGAACCGGTTTCAAGATCCATTGGAGTTTCTCGACAATGATGGTGAGACATTCAGCAAACTGGAAAACGGTTACGAGGAGGATCTTCAGAGCGCACGAAACGCGGAAATTTTGCTGGAAAAGCCCAACGCTGCCGTAATGCGTCTGCCAGACGAACCCTGGTCACGCCGAGTCAGCGGCGTTTTTGGCAATGAATTGGCCAATGATTTTCCTGATCGAGCCCATGCGGTCGTGACCCAGGGCGCTAGGGGGCTATTGGTCAGTGTTCGCGCACCCCTTAACAACAAGCAGGGCGCCGACGAAATCTGTCGTCAGTTTGATACTGGCGGTGGGCGCAAAGCGGCCGCTGGAATTAACCAGCTGCCGCTGGCGGATCTGGATCGGTTTATCGCCATTTTTGCCGATTATTATTGAGCTCAGCGTAAGGCGCTTTATTGGTCAGGAAACAGCACCGTCAGCCACTCTGCAACCAGTGCTGGCCGCTCCTGCCCCTCAACTTCGATCACGCAGGTTTCAGTCACCAGAAGACCCTCACCTTTGGGCGCCACGTCCGATACGCTCAGGCGTAATCGTATATTGGACCCCACAGGCACCATTCCGGTAAAACGAATCTTATTGCAGCCGTAGTTGATGAGTCGAGAGTGTCCACTCCAAGTCACCACTTGGTCGTGCAGATGGACTAGCAGGGAAAGCGTAAGAAATCCGTGCACAATAGTGCCGCCCATCTCTTTACTCGCTCGCTCCTGGTCGACGTGGATCCATTGATGATCGATGGTTGCGTCAGCAAAATCGTTCACCCGACTCTGATCAATCGTCAACCAATCCGAAACTCCAAGCTCCTGACCTTTTTGCGCAACAACATCAGCAAAGTGAATCTCTCTTGCCGTTGTTTTTGACATGCTTTCATCCTCAAAAAAAGGACATCACATTAGCACACTGGGAAACCAATTTTGATTCGAGTCAGCGGCAATAAACGCTGTATCAATCCAAGCTAACCGGTTTGGTGTTTAGCGCCTGTTGCAGCTCAGCGGCGGTCCCAGGTCGCGGGCTATGGGCCGAGACAATGCGCTGCGGATTTAACTTCAATCGATCCAATGCACGGGCGAAACTCCGTGTCGATTCAACCGCCGGTTGAATTGGACCGGTTGCCGGACGAGAAAAATGATCGGCCTCAAACAAAACCCCCTGGTCTGGCAACCAAGTTACCAATAGATGTTCTGAGTGTGCAGTAGGCCCGATATCCACAACATGAACCTTGCGAGTGGCATCGCTTAAATCCAAGGACTGTTTTACCCCTTTAAATCGGAGAACTTCCTCACCTGCAGCATCAATCACTGCACCCTTGTGTTCTGCTGAGGCGATAACGGTTGCACCCTCATTAAGGTAAGGCTGAACCCCCACCACGTGGTCACTATGGTGGTGGGTAAGAACGCCAAACTTTATAGGTTTGTCTGCTACCACTTCTTTCAACAGTTCAATCCGCGCGGGGATGCCTGCGGTACCACCTACCGCGATGACGTGATCACTCATCTCTACAAACATCGCGTAGGTCCCCTGTCCTCCGATTAAATAAACGCCGTCGTCAATCTCCTGGCGTTCCAAAGGAGCCGGCACAACCGGCTCAACAACCGTCAGCCTTGGGTCTAAGGTGCTGATACCACTTAAGTCGGGGTTAATTTCAGTAGCGAGGTTAGTGCGTTCCATATTCAGGTCGCCATTCAGTATCAACCGAAAATTTTGATTGATCGGTATCCCAGCCACCGATTCGTAATCGTCAAAACGGTATTGGACTAACCCAAATCCAGCGAATACTCGCTCACTGCGCTTAAGCATGTGCGTGCTCACATCAAAATAAAGGCTAATGGACGGACCCACCGCCATCGAAAACGCCACCACGTCAAAACTCTCATCACCATCGGTGACCTCGCCCAAATAGTGAGCGGTACGCAAATGCTCTCTAAGCTGGCGCACCAACAGTGGCGGCGTTACTCGAACAAACGGACCGGAGGCGTTGTCGAAATCTGGCTCGGCGATGGGTTGCGCGTTTCCCGCCCTGTAATTGACCTGAAAACTCTCTTCGCCATGAATAATCGTTCCATTGCGGAAGTCAAAGCCGCCACCGTCACCGTGAATCTGATTAACAAAAATGCGGTTTTCCAGATCAATAGCGGCAAATCCTTGGGAGCGATTTTGATCCCAAGGTGGATTGGGTTTTAGACTTTGTCCTACCGCGTAATTGACATCTTTTGTACTTACCCGCATTGAACGTAGGGATGAAAGCTTTTCACCACCGTGTGCCTGCTCAGCAGCCATCAATATCTCATTGACTCGCGCAACGTTGGTTTCAGTCAAATTCTGTGCAATCGCTTGCAAGGAAGGAAAAAGTAGCAATAGCAGCAATAACGTACGCAGTTTCATAAGCGACCTCGTTGATCGTGGAAGCGCTATTAGAAATGATTCATTGGTGAGTATGTTGCAGATTGCGCCGAGATGAGTTGGTAGGGCGGTCGAGTGTTTACGCCGTCAAATTCGTCAGCTTGCTTGGCTCCTACTTTTGACTACTACTCTGCGGTTTTTAAAGGTCGAAATCTTTACCCACGGCAATCATCAACGCGGCGTTGCTGAGAATCACCAAATCCACGCCAAACCCATCTTTTTTGAAACCAATCGCGGGGACCAAACCCGGAGCAAAGTTTCCGAAGCTTAAAGGCAACTCACCTTCAAATTCGTCCCTATAGCCGTGGACAAGACCCAAGGCCAATTTCGCTCTGGCGTAACGGTGTAGCCGAGGAAGGGGATATTCCCAGCCAACGTAGGCGAACTGAGAAAACTGGCCAAACGAATTGTTAAACAGCGACAGGCCATATAAACGGTTGCGGGCGTTGCGAACTTCAACCGTCAGCATCACTGGCGCACCGTCAAAATCTTCATCATCGCTGTAGTGGGTGTACGCGCCCACCTGAGCATAAAGCCAATGTGGCTCTGACTCCTGGTCTTGGGCCTCGCAGTGGGGTGCGAATAGGGCCAAAGCCAATGTTGTACCGATAAATGCGCGAAAAATTGCTCTCATAGGCGGCAGGCTACCTTTCCCGCGGAGTTAGTCAAGCATCCTGCTTTTCAGGTCAAACCGCACCAGCCATGGCCCAATGAGGCCACAGCAGATAGAATGCCGCGGTTTTCCAATGACTACCTAGACTGTGTTCCACCTGATTCGCAATGCCCGCGTATTTGCCCCGTCGCTGCTTAAAGCAAGCTATGTCCTGGTTGCTGGCGGCAAAATCGCCTATATGGGCAAGCAGATGCCAGATATTGGCGAAAGTCTCCTTGAGACCGACACCGATATTCAGGGCCAAGCCTTGGTGCCGGGTTTAGTCGACATCCACGCCCATTTGACCGGCGGTGGCGGGGAAGCGGGATTCTCCACCCAAGTGCCACCGGTGCCGCTAAGCGATTTCACTGCGGCGGGGATCACTACCGTGGTCGGCTTGCTGGGTACTGATGATGTCACCCGCAGCACCGCTAACTTGGTTGCCAGAGTTAGAGGTCTAAGAGAAGAAGGGCTGTCTGCCTATTGCTATACCGGCGGCTACCACTGGCCTGCAACCACCCTCACCGGCTCAGTCACTACCGATATTGTCAATATCGACTGCGTCGTCGGACTGGGCGAATTGGCAATCAGCGACCATCGCTCTTCCCAGTTGACTCCCGCAGAGTTCGCCAAGGCCGCAGGCCAAGCCCATGTTGCGGGCTTGATCACTGGCAAGGCCGGTATCGCACACCTTCATTTGGGTGATGGCAGCGCGGGGCTGGAACCCATTCGGCGCGCTTTGCGCGATACCGAGATTCCAGCCCGCACGTTTAATCCCACTCACTGCAATAGAACACTGGCGCTATTTAAAGAGGCCTGCGAGATTAGTCACCAGGGCTGTTATGTGGACATGACTGCATTCCCAATCGGACAGGATGATGCTGGCTTAGCCGCCGATGCTGCCCTGGAGCAGTATCTAGCATCCGGCGCAGACCCCAGTCGCATTACCATCAGCACCGACTCCGGTGGGTGTTTATGCGATTTCGATGAGCAAGGAAACGCCCTGGGCTTGGACTACGGCCGCGCTAGCGCGATGGCTGAAACTCTGCGGGAATGTGCCAATGCTCTAGGGCTTGAGGTTGCGTTGCCGGCCTTTACCAGTAATCCGGCAACGCTAATGAAATTTCACAACAAAGGGCGTATCGCGATAGGCGCCGACGCAGATCTTGTTGTACTAAACCACTACCATGAAGTAACGGATGTTATGGCCAGTGGTCAATGGATGGTGAAAAATTCAACGCCCCTAGTCTTGGGCACATTCGAACAGCGGAGCAAAAATCAGTGAGTGACACCCCCCAAAGAGGCTGGCTGATTCCCATAGGCGGTGCTGAGGAACGCACACCGCAGGCACAGATTTTGCGCCGATTTGTCGAATTATGCGGAGGAGAAAAAGCCAAAATTTTGGTGATACCCACCGCGTCTGAATTACCTGACACTGGCCCCAATTACGTCTCGGTTTTTGAAAAAATGGGCGCCCGGGCGCGATATATCCCCATTGATCAACGGGAGGATTGTTTCGCTGAGGACATTGTTGAAACGCTGAACCGGGCCAACGGGATTTTTATCACCGGAGGTAACCAGCTGCGCCTATCGACGATTCTGGGCGGCACACCCGTCGCCAAAGGTATTCGGCGACGCTATGCCGAAGGCGCCAACATTGCCGGCACCTCTGCCGGCGCGGCAATTGTTTCTGAACACATGATTGCCGGCGGGTCAGGCGGCCCTACTCCAACGGAAAATGGCGTCACGATGGCACCTGGACTTGGCCTGACCAATAAGGCGATCGTGGATCAACACTTCCGACAACGGGATCGTCTAGGTCGATTGCTGACCGCGTTATCTTATAACCCATTCGCCACCGGACTTGGCATAGACGAAGACACGGCCGCTTTCATTAGTCCCAACGGGATACTCGAGGTTGAAGGCAGCGGCGCCATTACCGTGGTGGACCCTGCAGGCCTTCGTCACTCTTCGATGTACAACGCTGCGGAACACGATCCCATCAGTTTGATTGGCATCACCATACATATTCTTAAGGCTGGCGATCAATACAATCTGGAAACCCGCGAAGCACGAGCAACCTCTTTGAGCTAAAGCGCGGATTTTCCGGTTCTGCAACAGCCTGTTAGCATGGCGAACCAACTACGGGGGAATGGCATGAAAATACTCAGCACCAATGTCTATCGCGGGCCCAACTTATATGCCCACTTCCCCGTCATTCGCCATCAAATCGATCTAGGTGCGCTGGAAGATTGGCCCTCGGTCCGTTTAGGCGAAGCATTCATTGATGGCCTGATTTCTGCCCTTCCCGGTTTGGATGAACACGGTTGCTCTTATCGCGAGGCAGGAGGTTTTATCCGGCGACTGCGCGAAGACGAAGGCACCTGGATAGGTCACATCTGGGAGCACGTCATTTTAGAACTGCAAGGTTTGGCTGGATCCGATGTAACCTTTGGACGAACCCGTTCCATGGCCGACCAACCAGGTTGTTATAACGTCGTTTTTCAGTACCACCAACGTGATGTCGGGCTGGAAGCCGCCCGTATTGGTCGACAGCTGCTGCTTTCTTTGCTGCCAGAAGCACTGATCGAACACGCCCGCGAATTCCTAGAGGAAGACTTTAATTTTGCCGAAGAACGAGATGCCTTTATTCGTTTCGCCCAACGTAAAGAACTGGGGCCCAGCACCGCGTCACTGGTTTCTGCCGCCGAAAGTCGCGGCATTCCCTGGCTACGTCTCAACGAATACTCTTTGGTGCAATTTGGTCACGGAAAATTTCAGCAGCGGATCCAGGCCACAATCACCAGTAAAACCACCCACATCGCTGTAGAAATATCCTGCGATAAGGAAGACACACATAATCTCCTGAACGACTTAGGACTGCCGGTGCCACACCAGCGGATGGTGTATTCCGAGCGTGAAGCGGTTCGGGCAGCGCGACGAATTGGTCACCCGGTGGTGGTCAAACCCCTCAATGCTAATCACGGTCGCGGCGTTTCCATCAATCTCAATGACGATGAGGATGTAGCCACAGCATTCGCCGTGGCAAAGGAGCGAGGCACCTCTCGAGCGGTGTTAGTGGAATCCTATATATCTGGAATGGATCACAGAATGTTGGTCGTCAATGGCGAGCTGGTGGCTGTGGCCAAAAGGGTACCTGGACACGTAAAAGGCGATGGCAAACTCACCATCGCCCAACTCATCGAACAGGTTAATGCAGATCCGCGGCGCGGTATCGGCCACGAAAAGGTTCTGACCCAAATTGAGATAGATCAGCAAGCTAAACGTTTAATGGCCAGCGCTGGACTGGACGAGGACTCTGTGCTGGCTGACGGACAGATTTTTTTCCTGCGCTCCACCGCCAACCTATCAACTGGCGGCACAGCGGTAGACATGACTGACTCAGTCCACCCAGACAATCGCTCCATGGCTGAGCGGGCCGTTATGGCCGTTGGCTTGGATGTGGGCGGCGTTGATTTCCTGACCGATGATATTACCCAGTCATACAAAGACATCGGCGGCGCGATTGTTGAGGTTAACGCGGCACCGGGTTTCCGGATGCACGTGGCACCTTCAGAGGGATCGCCACGAGATGTGGCGGGCAAAGTGCTGGACATGCTGTTCCCCGAGGGGACCGAAAGCACCATACCTATAGCAGGCATTACCGGAACGAATGGTAAGACTACCACTGCTCGAATGCTCTCCCATATATTGAAGACCGCGGGCCATGTGGTGGGCTCAACCTCCACCGAAGGCGTCTACATCGACGGCCATCTGACCGTAAAGGGCGATATGACAGGCCCTTCCGCTGCGCAGATCGTGCTGCGCGACCCAACCGTAGACATGGCTGTGATGGAAACCGCTAGGGGGGGGATCGTGCGGGCCGGTCTTGGCTATCGGCGCAGCGATGTTGCGGCTTGCCTAAATATTAGCTCAGACCACTTGGGCATTAAGGGCATTAACACTCTGGAACAATTGGCTGAGATAAAACGAGTTGTGGTGGAGGTTGCCGAAGATACTGCTGTGCTCAACGCTGACGATGAGCTATGCCTGCGGATGGCCGACTATACTCAGGCGAAAAACCTCTGTTACGTGACCATGAATCCGGCTCATTCGTTGGTTAAGGAACACATTCGCGCAGGCGGTCGAGCGGTGGTGCTTGAGCAGGGCATCAATGGCGACATGATTACCCTATACGACAGCGGAACCCATATGCCATTGTTGTGGACCCACTTGATTCCAGCCACCCTGGAAGGCAAAGCCACCCATAACGTCCAAAATGCGATGTTTGCTAGTGCCCTAGCCTACTCGTTGGGCAAACAGCTGGACGACATTAGCCACGGACTTCGAACCTTCAACAGCACCTTTTTTCAAGCGCCGGGGCGGATGAACGTGTTCGACGAACACCCATTCCGAGTCATCCTGGATTACGCTCACAACCCCGCTGCCGTGGCAACCATGTGCCAGACGATCGATCGATTGGAAGTGACGGGGCGAAAAATCGTTACCCTAGCCGCACCTGGCGATCGACGAGATGAAGATATTTTTGCAATAGCGCACGTTGCTGCGGGCCATTTCGATCACTACGTATTGAAAGCTGACGATAACCGTCGTGGCCGAGACGAAAAGGAAGTACCCCAGATGCTAAGCAAGGCGCTGCAAGATAAAGGCGTTAGTCCGGATTGCATGGAAATTGTCGCCGATGAACAACAAGCGGTAAATCACGCGCTGCAACTCGCCGGCGAAGGAGACCTGTTGGTGGTCTTTGGCGATGAAATCACCCGCTGCTGGAAACAAATTATTCATTTTGAATATACCGGCGAGACGAGTCTCACTGATACCCAGCCCAGCCCGGCCGTTACCAATATTCAATCCAATCCCCAAGCTTTCGCAATGGCTATGGATGATCGACTGATACGAGATGAACGTGGGGTGCGTCTGGCAGCCCGGGACGTTGAAGACGCTGACTAATGATACTGGAAGACTCACGGCGGCTCACTGGGCCTAATTTGTTTAGCGAACTGCCTGGGGCGATTTGCGAGGTAGTCATCGACTCAAGCCAGCAGGCTGATCTGGCGTTCGCCTGGCGATTGCATGTCAGTGCATTGCTGGAGGGAGTGGGATGGAATGACAGTCAGTGCTTTCATCGACTCCATGAATCGGGAGTCAGTCTGATGCTCACCGCACCTATTGACGCTCTTTACGCCGCTACAGAGGTTAACGAAGCTGCCGTTGAATTCAGTCGCTGCGAACTTGGCGGCGAAACCATGCCTTCGTTCAGTGAGACCGTAAGCCGGCTTTCTAAGATCATCAAAGATGAGGTCAATCCTCGGTTAGTTCGTCTACAAGCCGCTGCAGAGAAGCACAAAGCTCCGCTGCTCGTTGACGATGATGAGGTGTCACTAGGTTATGGCGCCTCAGCCCAGGTTTGGCCAAGTTCGACGCCTCCTGAGGCCGAATCTGTAGACTGGGAATCCGTGGGTATACAAGGCGATGTGCCCATCGCGCTTATTACCGGGACCAATGGCAAATCCACTACTGTGCGCCTGGCGGCTGCTATCTTGAGGGCTGCTGGAAAATCTGCCGGCGTCACGTCTACCGACTACATTCGGGTCAAAGACAACATACTGGACAAAGGCGACTACTCCGGACCTGGCGGTGCGCGCAAACTGCTTCGACATCCCGACACCCAAGTGGCTCTGTTGGAGGTCGCTCGTGGTGGCATGCTGCGCCGTGGGCTAGGCGTAACCCATGCTGATGTTGCACTGATTACAAACGTTGCCGAAGACCATCTCGGTGAATATGGCATTCATACCATTGATGACCTGCGCAATGCCAAATTCATCGTCCACAAAGGCTTGGCAGAGCGCAAATTTCTGGTATTGAATGCCGACGACCAAGGCATCGTCGAATACGCCAGACAGCTCCCAGCACAACGTTTCATTTGGTTCAGCGAAGACCCTGAGCACCCCTTGTTGCAAGGGCATTGCATGGCGGGGGGCGAAGCGTTCACTGTACAAGAAGGCGAGCTCTGTTATCTAAACCGTGAAGGTATTCATCCCATCATGGCGGTCACTGACATTCCAGTGACCTTGTTTGGCAAAGCGCGGCACAACATACAAAACGCCCTTGCGGCAGCGGCACTGGGACACGTTTTAGGTTGCAGCCACACTGCTATCAGCGAAGGTTTGAGGCAATTCCGGGGCGGCCCCCGCCAAAATCCGGGGCGTGGCAATATTTTTCGGGGACGTGGCGTTCAGGCGCTAATCGATTTTGCCCACAATGAGCACGGGATGCGTGCTGTAGCCGACACCGTGGCGGCGATGCCAGCACAGCGCAAACTGGTATTGCTGGGCCAAGCAGGTGATCGAAGTGACAGTATGATAGAAGGCCTGGTTACCGCAGCCTTGCGGGCTCAGCCTGATCAGCTGGTGATTTGCCAACTACCAGGTTATGAGCGCGGTAGGCCGCCCGAACAAGTACCAGAACTGATAGAAAAATTCGCACGTAGCGCGGGTATGAATC
>CAZLJY010000136.1:0-13047 GCA_964559945.1 uncultured Gammaproteobacteria bacterium | reverse complement strand
GTGTTTCATCCATCTCAACGATCGCGCGCTTGATGTCCTCATGCACCGGTGCCTCTTGGGTTGCCACAAAACGGGTACCCATGTTGATTCCGTCGGCTCCAAGCGCCAGGGCAGCAAGCAAACCACGTCCATCACAAAAACCGCCGGAAGCCACAATGGGAATCGATAGCTTGTCCGCCGCCGCGGGTATTAGCACCAAACCTGGAATATCTTGTTCCCCGGGATGCCCAGCACACTCAAAGCCGTCAATGCTCGCTACCGCCACCCCCAATTTTTCGGCCTTCAGTGCGTGTCGAACAGCCACGCATTTGTGAATCACCTTAATACCACTGGCATTAAACCGCGCCATAAAGGGTTCGGGACTGCGCCCTGCAGTCTCGACAATTTTCACCCCGCTATCGCGGATGACGTCCACATAGTCGTCGTAGTTGATGTCGGTAGAGACCACGCCAACGGTCAAGTTCACCGCAAAGGGTTTTTTAGTCAGAGAAAAACACCGATCAATTTCTGCTGCGAGTTTTTCTGGTGTAGGTTGGGTTAGCGCCGTAATTATGCCCAACGCGCCAGCATTGGACACTGCGGCCGCCAATTGCGCGGTGCCTACACGCATCATACCGCCGCATATGATGGGCGTCTCGATGCCGAGAAGTTGGGTCAGCCGAGTGTCCATCAATGCCACGCCATTCCTGATACTCGTGCTTTCATGATTTGCCTATGTGCTGCTAAGCCAAGGATTCCACTTCTCGCTTCAGTGCCGTTAGAAACTGGCCGCCAACAGCGCCATCAACCACGCGATGATCACAGGACAAGCTTGCGCGAAGAACCTGGGCGACGGCCGTTTGGTCATCGTCTCTGACCACCAGCTGCTTTTGCCCTTGACCCAAGGCCAAGATCGCTACCTGGGGTGGATTGATGATCGCTTCAAAACTCTTGACGCCGTACATCCCCAGATTGGAAACGGTAAACGATCCCCCTTCGAGCTCGTGACGTTCTAAGCTGCCGCTATTGGCCTTGTTCACCAACTCTGTGATGGCCGCCGCCAATTCCAAGGGCGATTTTGAACAGGCACCGGCAACAACCGGCGTCATCAACCCCCGCTCGGTGGCAACAGCGATCGCAACATTAGCTTGTGTGTATTGCCGCAATTCATCGCCAACCAACTGCGCATTAATTTGCGGCACCGCTTTAAGGGCTTTGGCCACACACCAAACCAGCATACTGTTGATGGAAACCTTTTGCTGTTGACCTTGGCTCAGTGCCTGGCGGTTCGCCAACAGGCCATCCAGCTCGATATCGCAATGCAGGTAATAGTGGGGAATGGACTGTTTTGACTCTAGTAAACGGCGCCCGGTGGTTTTCTGGGTGGCCCCCAAGCTGACAACGTTGAAAGGCTCATTGCTGGACGTTGAAGGGGTCGCAGACTCGGAAGGCTTAGCGCTGCTAGCCGCGCGCTCAACATCAGCGGAAGTGATCCTACCGTTCGGACCACTGCCCACCACAGAGTCGATATCAACGCCCAATTGAGCGGCCTTGCGCCGTACCGGCGGACTGACCCGAACTTTACCAGGAGCATTGTTTGCAGGCGCGGCTTGCGGTGTGGGTTCTACGGATTTTTCTGCAGGGCTGTTGCCGGTTGGTCCTGACGGCGCAACTGAGCCGGAACCTGCCTCATCAGAACTGCCTGATGCCTTAAATTCTGCAACAAAGGCATCGATAGATGCCTCGGATTCGGTGGCGTCAGCGATGATGCCTATCAATTCACCCACCTGCAGAGCGTCGCCTACTTCAGCAAACCGTCTTCGCAGAACGCCATCACCGGTGGCCTCCAGGATATTGACGATCTTATCGGACTCAATGTCCGCCAGCTCCTCACCCTTTGACACTGTATCGCCAACCTCGGCCCGCCATTCATTGACGGTACCCTGCTCCATCTCAATACCCCATTTAGGGATAGCCACAGCATATATAGACATAATCAGCTCAGAGTGGCCTGAATACCGGCCACGATTTTTTCAGCATTTGGGATATAAGCTTGTTCAAGCTCGCGAGCAAATGGCACCGGCGTATGGGGTGCGGTGACTTGTTTAATGGGCGCTTTTAAGCTGCTAAAACCCTTGTCGGCAACCAAACCTGCAATATCTGCGGTAAGTCCACAGCGAGGCGGCGATTCATCAACCACCACCAACCTGCCCGTCGCCTCGACACTTTCCAATATGGTCTCCTCGTCCAGCGGTGAGGTGGAACGCGGATCAATCAAATCGCAAGTAATGCCTTGGGATGCCAGGGAGTCAATGGCCTGTGCGGCAACATTAACCATTTGTCCAAACGCCACCACGGTGCAATCTTCTCCTTCCCTGGGCATAGCAGCCTCCCCCAAGGGAATGGTGTAGGCCTCATCCGGGACTTCGCACTGGCTTTGGTAAAGCAGTTTATGTTCAAAGAACAGCACTGGATCGTCGTCGCGAATCGCGGTAATCAACAAACCCTTGGCATCATAAGCATTGGATGGCACCACCACTTTCAAGCCGGGTATGGCCGTCATCATTTGGTAAAGGGTTTGGGAATGTTGGGCCGCCGCCGAATAGCCGGCCCCGGTGTTACACCGAATCACCAGCGGGCATCGAGTTTTCCCGCCAAACATGTAGCGGAATTTTGCCAACTGGTTCATTACCTGATCCAGACAAACGCCAAAAAAGTCGGAAAACATGATCTCGGCCACTGGACGCATGCCAGAAAGTGCCGCCCCTGATGCGGCCCCAACAATCGCCGACTCCGAGATCGGAGTGTCAATCACCCGATGCTCTCCGAACTCGGCAACCAGCCCCTTAGTGACACCAAAAATGCCACCTAGACATCCAACATCACCGCTACTACCGCCGCGTCCACCAGCGATATCTTCACCGATGGCAAACACCGTTTCGTCTCGGGCAAATTCATGGAATAACGCCTCATTTAATGAATCGCGTGCAGTCTTTACTGTCATATCCAGGGCCCTTAGTAATTCACGTAAACATCGGTGGTAACGTCCGCTGGCGTGCCTCGCGGCGCAGCCATTGCTCCCTCCACCGAAGATTCGATGAGCTGCATCACCTGTTCATCAATGGCATCCAACTGGGTAACCTCCAATAAGTTCTTATCCGCCACAGACTGTCGAAAGTTTTTCAAACAATCGGCGCTCTCGCGTAACTGTTCAACCTCATCTTTAGCCCGATACAACTGGGGGTCACCTTCATAGTGGCCGAAAAACCGCATCATCTCCGCGTAGATGACACTTGGGCCTTGGCCGCTGCGGGCGTGCTCAATCGCTTTAGCCGCGGTGTCATAAACAGAAAAGAAGTCGGAACCATCTGCTTTGAACACCGGCATGCCAAAGGCGGCGGCTCTAGCGGCAACGTCTATGCCGCCGGATGAATAAGACGCACCAGTGTTTTCTGAATAGCCATTGTTTTCCATTACAAACACCTTAGGCACATTCAGGCAAACGGCCATATTCATCGCTTCAAAGGTGGTGCCCTGATTGCTTGAACCGTCTCCGCCAAAAGACACCGCCACCGTATTGTCTTTTTTCAGTTTGCTGGCCAGTGCTGCACCAACGGCGATTGGCGGGCCGCCGCCAACGATGCCATTGGCACCCAACATGCCGCGATCAATATCGGCAATATGCATGCTGCCGCCTTTGCCTTTGCAGGTACCCTCTGTGGAGCCCCAAATCTCTTTCATCATGGTCGGCACATCAACACCCTTAGCGATGCAATGGCCATGGCCTCTATGGGTGCTGATGATGGCATCGGCATCGCCCAGGTTCTCGCAGACGCCTACGGCAATGGCTTCTTGGCCTGCATAAAGGTGAGTAAATCCAGCGATTTTTCCAGTGGCAATTTCTACATGCAAGCGTTCTTCAAACTCTCGTATCGTCTTCATACGACGATAGGCTTGGATCAGTTGATCGGTACTCAGGTTGGACATTTCGATCTCCAATTCGATGGCATCGGGCTATGGTTTTTGCGCTATCAGTGGCGTTTGCTACAAAAGCACACCAGGCCTAAATCGATGCCAACACAACCGTTAGCGGCCTAGCTTTATCTATGGGGTAACGCGCTCTCAAATATCAATCAATTCTACCTACATTGCCACTATCAAAACCGCTTGGAATGGATGCAATGGGCAATTGAAATCGGCGACACCTCAGCCCTGCAGGGCTTTATTGACTCTTAGGCGCGGTCTCGCTGGACAACCAACGGTCCAGGTTGGCATAAAAGTGCCTCAATTTTGACTCCTGGTAGCTGGCAAAAATAATTTCCTGTTTCGGTTGGCTGCGCATGCCTTTTTGCACCATCGGGTGATTCAACGCATCTTGGTTGAATACTTTCAGGAGATAACTGGAAAAACCTGGTGCCTGAGTATAGTCATCATCAAGATCTAGAAAGGTGGGTTTGGCGGCAGCGGGCCGCGGCGCGCCCTCAGGCAATGGCACCATCCACATCACTTCATGTAAGCATTGCTCAGGGTTATTCCCATCGGGTCGAAACCGATAAAAAATTGGATTGAAATCCGCCCAGGGGCTAATGTTGGGAAACACGCTATAGAAGATCGCGTCGTTGAAATCCGAGTCGCTCACCGCGTCGATCTTGTCACCCCAAGTCTCACGGTACAGCTCTCGCGTGGCATTGGCTCGGGCGGACCGATAACCATAGGTATCGTCATGGGGCAGAAGCGACGGAAAATCCTCCTCGCCTTGTTTGATCTTGCCGGCTATCCAATTGCACATGTGAGGGTCAGCAGATTGCACTTCCCCTTCAATATGATTGGCGTACATATCAAACAGCCCCGTTCGTCCTTTGGGGTCAGTCACACGGATACGATTTTCTTCTACCCGTTCAAAAAGGTGACCGCTTAGCGGGTGGCGAAAACTCTGGAACGCCTTGGCATCAGGAAATGGCACATAGCCCGGCGCAAACTCATCAATATGAGGACTTTTAGGACCGGTGGCAGATATTGCCCGCGAATAATTCCCCCATACATCATATTTTGAGTTGGCATCGGCAAAGGTTGGCATTAGCTCCGGGTGAGTGGCCACAACGTGGTAACTCTCCATAAACGCATCTTGGGCGATTTTCCAATTACAGGGTAATCGTTTGACCAGATGCGCGGCTTTGTAGCGTTGCTCAAATGGCACCGCAAAATGCCGATCAAAGTCGCCAATGAAATCTGCCAATGGCTCGCAATTGGGGTCTGGGTTGATAAAGACAAAGCCGCCCCAGTAACCCACCTTAACTTCGGGAAGCGAGTACTCCTGTTTGGTCACCGACGGGAAGTCCCACTGGCAAGGCACCTCCTTTAACTCACCATTAAGGGCCCAGGACCAACCGTGAAACGGGCAACGCAATACCTTCAACCCTTTGCGATCGGTATCACAAAGCGCGCGACCACGATGCAAACAAGAATTTGGGTAGGCTTTCACCTGATCGGTTTCAGTGCGAACAATGAGAAAGGACAAACCCGCGATGTCATAGACATGGGTGTCGCCAACGTTGGGAATGTCGTCTTTGTGGCAAGCCAGTTGCCACACTCGCTTCCACAATCTCTCGACTTCAAGGTCATGTTCTTGCTGACTCCAAAACCGATCCGTTCGGACTTTGGTAACGCCAGGCTCAATGGGCGACTCCTCCAGATAAACCTCTGGCGGCGGTACCGCATCACCGGTAGCGATTTCGTTGTAGGTGCTGCCGTTAGAGCGATCTTTACCCGTTACCGTTTCGACCATCTAAGTTCGCCCAAATAGTAAATAGAGGGGCAACGGTACCAAAACCAAAGCCACCTTCAAATTATCAAATTAAGCAGCAAGACCCTTGACCGAAGCAAACGTCAAAGCAGCTCGAAGAAATCCGCCTAAACAGGCAAGATCAGCCCGGCAGCACGACCAACTATGACCCTGCGCTTGCCGCCGCTATTGCCTGCTGAATGTCGCCGGCCTGGGGATTGCCTCTCAAGGTGAGCCCACCGTTGACTTGCAGGTTTTCGCCGGTGATAAACGCCTGATCGCCCGCCAACCAAACAGCGGCCTTAGCAATATCTTCTGAGGTGTTGAGTCGCCCTAAGGGATTGCGAGCAACAAAGGCCCCTGCGAGCCCAGGGATGGCAAAACTCGCCTCGGTCATCGGCGTTTTGGTTAATGCCGGGGAAATAGAGTTGGCACGAATACCGTACTGACCATAGTCGTTAGCCACACAACGCACCATGGCCTCTGAACCTGCCTTAGTGGCGATATAGGACGCGTAATTGTTGATCAGGGCAGCGGTAGTGGCGGAAGAAATATTGATCAACGATCCGCCGCTGGACCCATTGGACATCATCGTTTTTACAAATTCAGCCAGGAAATAATGGGTGCCCTTAAATTGCACGGAAACCATTTTGTCCAACTCATCGTCGGAAACCTCATGCAGGGGTTTTGCCAAACCCCAACCGGTGGCGTTGATCGCAATGTCCACCGCGTCAAACTGAGCTTTCGCCTGCTCAGCAAGTTTTGCGACCTGCCCGTGATCGGTAATATCGCAAACGCCGTAAGAGCAGCCACTGTCATCGGAAAAGCGCGACAACTCCTCTTCGTTGCGACCACTGACCATGACACTTGCCCCCTCATCAACGAATCGCCTGGCAATGACCTGAGCCATATTTCCAGCGGATGCTGCACCGAGAATAACTGCCGATTTGCCGCTAAGTTGTGCCATGAATCAAGTTCCCCTTTTTTTGATCTGCGCGAAACCAAAGAGCTGTAGACAATATAGCGGGAAACGCACTCAAACACCCTTATCAAAATAGGGTAATTTGTCGGCAAACCCGTCAATACATGGCTGATCTGAAACACGCTGACAAAATTCCCTGCACCAATTTCGCGACTTTTTGAACCCCCTTTCGGTTAGCACTTTCGAGTATCGCATCAAATTTTCAGTGTGGCAGAATGTGATGGTATCGCTGCGAGTTTTTGTTTTGACACAGCGATCAGTTGATAGTCATGCGCTAATAATTTTGCCAGGGGCTTAAGGGCAAAAAACAGCGTCTCCATGGAAAGGCGCCTTGCATCTATCAATCTCAAAATACTTGATCGGGCAGGATGCAATTTGTGAATTTCGATTTATCTGAAACCCAGGAGATGTTTCGCTCAACCACTGAGCGCTTCACGCAAAACCTCGATGTGACAGCGAGGACCAAATTGCGTGCACTTGAGAGCGGCTACGAGCGCACACGTTGGACTGAACTTTGCGAGTTGGGTTTATTGGCCGTAGCCGCCAAGGAATCCCAGGGTGGGTTAGAAGGCTCGATCACGGACTTGAGCGTGATCGCTGAGACCCTGGGCAATAACAATGCACCCGACCCCTGGCTGGAAAATGGCATATTGCCGGTTTCGTTGCTCAGCAAAGCCAATCACGAATCGATCTTGGAAGAATTGCTTAACGGTTCGAAAATTGCGGCCCTGGCGTTTGCCGAACCTAATATGCGCTACGAGTTAGCGCCCCGCCACACCGTCGCTCTCCCGTCACAAGATGGCGAAGGCTATCAGTTAAGCGGAGAAAAATACTTGGTCATGGGCGGCGCCCTGGCAGATTACTTTTTAGTGACCGCTGTTTGCCAGGATGAGTTTTCCTTATTTTGCCTTGCGGCGGACACGCCAGGGATTGAGACATTCCCCTATCGTCTGGCCGATGGCAGCATTGGCACTACCCTGCGTTTTTCATCACTCCACGTGCCGGCCACGGCCTGGGTGAATTTGAGCGCCCAGCAATACCTGCAATCCATTACCGAAGCGTGCTTATTGTGTTGCTCTGAGATGTTTGGGCTGAGCAAGTTAGCGTTCGATGAAACCCTTCAGTACGTCAAGGAAAGAAAACAATTTGACGTTCCCATTGGGTCGTTCCAATCGATCCAGCATGGATTGGTGGATTGTTACAGCGAGCTTGAGCAAATTCGTGCCACGTTGCTGCGAATACTGCTGCTGAGCGACGAGTCGCCGGAACGCTGGAGAGCTGAGGTGATGGGTGCAAAATCCTTCATCTCAGATGCGGCAAATTATATTGCGGAACGATCCGTTCAATACCATGGCGCCATGGGCATTACCGACGAGGTTGTCATTGGACATGCCTTAAAACGAATCATCATGTTGTCGCGCCTTTTTGGCGACTCTTCTCATAACCTAAAGCAGTATATGGAGTGCGCATGACCTCGTCGCTGAAACCTATTGCATCAAACCTCTGGACAGAAAACGCCGGGGTTGCGCAATTACTTGCCGGTCGTAGCAGCGATGGCAAACTCCATTTCCCCATCCCCGAGGGAGATTCAGGGGACGCCATGAGCACCGTCGAACTATCACCTACCGGAACGCTGTGGTCGTTTACTCGTCAAGATTTCAAACCAAAGCCGCCCTACGATGGGCCAGAGGAATTTACGCCTTTTTTGCTGGGCTACATTGAACTGCCCGGCCAGTTGATCATTGAAAGTCATATTGTGGGCACAACCCTTGAGTCCTTGAAATTGGGCATGGCGATGGAAATGGTCATCACCCCGTTTGATGAATCCCGCAGCACCTTCGCATTCAAACCCGCAGCAACGCCAAGCAAGGACACACCATGAGCAGCGTCTACATCATCGGCGCAGGTATTCATCCATTCGGCCGCACTGAAGGTCGTTCTGGTCGAGACCAGGGCGTTTACGCGTGTCGCGAAGCCTTAAGCGATGCCGGCTTGCAATGGTCCGACGTTCAGTTTGCCGCTGGCGGCTCCCATGCCGCTGGCAACGCCGACATCATGATCAATAGCCTGGGTTTAACGGGCACCCCTTTCGTCAACGTTTTCAATGGCTGCGCCACCGGTGGCAGCGCTTTGGCAACGGCCCGCAACGCGGTTGCAGCGGGGGAATGTGACATCGCCATGGCCGTTGGCTTCGACAAACACCCCCGAGGTGCATTTAACGCCGATCCAAAAGCCTATGGTTTACCCCAATGGTATGGCCAGACGGGCATGATGCTGACCACACAGTTTTTCGCCTTGAAAATTCAGCGTTATATGCAGCTCCATGGCATCAGCCGCGAAACCCTAGGCAAAGTGGCTGAAAAGTCCTTTCGAAACGGTGAAAAGGCAGAACATGCGTGGCGCCGAAAACCGATGGATCTAGACACCATCATGAACTCCCCCATGATTAACGATCCACTGACCAAGTTCATGTTTTGCTCACCGGCAGAAGGCGGGGTGGCCTTAGTACTTGCCAGTGAGAAAAAGGTCCGGGAACTGGGCGCCGATGCGGTGAAAATCGCAAGTGTGGTGATTCGGTCTCGGCCACCCGGATCATTTGAAGTATTTTCTCCATCACTGGAGGTTGTTGACGGCGGCAAGCCCACCATCCTTGCCTCTCAAGCGGCATATGAGAGCGCAGGAATAGGTCCGGAAGACATTGACCTGGCTCAGCTTCAAGACACCGAGTCTGGTGCAGAAATCATGCACATGGCGGAAAACGGCATCTGCCGCGATGGGGAGCAGGAACAATGGATCTCAGAAGGGCGAACTGAGCTCACCGGCTCTCTGCCCATTAACACCGATGGCGGCTGCATTGCTTGTGGCGAGCCCATTGGCGCAACAGGGCTGCGCCAGATCTATGAGAATGTGACTCAGCTTCGAGGTCGCGGCGGCGCAAGACAGGTAAGCAATAAACCAAAGGCGGCATATAGCCACGTCTACGGCGCTCCGGGATTGTCCGGTATCGCGATATTGGAGGTCTGATGCCGGATCGAGTAGACGCCCACTTTGTTGCTGCCGGCAAATATCACGACATCGATTTTGCCCGACTGGAGATTCTTAAACTCCTTGCCGAGCACCCAGAAATTCGAACCACTGTGGCCTGCGACTACAGTAATACTGAACGCTTGGAACAGTGCCAATTGCTAATCAGCTATTGCTGTGACTTGATGCCCAGCGAAGAAGAAACCGTTGCGATCAAATCATGGCTTGAACGCGGCGGAAAATGGCTGGCATTACACGGCACCAATTCCATTTTGAAATTCGTCGCTGACGGGGTCGACACGCCAAATCTTCGACCCGATGTCATGGACCTTGTGGGCACACAATTTAAGGCCCACCCACCCATCGGTCCGTTTACGGTAGAAGTGGTTAAGCCTAATCATGAATTGTGCCAGGGCATTGATGATTTCGAAATCGTCGATGAGCTGTATTTGTCCGTCACGACCTCAGAAATCAACGTACTAATGCAAACCACCTTTGAAGGCGAAGCGGCGGGGTTTATTGATCATCAATGGCCAAAAACCCAAGTGCCCATCCTGTACACACGGGACTTGGGCAAAGGGGAAGTGGTGTACAACACACTAGGCCATTGCCGCGGCCACTACGACTTGCCTGGCATTAGAGATTTCAACCCCATTCCAGACCGGTGCGCCTGGGATTTTGCGGTGTATTACGACCTCCTTCGCCGCGGAATCCTATGGGGAAAACGAAAGGCAGCATAACTATGGATATGGATTACTCTGAAAAAGATCTGCAATTTCGGGATGAGGTTCGTGCCTTTCTCGATGAAAAATTGGCGGACAAATTCACTGTCGGTTTAGAACGAACCCCAGGGGTATTTGTAGAACCCGATATTGGTTCCGACTGGCACCAAATCATGTTTGAGCAAGGCTGGATCACCCCTCGCTGGCCAACGGAAGAAGGCGGCATGGGCTGGACTCCTATGCAGGACTACATCTTTGAAAAAGAACTGGCGCAAAGAGGTGTCCCTCGACCAGCCCCCATTAGCTTAGGGTTAATTGGTCCGGTGCTGTGTAAGTTTGGCACCGACGCGCAAAAGGCCAAATTTTTGCCGCGAATTCGATCCGGGAAAGATTTTTGGGCCCAAGGTTACTCCGAACCCTCCAGCGGCTCAGATTTAGCCTCGCTGTCTATGCGGGCGAAACGAGATGGCGACAAATACATTTTAAATGGCACAAAAATTTGGACCACCCACGCCCAATACGCCAATTGGATTTTTTGTCTCGTGCGAACCCGCACCGAGGAACGGAAACAGCAAGGTATTAGCTTTCTTCTCATTCCCATGGACCAACCCGGTGTGACCGTCACCCCCATTTTGTCAATGTCAGGGGACCATGAAGTCAATCAGGTGTTTTTCGACAACGCTGAGACCTCCGTCGATAACCGTGTTGGGGAAGAGGGTCAGGGCTGGGATATTGCAAAATTCCTATTGCAAAATGAACGCGGCGGTAGCTGTTTCGCGCCTAAGTTGATGGCCAAAATCCACAAGATGGAAAAGCAGGCCGAAGGCATCACGGATCAAAGCGGCAGCCCCATGACCCAGGACACAGATTTTGGCCGGCAATTGTCGAAGTTAAAGCTCCGTGCCCAAGCTCTTGAGTTCACTGAACTGCGCATCCAGTCCAATATCGCCAATGGCAGGCCTGCGGGCCCAGCCACGTCTTTGACCAAACTCTTATCGTCGAATCTTGCTCAGGACATTCAAAAGCTGACCAACGAGTTGTTTGGCTACAATGGCCTGCAGCTTCCGGCCGAACGACCTTTGTACAGTGAAAAATCCCCTCAGCCCGTAGGATGTCACGCCTCACAGACCTCTTTGGCCTCTTACCTCAATGGTCGAGCCTCAACGATTTATGGTGGCAGCAACGAGGTGCAAAAGAACATTATTGCCAAGCGAATTCTTGGCCTAAGTTAGCAATTCGACACCTGGTACACCCAGTCAAAAGGCCAGCCGACTGCCTGAATAATCGGCATAGTTGCCCCGCCCGACAAGCAAAAATTCGAACTTTCCGTCGATACTGAATCCGCCCAATGGGCTGGACGGTTCGACCTGTGTCTCGCTAGACAGCTCATCCAATGAATGCCATATTGCGGCCATGAGTTCAGACAGCCCAGTTTCTACCCATATTTTTAGTCAATACAACCTCTCCGAGGTGTTGGAGAGCGTGACCATTCACAGCATGAAAGACACCCATGACGCCGCCTTGGCGATTAAGCAACTGGGTGACGAATGCAGCTTCAAAATCGCCTTGTGCGACGATATTTCATCCCGCGATCCCCTGGTGGACGAGGAAGGTACTGTTCTTAGTGCCGATGTCTTTGGATGGGTGGTGGATGGCGAGCGTTGGTGGGAAAATCACAATTTAGCGCTGGACTCACCCATCGTTCGAGCGTGTCGCTACGAAGGTGAACCCTTTTGGTGCAACAAAGATGGGTTTTACGGCCACGGCGACAATCCCTACATCGAGGAAATTGAGCTCAAAACCTATTACGAGGAAACTGCCTCCTCTCGATCCGCCATTCTTATTCCGATCCATCTGCCATTCGGACAAATTTCTGCCAATAGCCTGCACCCTTTAGACGAAACGAAAGAAGATCTATCCGAAGAATACGAGTATTACGCAGACTTCTTCTCCCTGGTTTTTCGCCGTTTCATGTCAGGTTACATCGCAGCCATCCGCAAAACCCGGCGTATCCCTAGCGACTTGGTTTTGTCAAAACGAGAAGTCAGGTGCCTACAATGGGCAGCCATTGGCAAAACCGATCGAGAAATTGCCCAGATCATTAATCTTTCCCATGCAACCGTTCGATACCACATCCATCGGGCAGGGGCGAAATTGGATTCGGTTAACCGCGCCCAGACCATCTTCAAGGCGGGACAACTGGGATTTTTAGGTGCCAGCGACTAGCGCTCAGAGCTACCCTTTGCCTATTAAAATCGCTAATTTGGCAGATCCAGATGTACTGTAAGCTTCGTAAAACCCCTTTCCACCTTCGCTGAAACAACATCAACAAAGCAAAACCAATGAACGACTACAAAGAACTGCGCGGCAAACATGAAACCTGGGAACAGGCGAGATCTGAAAACGCTCGCACCTCCATTCGGTTGCAAGTGGAAATGCTCAAATCCCAAACGGATATGGCCGCTGCGGCACTGCCGCTGCACAAATCTATTTACACCAGTGAGCAGCGCTACCAAGCAGAGCGAGACGCAATTTTTCTCGACCAGCCCTTAGTGGCG
>CAZLJY010000135.1:0-13150 GCA_964559945.1 uncultured Gammaproteobacteria bacterium | reverse complement strand
GTTCTTCGATACCTGGCCCCATCAGCTCAGATAATTTTTCCAGTGTAGACTCGTCTATTTCGTTGTTTGATGAGACCGGTGCAGCATTTAACGGCGGTAAAGCCTTTGCACCCCTCGTGATTCCCTGGCGCGCGCCTAAGGCATCAGTTTGCTGATGATCAGCACCTTGGGTATGGGCCATCAAACGGCGCAATGTTTCGGAAATGAGTTGTCTGTCCAGGGGTTTGGATAGGTAGGCATCCATCCCTGCACCTAAGCACTTTTCCACGTCCCCCGACATGGCGTTCGCTGTCATGGCAATGATGGGAAGATGACCTAGAGAATTACGTTCTTCGATCTCTCGCCATTGGCTTGTCGCTGAGTAACCGTCCATCACCGGCATCATGCAGTCCATCAATACTGCGTCAAAATCGCCTTTCTCCATGGCGGCAAGGGCATCGCGGCCATTGGTAGCTACCTCATAGGTTAGCCCAAGAGATTTCATTAGCGTGGTCGCAACGTTCAGGTTGATGTGATTATCTTCCACCAGCAGCACGCGCGCGTCGATGGTTTCAATCTCTACATAATCCTGTGAATCTACCGCTCGTTTTTCGCTGTCAGCAGTGGCGTCGGCATTTTGTTCCACCAACGCACTGATGGCCTCAGCCAACTGCTCTGTAGAGCAGCTGGAAGAGATCGCGCTGATGTTGTCCAGCGATATGAGCGACTCTGGCACTTTGCCGCCGGCATTGAGAATAAGGCAAGGGCGTCCGAGCTTTGGATGATTGGCCAACTTCTTTGCCAGCAACAGCCCCTGAGGTCCAGCGGATGTTGCGTCAATCGCCAGTAAATCAATATCGTTATAGCCACCTTCCTCATGCGCGCGTTTTACTTTCGCAACGGCTTTGTGTGGATCTGCTGCTAGATCGACATTGCAACCGCTATTCTGGGCAAAGCGAGTGGCTCGATGTTGAAAAGCCTCATCATCAGTGACCATTAACATACGAACGCCAGCCAGTTTGCGGGCCTCCGGGGCAATGTCGCCCATTGCCTTTCTCAACGGAATTTCGAACCAGAATTCAGAACCCTTATTCTTCTCGGATTGGACGCCGATATCGCCGCCCATCAGTTCCACCATTTGTTTGCAGATCACCAAGCCCATGCCGCTGCCGCCAAAATTACGGGTGACCGAAGCATCCGCTTGGGTGAATGGTTGAAACAACTTTCCGACCGTCTCCTGCGTGATACCGATCCCGGTGTCTTTGATGCTGAAACGCAGTCGGTACTCGGCTACACTTTCGCTAAGGGTGGTGACGTTAAGCTGCACGTGGCCATTTTCGGTGAACTTTACGGCGTTACTTACAAGATTGGTTAATATCTGTCGCAGTCGCACAGGGTCGCCGCGAACCGCCGCACGTACACTGGTGTCAACATGGCTGTGGAGGGCGACCTTTTTTCGCGCCGCCGATTGCCCCAACAGCTTGGTCACCGAGTCCAGCAATTCGTTGAGATTGAAACCAACGGTTTCCAGTTCCAGTTTGCCAGCCTGCATTTTCGAGTAGTCCAGCATACTGTCAATGATGGTTAGCAGATGTCTGGAAGAGCTCAAAATGGTGCCCATGTGCGCTTGCTGTTCTTCGTTCAGATCTGAACCGCGCATCAAATCCAGCAACGGCAAAATACCGTTGAGCGGCGTGCGAATTTCATGACTGACCGTTGCCAAAAACTCATCTTTCGCCAATCCAGCCTGTTGGGCCTGGCGACTTAACTCGCCCATCTCCTCTTTAATGGCGTTTCGTTCTCGCGCCATGCGTTTGCGCGCACCCTCAGCTTGGTCCGCCTTGTCCTGGGCTGCACTCAGCTCACTGCTTTGCGCCTCAAGCTGGCGCCGAAGACGGCTGCGATCATCAAACAGACCTCCGGGTCGACTGGTGCATAGCATGATCACAACGGCGGCTAGCAGGGCAACGAAAGACGCCGGAATGGATTGAAGGTCGGCCAAAGCGAGCATGACTGTCAGCGGTAGGAGCGCAAAAAGGGTAAACAGGCATTGGGCTGCAAAAGAGCAGGCAAATAGAACGATGCCAGCGGCCATCGCGGCCATGGTTAGGCAGGTAAGGAGATAAAGAGACTGGGTACTTTCCGGGTCGATAAACAGCAGTGCGCAGGCGCCCCACCCGGCGCCGACAGCGCCAGCGTAAAGCGTATGATTTCGCCGCCAAACCGAGACATCGGGTAACTGATCTTGTCTTTTCGCGGAGAGGGCCTGAATGGCTAAAAGGGAAATCGTCAGCAAGCCAAAATAGCCTGCGACAATCCATCCGAAGACGTCGGTGCTACTGACGCCCATGGCGATCCCTAGCGCCAAGCCGGGGACCAATAGGACCAGCTGGTAGCGCCACAGGCCCTGGTTCCAGCGCACGGCGTCCAGTAACCGTCGATCAGCGAGATCCAGCTGGTCGGTTTCAGTTGCGGTCGTATTCAAGAGTCTCCCCCGAGCCTCTGAGGGCGCTTTTTTCTGTCAGCGCCTGCCAGTATCTAGTTTCAGAATCCCGATCCTAGCTTTCAGTCCGCTGGATCCGCAAGGTGCTCTGACATAGATTCACATTTAACGGTCCGGTGATTTTCACTCCTCGATGAGGGACGAGCCGTAAATTATTTGACGATTACGTTTAACCGTTAATGGATGATATCCCGGTTCCGCGGCCTCAAAGATCCGTTGCGCCATAGCCTGCTGGTCATTGTCCATAAGGGCTTGGTACAGCGGTCTGAGAAATTTGTTACGCCCAATGCTCATTAAAAAATGTTCTAAGCGTTCCATGGCGGGCTGGTAGTTATTGTTGATAGCGATCATCAGCCAACTAAAGGCGATTTCGTTGTTGCTTGAGTCGGTGAGCTTAAAGGCGCTATCAAGCTGCGCTAACTGCGACGGGCTTAGTGTATCGGGCAGGTTGTCGAGAAAGTACTTCCACTGGTGGGCGGTCCAATCCGTGGTATCGATATCAGCAGCGGTAATCGCGCCGGCCTGCCAGTCAGCCAGCAGCGGGTCAATGTTGGTAAAGGCGTTAGAACTGGGCGCCGGAGCTCCTGCTGGAATTCCAGGCTGAAAGATCCATTGGTCAATACGTTCTCTACTTAGGGTGTCACTGTGGGTCTTAAGTAGCGTCTTTTCTAGGTGCTGCACAAAAGTCTCGGTGGTGAGACTTTGAAACTGAAAGGTGTCGAAGTAGCTGCGCAGAAATTGATCGAAATCCTCTCGGCCAACCTTGTTCTCCATCTCAAACAAAAACAACGAACCCTTTTCATAAGGAACACTGGAAAACGCGTCATCGGGATCGCGATCGCGCATATCCAGAGCCAGGATCTGATCTGCAGGATCCATCTCTGCCATTTCGGCATTTAGGTCCGCTAGGCCTAACGCCATCTCCATCGCGTATCGATCATCGCCGTAGACGAACTGCATGATGCGATTGGTGAGATAGGTGGTAAATCCTTCGTTCAGCCATAGGTCTCGCCAGGTCGCATTGGTCACTAAGTTGCCAGACCAGGAGTGTGCCAATTCGTGGGCAATCAGGGAGACCAGCGATTTATCGCCAGCGATGACCGTTGGCGTAATGAAGCTGAGTCGCGGATTTTCCATTCCGCCAAACGGAAAACTGGGCGGCAGAATTAGCAAATCATAACGGTCCCATTGGTAAGGTCCGTAGCGAGATTCAGTGGCTTCTAGCATGGTTTCGGTATCAGCGAATTCAGCTGCCGCGGCCGCTAGGATTTCTTTCTCAGCAAACACGCCGGTGCGTTCCCCCATAGCCTGAAATTCTAAATCCCCCACCGCCAGGGCCAGGAGATAGGAGGGAATGGGTTGGGGCATTTGGAAGTGATACACCCCATCGGGGGCGGCCACGGGAGAATTGTTTGCGCTCATGACCGCTCGCAGTTCCGGCGGTACTGTAACGGTCGCGTTGTAGGTAATGCGCACCGCCGGTGTGTCTTGTAACGGCACAAAGCTCCGAGCATGGATTGCCTGAGCCTGAGTGAATAAAAATGGGTGACGCTTACCAGCAGTTTGGCGCGGGGCCAACCATTGCAGTCCCGATGCGCTGGGTGCCGTGCGGTAGCGAATTTCCACCACGTTAGCCTGGGCCGGCAACAATATTGTTAATGCTGACCCGAGCACTGGGTGGGGATCAGCTAGAGAATACTCAACGCTGCCACGTTTGTCCGCGGTTCCGGCTAACACCTCCAAGATCGTTAAATCCCGGGTATCAAGAATCAGCGCCGGATTACCTCCACTTTGTCGTTCAATGGTTAGGGTGGCTGTGCCTTCCAGGACCTGGCGTTCAAAATCGACGTTAAGGTTAAGGTCCACATTGCGGGTCAGATAGGCATCAACATTAGCAAACGAATGGTAATCGGTACCGGGTGTGGGTCCGGCTGACACGCTGGGTTCTGGCTCTGCCATCGCCGCTGTGTTGCCGGTATCGGCTTTCGGATCAACATTCGATGTCGTCTGTTCGGCGTCGTTGCAACCGGCTGCGAGCGCAGCCATCAGAATCAGTGGTAGTAAAAAGCATCGTTGGGTCACGGGCAATTCCTTGCGTCGTATTTTTCGCTGGGAGAAGGATAACGAGGCGGCCGGCCGATGTCAGCCGAAAACTCTAGCTTGCGTGTTCGCCCCGGCATGGGGAGTGTAAGGCCGCTATTGAGGCGGCCAAGGTTCGCCAGTGGATGTTGTGGCAACGATCTTTGCTGCGGCCTGGCGAGCTTTGGTCCGTGCAGCATCTACATCGACGTCCCTCGCCAGGCAAACGCCCATTCGCCGCCGCCCGATCACTTCAGGCTTTCCAAACAAACGAAGATCAGTACCCGCTTCGGCCAGTGCGTCCGGCAGACCTTGGAATTGGGGTGCGCTACCATCACCTTCAACCAAAATGACCGCTGAAGCGGTGGCTCCACGCTGTTGGATCTGTGGGATTGGCAATCCGAGAATGGCACGAACATGCAAAGCAAACTGGGACAGATCTTGGGACATCAACGTGACCAGGCCAGTGTCATGGGGGCGAGGCGATACTTCGGAAAACAGTACCTGGTCGCCGCGAACGAACAACTCAACACCAAATAGGCCACGTCCACCCAATGCGCCAGTAATGGCGCCGGCGATCTGCTCGGCTTGGTCCTTGGCCGTTGGGGACATGGCTTGGGGTTGCCAGGACTCTCGGTAGTCGCCGTCTTCCTGGCGATGCCCAATAGGCTCACAAAACGATGTACCTGACTGATGACGAACGGTGAGCAGGGTAATTTCGTAATCAAAGGGTACAAACCCCTCAACAATGCAGCGTCCGGCGCCGGTGCGTCCTCCGCTTTGTGCATATTGCCAGGCCGCGTCGGCTTCCTCCTCACTGCGCACAGTGCTCTGACCTTTGCCCGACGAGCTCATGACCGGCTTGATCACAAAGGGATAGCCGATTTGGCTGATCGCGTCGCGATACTCGGCTTCGGTATCGACAAACTGGTAGGGCGAGGTGGGCAGCTTCAGTTCCTCAGCGGCGAGGCGCCGAATGCCTTCCCGGTCCATGGTTAAGCGGGCGGCCCTGGCGGTGGGGATCACTTGAAACCCTTCGGTTTCCAGCGCCTGCAAGGTTGGCGTGTGGATGGCCTCGATTTCCGGCACGATGAGCGTGGGCTGCTCGCGTTCGATGACCTCACGCAAAGCCACCGGGTCCAGCATGTTAATGACATGGGCTCGGTGAGCGACCTGCATGGCCGGAGCGCCGGGGTAGCGATCCACTGCAATGACTTCCACTCCCAGTCGTTGTGCTTCAATGACCACTTCTTTGCCTAGCTCCCCGCTGCCCAGCAAAAGGAGTCGAATGGCGTTGCTTGATTCCGGAGTACCGAAGTCCATGATAGTTTCTCGTAAAGGGTTGCCCAATTATACCGTCCGTTAGCCTTAAGTAGGGCAAAGTAGGGTTTGGAATACGGCGCGCAAGGCTGTTGTTTTCCGATGATTGTCTTCAGGAGTTTGTGTGCTGAATCGAAATTTGTCGTTGTTGTTTCTTTGTCAGTTGATTGCCGTGACCGGCTCGGTGGTGATGGTGACCCTGGGCAGTATTATTGGTGCTCAGCTGACTGCCACACCGGCCCTGGCGACCCTGCCCATTTCCCTCACCATTGTGGTGACAGCGATCACAACGATACCGGCAGCGATGTTCATGCGCCGCTTTGGCCGGCGTTGGGGTTTTGCCTTGGGCTGTCTAACTGCCCTGGTGGGGTCACTGCTTATTGTGTTTGCCATCGGTCGCGCCAGCTTTGTTGGCTTCACCTGCGCGATGGCCTTGTTTGGCGTCAATATGGCATTTGCCCAGCAGTACCGATTCGCTGCCATTGAAAGCGCCGCTGCCTCGTTTGCCGGTCGCGCGGTGTCGTTTGTGTTGCTCGGTGCGGTGGGCGGCGCGATATTAGGGCCGACCTTGGTCAAACATTCATCGGTTGTCAGCTCCAGCGCGCCTTATGATTGGGCCATTGGCGCCGTGGCCGGCTGCTACCTGTTAGCGCTATTGCTGGTAATGGCATTGAAATTCGACGATAGCCAGCGCCACGAGACCGCCGATGGAGCGGGGCGGGCGTTGTCGTACATTGTTCGTCAACCCGTATTTGTAGTGGCGGTGCTGGGGGGCACGATTGGCTACGGTGTGATGAGCTTTCTGATGACCGCAACGCCGCTGAGCATGCACCAGGTCGATGGCTATTCGTTGGCCCAAACTGCAGGGGTGATCCAAGCCCATGTTCTGGGAATGTATTTGCCTTCCTTAGTATCTGGTTGGCTCATTGACAGGCTAGGGACGGTGAACATGATGATTGTGGGCGCGCTGACACTGGTGGCTTCTCTGGTCACAGGCATGGATGGTCATTCCATGGGCCACTACACCAGTTCGCTCATATTGCTTGGGGTAGGTTGGAACTTTCTTTACGTCGGTGGCACCACAATGCTCACCTTCAGCTATCGGGAAAGCGAGCGTTTTCGGGTCCAGGCGGTGAACGAATTTTGTGTGTTTGGAACCGCCGCCAGCGCATCGCTGCTTGCCGGTACAACCATGCACTGGTTTGGCTGGTTCACTACCGCAGCGGTGCCGCTTCCGCTACTAGCGTTGGTCCTTCTGGCTCTGGTTTGGGTTCGTAAAGATCCGCTGCTAGGGCAAAGAGCCCCGGCAGCGGCTAACTAGGTAAACGTTTACCGGGTTAACATGACCGGCAAGCCGGCCTGCTTAATTGGCAGAAATTCGATTCACGGGAAATTCCCTTACCACTGATTCGCCCCAACCGGCCAGCGCGCCATCAACAAACACTAGTGGTGTGGTTTCATCGAAGGTTGTGTCGCCGTCGGAATGGCGGTGTTGGGTTCGGTAGCGCAGCACGATCACTTCGCGCCCATCACTCATGAAACCCTCGGAATGATCTGGGCGTCCGAGATCCAGTTTGACCTGCTCCAGCGCTGCGCCCAAGCGCAGATCCGCAATGTAGCTTTGGTTATCTTGCTGGCGATGTTCCCAGGAATTGCTATGAAACTCCCAATCATCGTCAGGGTCGGTCACGATCACGCAACCAGAAAGCAGCAGTAAAGAAAACACAGCAAATGCCAGGTGATATCGCAGTTTCATGATGGCCTCGGAGGCTTGTCGAAAAAGATACGCTGATTGTGTGGTGATAGGTGGTGTCAGGGACAGTGACGCAAGTCACGGGTCGTCAGCGGCCCTGGCGCGAGGCAGGCGCTTGTGCGCGGTGAGATCTTTGCGGCGTTGAAGCGGATTTCACCGTAAGATGTCGGGCCAACGATAAACTGGCCACGACCATACCAAAGAGTATCTCCATGTCATCGTTTTCCCGAGCCCTTGCAGCCTGCCTTCTGATGTCGTTTTCAGCGGCGCGAGCGGCGGATCCGCCAGTGCAAATTGCCCTTGTTGAAGAGCGCAAGATCAGCGCCACGGTCAAAGTGAATGGCACGGTGACCTCACCTCGCAATGCTCTGCTGTCCAGCTCTGTGGCGGGCTTGGTAACGGCAATTCATGTTGAGGAGGGAGATCGGGTTGAGCAAGGATTTACCCTAATAGGCCTGGATGCCGAGCTGGCCCAACTGATGGTAGAGCAGGCTGAGGCTGACATTCGACAACGGGATGCTGAACTCAATGATGCCAAACGTCGTCTTACTCAGGCCCAGACCGTTGGCGTCAAACGGGGCATTGCTCAGAGCGATATTGATGCGCTGGAGGCGGAAGTTGTGTCCGATGGCGCGGTGTTGGCGGCAGCCAAAGTAACCCGCCGACGTCAGCAAGCGCTGGTGAATCGACACGCCATCAACGCGCCGTTCAGTGGCGTCATCAGTGAGCGGCTGGTGGAGCTGGGGGAATGGGTCAATCCTGGTGACGATGTATTGCGACTGACAATGACCGAAAATCTCCGTTTCGATTTTCAGCTTGGCCAGGACTACTACTCCCAGGTGTCCGAAGGTGCCGCCATCGATATTGCGCCCGGTGCATTGTCCAATCGCCGTTTGATCGGTCGCGTAGTGACCATCGTGCCAGTCAACGAGCCCGGTGCCAGAACTTTTCTGGTTCGGGCTCAAGTCGATAGGGAGAATATGGACGTAACCGTCACTCCTGGTATGTCGGTTGCCGGAGAGTTGCAGCTGGGAAATCGGCGCAGCAGTCTGGTGGTGTCCAGGGACGCCATTGTCCGCCATTCCGATGGCCGCACCACGGTATGGGTTGTAGACACCACAGCCCAGCCACCCACAGTCAGTGAACAGGCGGTGAGTACCGGGGTCATCTTCGATGGCATGGTGGAAATTGTTAGCGGACTGGCTGTGCAAGATGCGATCGTCGTTCTAGGTAACGAGACACTGCAGGCCGGGCAGGCCGTCGCATTGCCCCAAAACTGATGTTTGAGGCGATTGTCAGAAACGGCATTCTGATGACAGTGGCGGCGCTGATTGTCTCGGTGCTGGGCTTGATGGCAGCGTTTCGTGTGCCGATCCAAATGATTCCCGACCTTGAGGTTCGAACGGTATCGATTCGAACCACCTGGCCAGGGGCAACGCCCCAGGATGTGGAGAAGGAGATTCTCGTCGAGCAGGAAGAGTACCTGCGTGCATTGCCGAATCTTCAGCGTTTGGAGTCTACCGCCAGCAGCGGTAGTGCCGTCATTGAGCTGGATTTTCCCTTTGGCGTTGACATGACGCAAACGCTCATCGCAGTGAACAACGCCCTCAACCAGGTGCCCACATACCCAGAAAATGTGGATGAGCCTCGGGTCTTCGCCAATTCCTTTTCTGCCAATGCGTTTATGTTTTTCGGTCTTGGGCCGCTGCCTGGCAATCCGCGAAACGTCGACATGGACATGATGCGAGATTTTGTTCAAGACAATGTTCGCACAAGGCTATCCGGGGTTGCCGGTGTGTCCCAAGTGAACATCGGCGGCGGTGCAGAACGCCAAATTCGTATTCTTCTCGATGGGGGCCGTTTGGCTGACCGCAGTTTGACTGTAGCCCAGGTTCGAGACGCGATTCGAGCCCGTAACCGGGATATTTCCGGCGGTGACATCAGCGGCGGAAAGCGCCGCTACTTACTGCGGACCAGGGGACGGTTCGACTCTCTTCAGTCCCTTCGCGAATTAATCATAGAGCGGCGCGGTGATGCGCTCATTCGATTAAGCGATGTGGCCACTGTGGAGTTGGACCATTCCGAGGTCGATACTTTGGCATACCTGAACGGCGAACCGGTCCTGTTCGTTTCGGTCAGCCGAGAGGCCGGTTCCAATGTTATTGACATCAAGTACGCGATGTTAGATGCGGTGGAAGAGGTAAAACGAGAACTGCTGATTCCCAGAGGCATGACCATGGGACTCATTGCCGAGGATGCGGGCTATGTGGAGGCATCCATCGCCAACGTATGGCTCAATCTGGCCCTAGGGGCGCTATTTTCCACCTTCGTCATGTTCGCCTTTTTTCGCTCTGCGAAGGCGACGCTGGTCGGCATATTGGGCATTCCCATCTGCACAATCGCCGCTTTCCTAGGGCTGTTGGCGACTGGGCGCACGATCAACGTAATTTCCCTAGCAGGTGTGGCGTTCGCCATCGGCATGACGCTGGACAACAGCATCGTGGTGATTGAAGCCATTGAGCTCAAACGACGCCAGGGCATGGAGCGGTTCAGGGCGGCAGTGGAGGGTGTGCGCAGCGTCTGGACCGCAGTTCTCGCCTCTACCCTGACGACCATTTTGGTCTTCCTACCTGTGCTGTTTATTAGACAAGAGGCCGGTCAACTGTATTCTGATGTGGCTATTGCGGTGTCCTCGGCCATTGCGGCGTCCATGCTAGTGGCAACCACGTTAATTCCCACCGCGAGCGCGCGACTGTCCTTTGGTACCGAACATCAATCTAAACCCAGCGGCAGCGGCGCATTACTTAAGGTCATCAACAGTCTGATTGGGTCTGCCCGGCGACGGTGGGTCACCATCGGCACCTCGGTGGGCGCGAGTTTGGCGGTGATTGTTCTATTGACGCCAGCCGCGGAATACTTGCCTGAGGGCGAGGAGCCGAAAGTGTTTGCGGTCATGAATGCGCCACCGGGTTACAACCTGGAGACCATGAGAGAAATAGGGTTAGAGCTACAGGAAGATTTGCTCAAGTCCGTGGATGCCGATCCGTCGGATTTCGATCGAGGGCAGGGCACCTTGCCAGCCATTAAGTATCTCAACATTCGTTTTACCGCCAGTAATATTCGGGTGATTTGCGAACCGGTCAGGGGCGGCGATATCGACGCCCTTATGAGCGCGCTGACCCAGCGTTTCGAGAAATATCCTGGGATGCGCGCGTTTGCTTCCAGGGGCTCCATCATTTCCAGCAATGATGGAGGCACCCGTAGCATCAATCTGGATGTGGCCGGCCCAAGTCTTTCGGTGGTTTATGAGGCGGCACTCACCACCTACCGCCGCGCGGAGACGGTTTTGGGTAACCCTCGTATTCAAACCAACCCGTCCGCCTTATCCCTGTCTCAGCCGCTGCTGGAGATCCATCCGAACTGGGCTCGCGCCGCAGAGCTGGGGCTTAATGCCGGTGAAGTGGGTTACGCAGTGGCCGCGCTGACCGACGGTGCATTTGTCGATGAGTACTTCGAAGACGACAACAAAATGGACATTTATCTTTACGATGCCAGTGGCGGTAATGTCGACCCAGATAAGCTGTCCGAGTTACCCATCGTGACCCCGCAAGGCAGCAATTTGCCATTGGCGGCGATTGCCGATATTCGACAGACCGTTAAGAGTAATTCTATTCGTCGGATTAACGGCCAACGGACAGTTACGTTGAATGTCATCCCTCCGCCATCGATTGCGTTGGAAGACGGTGTAGAGATCGTGCGGCGCGACGTGGTTCAGTATTTAACTGACGCGGGTGAGCTGCCGGCGGAGGTCAACATAACGATTTCCGGCGCTAGCGATCAACTGGATGCCACTCGTGGTGCGTTGGCAACCAATCTGCCTGTGGCGTTGCTTATCGTATTTTTACTATTGGTCGCTATCTTCAAGCATTGGGGCTACCCGCTATTGATCATGACGACTATTCCTCTGGGGATCGCCGGCGGCATTGTAGGGTTGGCGCTACTAAATCTGGTGGGAGCTGCCCTAGCCGCTTTGGGCTTCGGTGGGGTGCAACAACCATTTGACATGATCTCTATGCTGGGGTTTCTGATTTTGATGGGTACTGTTGTCAATAACCCCATTTTGATTGTGGATCGGGCAATTTCTAATATGAAGCAGGGCAGCATGAGCGCTCTTAACGCAGTGCAGGAAGCCATCGCATCGCGCTTACGGCCCATTGCCATGTCCACCCTGACCACCGTGTGTGGCCTGTCGCCATTGGTATTTATCCCGGGTGCCGGCACCGAGCTTTATCGCGGTGTGGGCGTAATTGTATTGTTTGGCATTCTGGGCGCTGCGGTGGTGTCCGTGACCATGCTGCCGGCGTTAACCATATCAGTGCTCAACATGAGTCGCCCAAAGCCAGCTCACTGAGATGAGTGATACGCGCCCTTCATCGGCAACCCAGCGCGAAGCACTCGAGCTTTTTTACCAATGTTTGGAACAACCCGAGGAATCACGCCAGAGTTGGTTGGCGGAACAGTGCGGCGAGCGCAGCGAACTGATGAGGGTGGCGCTTAAGCTGCTGGCGGCAGATCAGGTGGGAAACACGTTACTGGATCAGCCAGTTCTCAGTAATGCCCAGGCAGCTCCTGGAGATCGCACAGGACCTTTTGAGCTGATCGAAGAGATTGGTGCCGGTGGGGCGGGTCGAGTATTTCGGGCCCGCCGGGCGGATGGCGAATTTGAGCAGGAAGTGGCGGTTAAGCTATTTGAAACCCATAGTCTTCGCGGTCCCTTGCTTGAGCGATTTCACGCAGAACGTCAAATATTGGCGAGCCTGGAGCACCCGGGCATCGCCCGGTTGATTGATGGCGGCACGGCTGACAACGGCCTGCCTTATGTGGCTATGGAGTTGATTCGCGGCCATCCCATTACGATCTATTGCGCCAACGAGCAACTGGATATTGCCGATCGCTTAGCGCTGATTCAACGGGTTTGTGAAGCCTTGGAAGTGGCCCACGAGCGCGGAATTGTGCATCGAGATATCAAGCCCGGCAATGTGTTGGTTGGCGAGGATGGGGAACCCAAGATCATTGATTTTGGTATCGCCAAAGTGATGGACCCGGTGGCACTGGGATTGCCTGAGTCCGAAACCTTGACTCGCTTCCAGGCGCTTACGCCTGAATATGCCAGCCCGGAACAGGTTCGAGGTGAGGCTGTTGGATTGACCACTGATGTTTATTCATTAGGGGTTTTGGCCTACGAAATTTTGACCGGCGTTCGGCCTTATCAAATTTCTACCCTGACCCCGGCTGAGATTGAACGCACGGTGTGTCACAACATTCCCGATGATCCCAGTGTGCGGGTTTCCCGACGTCGCTCAGCACCGCCGCTAGGCCTAAGTGAAGCCAACGACTTGAAGCGAGAGTTACGCGGGGATGTGGATCGTATCGTGATGACGACGCTGCACAAAGAGCCCGCTCGTCGGTACCCATCGGCAGCGGCGCTGTCCAGGGACATCGAACGGTATTTGTCC
>CAZLJY010000134.1:0-13178 GCA_964559945.1 uncultured Gammaproteobacteria bacterium | reverse complement strand
GCTTGCTCAGCAGCCGCGTTCGGCCCGGTGACGGCTGTATCAAACACTTCATCGCCGTTGAGGGTCAGGCTATAAATGCCATTGTCGCTGCTATCCCATTGGCCGCCGGGCGGGGTCAGGGTGTAGGTGACTTGTAGAATCCGACCATCGGGGCTGGACACTAATCCTAAGCCCGCAAACGCAAGCGACGGGGTTACCGTGACATCGCCAAAATCGATGGAAGCTGCATCGATCGGCGCGTCGTCAGAATAAGTGATCCTAAAGGCGTAGCTAGTGCCGCCGGCCATGGTGACGTCGGGCGCATCGGAGAGCTGAGCTGTGGGTCCGAACAGGTCGGTAAACTCGAATGCACCAACGTCACAGCTTGCGGTGCCATCACTGTCGCCATCAACGGGGCGCGGCATACCGGTTTGATCGGTGCTGCTGCAAATGGCGTTGTTGCCGGCATCAATCGCTGGGCTGCCAGGCAATAGGGCGTGGGTTAAGGTGGACCCGCCGTTGTCTTGTAGTGGGCCGATGCCCGTAACAGCAACCACCTGATTGGCGCCGTCGGTTAAGCAAGTGGCGTCGGTGAAGATGTTGTTGTCGCCGGTCGGTGGTGTAACGTTGCTACAATTGCCATTGACGTTGGCCATCAACACATTGTTCAGCGAGACGGCCGTTAGTCCACGGGAAAAAATCCCGCCTACGGTAGCGGCAGTGTTCCCACTGAGTGTGCTGTTGTTCAGCGAGACGATTCCAGAATAAGAATAAGTCCCGCCCCCCGCAATTGCGGTGTTCCCGCTGAGGGTGCTGTTTTCCAGCGAAAGACTCCCAGAACGCGAATAAATCCCGCCCCCAGTACTTTCTGCGGAGTTCCCACTGACCGTGCTGTTGTTCAGCGAGAGGCTCCCAGTTCGGGAATACCCCCCGCCAGCATATTTTGCGGAGTTCCCGCTGAGTGTACTGTTATTCAGCGAGAGGGCTTCAGCATTGTACACCCCACCACCAACAGAAACGCTGCCCCCGTTCCCCCCGCTCAGCGTGAGCCCGGCAATCGTCACCACGACGTTGCTGAGGTTGTCGCTATCGTTGACGAAGAACACCCTGGAACTGCCCCCAGCATCAATCGTCAGCTGATCCGCACCAGGTCCTTGCAGAGTTACGGCTGAGGTGATTTCGAGTTGCGTACCGCTAAGGTTGATCGTGCCAGACACCGACGGGTTAAAGGTGATGGTGTCTACCCGTTCGCCAGCCACACATTCGCTTACCTGCATTCCGCTGGCAGTGTCGGTATTGGCCGCGATGAGGGCCTCGCGCAAAGTACATACACCATCGTCGGCCACGCTATCAGCCGTGCTATTGACCACGATGTCGGCGGAGTCGAGAGCGCGCCAATGGTAGGCCCCAATATCGCAATCGGCTTGACGGGCAATGCCGCGTTGGTCCGTCGCTGGACACCCGTTACCGGCACCGATTGCCGGGCTGTCGCGCAATAGAGCATGGGTTGGGGTCGAACCATCGTTGGCGGCCAACGGGCCAAGCATCGGGTCACCCGACAAGTCGGGACTGCAGGTGCCGTCGCCGATAAAATTATTGTCGTTGGTAGTGATTGTGCCGGAGCTTATGCAGTCTGAGTTCACTGCGCCATTGGCGATCAGGGTGTTTTGCAGCGCCAGGGAGTTTTGATTGGCAATGCCATCACCGAGGTTGCCCGCTGAATTACCGGTGAGCGTGTTATTGGTCAAGCTCAACATCGCGCTGCCATCGTTGGCGTTTCTTATGGCACCGCCATAGCGGCTGGCGATGTTGCCCGAGAAGGTGTTGTTGATGGACTCAACCGTGCCGCGGCGATTGAGCAAGCCACCGCCATCAAAGGCCGTGTTGGCTTGTAGAGTGCTATTGCTTAAGGTCAGCGTGGCATCGACATTTTCGATCCCGCCCCCGTAGAGTCCAGCGTTGCCGACGAGCAGGACATCGTGCACCGTCAAATTTTCGCGATTGCGAATGCCCCCGCCGTTGCCGCTCACACTGCCACCCTGGAGTGTCACCCCTGAAATGGATGCGGCGGTCAGATTCATCCCATCGCCATCGTCAACGTTGATGACCCGTGAGTTGCCATCGGCGTTGATGGTGAGCTGACCGGCACCCGGGCCTTGTAGGGTGATGGCCGAGGCAATGGGTAATTCCGTGCCAGCTAAAGTGATGGTGCCTGGCAGCACGGCGGGATCAAACACAATAATGTCGGCACCGTCGCCGGTTTCGCAGCCAGCGACTGCGATATCGTCATTTGCACTTTCAATGGCCAAGCGCAGCGTACAATCCGTGCCGCTGTCAGCCAAGCTATTGACGGTGATGTCGGCTGCGTGCGCGGTGCTGCAAGCCACTGCCTGGGCAATCGCAACAGCCAATAGCTTTTGATTAAGAAAACGTGATCGGGCCATTGAAGATCCTTCTTGTTTGGTCTGATTGAGGCGACAGCTCGCCATGGGTCGGTGCAGCGAATACGATGCGTCACTTCTTCGGCGCGGACCATATCATATGGACCGCAAAAATTTTGTTATACGCACTGGCACCTCGGCATCCTTTGGTCTGGATCGCTGGCGCTATCGCGAAGGCCTAGCCTGTCTTGTTCGGGTTGCCAACTTGGGGCCTAAAAACGTTGGATCAAGAACGACATCGGTGGTGCTGTCCCGATACAGAGTGTTAAGCGCTTAAAGGATACTGCTGCGCGGGGCAGGGGGCTTTTTTGCCCTTTACCCTATTGGTGACTTGGTTGGGAATAGCGCGGCCTGACAGATCGCCTAGAGCTTGAAATCCAGCGTCTGTTTGGCCCGCCGTGATACCGGTTGGCCAGCGCTAATTTGGGGTTTGAACTTCCATTTTTGGATCACCCGGATGGCCTCTCGGGCAAACGCGCTTGGCAGGTCCGATTTAATCACTTCGGGATCAACCACATCGCCACTCTTGGTTACGGTGAACTCCACTGTCACACTGCCCTCAACGCCGGCGACGGCTTGACGTCTTGGGTATACCGGTTGAACCCTAACAATCGGTTCAGCATTGACCAACAGTGCCGATCCAAGTGTTTTCGAAGGTGTTACGCCGGTGGCCTGCATTTCTCGCAGTTGATCTCGCTGGGCTAGCGCCTCAAAGTGAGGCTTGTTGGGCAGCGCATCAAGTTGCACCACTTGTTCGTAGGCTGCCAGGGCGCCGTCAACGTTGTCTGTAACCATGTAGGCCTGCGCGAGCCCATACAATGCTTGGGATTTCTCGTAGGGATTGCGGAATCGCTTGGAGAGTTTGGCGAATTGGATCTGCGCTTTGTCGTATTTCGCGTCAGCTAACAGAGCCCAGGCTTTCTTAGTGGCCTTGAAATTTCGTTCGCTTCTCCACATTGCTTTGGGAGATTCTCGGGTTATTCCGAACTCCGCGCCCTGGGCCAACGCCAACTGGCAGGCCAACCCCAAGGCTAAAACTATCAGGACCTTTATAGCTGAGTGCATCATTTCGACCTCTTTAACAGGCAACGGCTAGTTTGAATTAACACTAAAAATTGCACGTATGACTTACCGATCAATCACCTCAAGCTGCGGTTGTAACGTGGGATTGAAGGCGCAGCGTGCCCCCTATCCAAAACGGACGCCTAGCTTTGAAGACTGTAATACCGACACCACTACCGTATCTGGTAAGCGCTTACGACGCGCTAGTGCGGACAGACACTCGGCTCTAGCCCCATCGAACTTTAAAACATTTTCAACGAATTTACGTTGCTTAAAGCATCGGGATTTAACGCGATGCAACCTTGGCCAGATCTGACGCACTGGGTCTCACGAGCGTTATGTTGGCGCTTGCCCCATGTTGACGACAATTTTGGGAATGTACCGATAGGTAAGGAAAAAAGTCATCAAGGTGCAAACCGGCATAACGTACACCCAGAAAACGTCAACACTCTCAAATGAGCCTGTCAGTCGTGGAATCGTGCGATAAAAAAGCTGAGCAGCACCTGCCATAACCAGACCATAGTAACTCCACACCATTAGATGAGCGTGGGCGTGATACCAGCCCGCTTTTCGGGTTCTAATCGCCTGGGAAATTGCGACCATCGCCGGGATCAAGGTCGCCAAACTGATGAGTGCAAACAGGTGAAATAAGTTAAATCGCCCCAGGTTGAACATGGTTAGCGCTGAGGCGTTTAACGCCAGCATTACGAGTACATATAGACCGCCCAGAATCCGGTGAAAGGCGCTGCCTTTGGGTCTAAGCAACACGAAAGGGCCAACGACCAAGGCAAACAAAGCCGCAAAAAAGTGCATTCGGCCGGCTGCGGAATCGACCCAGAAACTTAGTTGAGTAAATTCTTCGAACATATCAATCAACCTCCGGCTGCATTTTGATTTTTAACGTCTGGGACTGCTCACCATGCTTAAAGACCACATCTTTCCAAAGGGATCGACCCATCCTGGGTGCTGGATTATTGGACGCTCCCCACTGTTCGACGGGTGCACCGAAGAAATTGAAATCCATTTTTTGGTTATCGTTTTCGTCGTGTCGCAGTGTTACGCCGTATTCACCGGGGGGTACGTCTTCCCAATGATGGATCAGGGTTTGTGTGGTTGGCTCAAGCTTCACCGTCCGACACTTAAGGTTTTCCCAGCCGGCCTCGGTGCACAAGCCGGCATACACGGTGCCTTTATCGCTGGCCAGACCTTCAACATGGATAGTGACGGTTGACGCCATGGCAGGGGAGGCAATCGTCATGATCGCAAAGGCGATCGCGTAATGGATGTTTTTCATGAGTAGCTCCAGTTAGACAAAGTACTTTGTATTACAAAGCCAATCAGGTCACCACTGACATTAGTCATCCCTATTGCATGACTAAACAAGAAAAGCGGTTATTGGGACGCGTCAATCAACGACTGAACGCGCTCAAGCCAGCTGACCCACGCGGATCTTCCTGGTCGAGTCAGATGAACAAGAGTTTGAGGTTTGCGATCGGCAAAACGTTTTTCTATGAAAACGTATCCCGCTGTTTCTAGTTTTTTCAGATGAGCTGCCAAATTGCCATCGGTGGCACCAACCTTGTCACGCAATTCGGTAAACAGCGCTGGGCTGGTGCCCGACAGGTAGCCCATGATCCCCAGTCGTAGACGGCCGTGAATCACCTCGTCGATACTGCTGTGGTCGAAGGGGTTATTCGGGCTCAAGACTGCCAGATTCCTCGCGCCACAAAACAACCCCGGGGACAAAAACAGTCAACAGCGTCCCAGCTGCGGCGAAAGCAAACAGGAATGAATGACCGACCAAGGCAAAACTTGCCCCAACGCCCACCATTGCCATTAGTCCGGCGCCCTTCAGCAGGCGATTTTGCGCGATCCAGCCGGTAGCAAACTGAGCGATGGCGAAACCGGCAAAGACGCCCGGCACAGTCCAGGGGAATACTTGCCTAGGGGAGTCTCCTAAAACCACTCTAAGGACTGCTCCAAGCACCAGACTCAGCAACATCAAACCCGCAGTCGACCAGACTACCCGATCCACCTGATTGCCATGGGAACCACTGCCCGGAAGCCGGAATGGATAGTGCCTACCAATTAACCAGTAACCCAAAGGTGCGATGACCCCAAAGCCGATCCAAAGCCAGGCAAAACCTACCGAGGGTGCCAACGATGGATACTCCTGCAGCACAAAATGTGCGCCGTATGCCAAACCGATCAGCCCTCCCCACCAGACTAGAAAGCGCCCCCCTAGCAGCGGCGCGCGGGTGCCGGACTCCGCCAACTGACGTACAAAATGAATATCGTCTTCCAGTGTGCTCATTGGATTCTCTACTTTGATTTTCAAAGTTTACCTGTTCCTTCGGCAAACCTGTAGCGCCCGAGCTCGTGCTTCCGATTCACCCACAGCAATGGGTCAGATGGGCACTGGCTGATGCGACCTCTTAACGTGCCACGAGGATTGACCGATCGATTTTAGGTTTAAAGACTCAGATTCAAGGCCTTGCTTTTCCAAACCAACGCTTTCCAACCAAGGTATCCAGCGGGGATCGTCTCAAAGTGAAGTCATCAGCGGGCCCCGCAGCTTCGGTGTCACATTGATCCTGTTATGGCGAATGGTTCTGCCACCCTGCGTCATCTGAATCTTAGTGATCGTGCTTTGATTGCTATCGAGGAATGTATAAACTCAGGATTAAATCAGCGAAAAAAAATTCCCCACCTATGCAATCAAATCTTTTATTGGTATTTCCTCGCTTCACCCCACTCAAAGTAGTTTCATTCATCATCCAATGCTGTTTGTTAATGCTTATGGCCATGGTGAGTAGCGGAACAGTACATGCCCAGACCCTGCGAACAATCTCAGTTGATCCGGTGAGCGATGACCCCAATGAAACAGGCTGCTCATTACGCGAGGCCATCGAGGTCGCCAATGCGGGTCAGGCTTCTGGCCTGGACTGCGAGGGGAGCGACTCCGGCACGGGATCTCCCATTGAATATCGTATAGAGCTGCCGGCATACACCTATTTTATCCTGGGCGAGCGAAACGAGGATGCCAACCAGGTGGGCGACCTGGACATTATCTCCACAATCACCCTAGTCGGCGAAGGGATAGGAGAAACAATTATCGACGGACAGCGTCTTGATCGACTATTTCATCTACGAAACAGTGTTGCCAATCTCACACTCGAAAATTTAACGGTACAAAACGGCGCTACCAACAGGAATTCCAGCGCATTGATTAGACAAGGTGGTGCGGTTCTCGTAGAAGGCGGAGTGCTATCGGTTCGGAACGTCCGTTTTCAGGACAATCAAGCTCTGGGAGACGGTATGAGTCGCTTGTCTAACGGCGGCGCAATTGCGATAGCTACGGGCAGCGTAAATATTAGCGACGGTGAGTTCTTTGGCAACGAGGCCAGCCTGGGTGGCGGTGCAATATTCTCCGAGAACAATCCGCCAACAGGTGACACTAACATATTAATCACCGATTCCCTTTTTGCTCGGAACCTCGCGCGATTTGGTGGCGCCATCAGTGTCAATCACACTTTCGGATTCACAAATTTGGAACGAATTATCGTAACGGAGAACCAGGCATTTTCGGTCGGGGGAGGATTGTCTCTGACTCAAGACGACAGCGCTTCATCGGCCACGACAATCGTAGACAGCATAATCAGCTACAACGAAGCCCTCACAGCCAGTGGTGGCGGAATAGTTGGCACGCATGTAAGTCTGGCAAACAGTGCTGTGTTCGGAAATCGAGCCGGCGGCTCGGGCGGCGGCCTAGCACTTCTATCCTCGAGTGTCACTAATGTAAGCGTTACCGCTAACATCGCCGATGCCGATAATTCGGGTGTCGGCGATGGCGGCGGAATAAGCGCATTTGGCGGCACCTCCCGCACTACGACCATAAAAAATTCGATTGTGTCGGGGAACACAGCGGCAAACGGCCTGGATTGCAACGGCGATGGCCTTATCAGCGATGGATTTAATTTGTTGGGCGCTAATGATGGTTGCGTCATTGGTTTCCCCGGAGGAGCTCCTAACGTCAATCAGGACCTGGTGGGAACCGCAGGCCTGCCGCTGGACGCTGGGGTGGTTGAGCTTGGTGGTCGTCAACCTCTCGCACTAAGGCAAAGCAGCATCGCCCGAGATCAGATTCCTACATCGGACTGTGTATTTATCTCCGAAACCGGTAATCCCCTTTACACCGATGGCGACGCAGTGATCTTTGATCAAAGGGGAGTTATCAGAGACAGTCTCTGCGATATTGGCGCCTTTGAGACTATTGTGGATATTTCCGATATCGATGCGCTATCTACTTCGGAGTCGGGCGGCTTGGCGACCACTAACATTTCACTTGCCAGGCAGCCCACTGCGAACGTCGATATTCCGATCAATTCGCTGAGCGACGAGATCGAAGTCGGCAGTCAAAATCTAACTTTCACCCCTGAGAACTGGGATCAACCGCAGTCAGTCGAAATCATGGGGGTTGACGATGATCTTGATGACGGGAACCAGGCATGGGCTTTGATACTGGGCCCAACCATATCCTCAGATGCCGATCTCGCTGGCATCGTCCCTGCGGAAATCCAGGGGGTCAACGTTGATGACGACGAATCAGGGATTACTTTTATCGGAGCGTCCCAACAAACAACCACTGAGGGTGGCGGCACGTCGACTTTTGATGTCGTGCTAGAGTCTGAGCCTTTCTCACCAGTTTCGCTGGTTCTCCAAAGCGATCAACCCGGCGAAGGTATTCCAGAGCCGAACAGCTTGATTTTCGATTTCGCAAACTGGCAGACACCTCAATCCGTTCTCCTGGTGGGTCTAGATGATAACGTGGCCGATGGCGACGTTGCGTATAACATATTGGTGTCGGTCACTAGTGACGACGAGCTCTACGACCAGCTGCAGCCAGACACTATCCCAGTCGTCAACCTGGATGACGATGCCCCAGGTTTAACGGTGTCTCCCGCTGGCGTTATTACAGTGGGAGAGACAGGGCTTACTGCGGACATCCAATTTGCTCTAGCGTCACAGCCGATAGACACGGTAACTTTAAATCTTCAATCAACTGACGAGACAGTAGGAATAATTGATCGTTCATCCCTTACCTTCATGGTGGACTCGTGGGACGAACCACAAACTGTAACCGTGATGGGCGTCGTCGACAACGACTTCAGTCTGGATGAGTCATTCAACATACTCTTGAGTTTCACTAGCGCAGACGCGTCCTACCAGCTGCTTACATTGCAACCCCTCGACGTCATTAATCGATCAGAGGTTTTGTTTCGTTCCGGATTTGAACCTTAGACTTGACCGAACTGGATTTTGCCTCTGATCGTTACAGCTGGCGAATCCCAGCGGCGCTGTCCTGACCTTAAAAGAAAATCACAACTCCAAACCTCGCGCGCCTTGGCATTGGAACCTTCAGCGTCTAGGGAAGAGGGCCTTGTTTACTAGAACCGTTACCCATTAATATCTAGGCCTGTGTGCCGCCTGATGTTTCGAGGTCAACAGCGATAGAAAAGGACGTTAGATTTTGCTACTAAAGGGCAGGTTTCAAGCAATACACTGACACTTCGTGCTGCTAGTCAAAAATCGTATTGTTTTTTCGCCGGCCGTGATTTCGGTTTCAGGAAAAATCGGTAATAGTAGTAAATCGTGAGGTTGGTTTACTGGCGAACCTCGCCATCGTGTTACTCTAACGTCCCAGAGAGTTACCCTTTCCACAATCGCGAAATGCCTTGTTTTTATGGACTTGAATCCTAATCTCGTAGTGCTAGGTGCCCAAAAATCTGGCACGACAACGCTTACCGGAATCCTCGATCAGCACCCGCAAGTATTTATGTCGAAACCTGTGACCGAACCTGCGTGGTACTACCCTGATGAGGCGATGTTGAATTACATTCGTAAATATCGGAGAACTAAACGGGTAGCCTCACGTAGCGAACTGCTAAAGCGACATATGCTTCAAGACTACGCAGGCGAGAAATACGTTGGCGAGGCGTCAACGGGTTATACCTATTATGAAAATTCAAAAAAACTGAATATCCCCAACCGCATGTTGAAGTGGTGTCCGAACATCAGACTAATTTACATTGTGAGAAACCCTTTCGAAAGAATTCTATCTTTCTACCGACACATGCTGCGCCGCAAATCCGACCTGAATTTCTCAGATTTTGCTGCTGGCCCCGGATTCGCCCATGCTATAACGACTAGCTGCTACTTCCAACAACTGTCGCCTTACATCAAAATTTTCGGCCGCGATAAGGTCCTGGTTCTGAGTTTCGAGCAAATGTGTGCGGAGCCTTTGTTAACCGCTAGCCAGTCTTTCGAATTTCTTGAACTAAGTTGCTTACACGAAGTGTCCTCGGTTCATCTTAACGCGGGTGCCACACCAAAAGAACGACGATCAGAACTTAAGTTTACAGCTGCCACATTTAGCGATGCCTTCACGCGGTTGGTTGCTGATGCAAAGCAGTTCGGTGAACTAACTGGCTTTGACTTGACGGGCTGGGATTTAACGGCGGACACCTGGGTATCTGAAGCTTAGATATGAAGCGCGTTTTTGCCCCGGGGCCGGCGGGCAAAATTGACCCGTGGCGCGGACCCCAGAGGTTTAACCCAATGGCGTGGTAGTGATCTGCGAGGACAGCGCTAGACCGGATCAAGTTATGCTTATCAGTACCATATAACGCCCGCTATCAACAGGAACGATCCCAGTCTATTTTTCGCCAAATTCGCCTTAACTTGTCACCTTTGCTTGGGTTAAGCCAAGCAACGTTGGCGATTCGCCCCATTAGGTGTGATTTGAACTCCGGATGCTCTTCACGGTTTTGACTCACCGGGCCAAACTTTACGCAGTTGTGCAAGATTGCCTTTAACCGATCAAAATCCTTCCTGCCGCAGTTTGTTGTTGTATTGACCACGATACCCGCTAGGGATTGGCGCTGAGAGGACAGCCTAAGTCGGGTTTTTCGGTGGTTCAATCGAAACCCTTCCTCGATAGCGATCGCCCCCACCAACGACTCGACTAAAGGCGCTAGTCGGCCTAGATAAGATTTTCCTGAGAACGCCATATCATCGGCATAACGGGTATAGCTCAGACCAAAGGATTTAGCCAATCCGCTGAGGCGACAGTCCAAATGCCAGGCACTGAAATTGGCCAGTGCCGGGGAGGTTGGAGCGCCCTGAGGCAGATGCTTTCCTCGAAACTGTTTTTGCGTTGCCCAAGGCAATTGCCGGAAAGTCTCTCCCGCCAGCACTGGAGCAACGGCATTGGTGCATAGACCTGTAAGCAGCCTGGCTACTCCAGGGGGGTAACCAAAAGCGCGGAATATCCCGGCGACTTTGGCCGCCGGCACAGACGCGAAAAAATCCTTTAAATCGAACCGCAGGAGTGCTTGTTGACCCACATGAGGCGACACATAGGATTTGGTTGATCGGCCCCCAGTGAAGCCGTGTGCGCTGTCGTGTGGTGGGATTTTGTTGAGTATGTCCTGGAGGATTTGTCGCTGAATTTCTTTTGTGCGAGATTTCGGTTTTTCGATCAAACGAGGAAGACCGGAGGATTTGGCAATCCAAGCGTACCGATAGTGGTGAGTTTTCTGAATATTGCTTGCACCTTGAATCCCATGGCAATCGGCAAGCCATTGCAGTTCGTTATCGAAAATCCCCAGCCAGAAGCACAGGTCTTTTGAAGTCGGGAGTTTTGGCAAAGGCAGCGCCGCCATGTTCCTGGGCGGCCTCGCCATGACTGGCGAATCGAGGACGAAATTGCGAACTTCCTGATCTGGGTCACACAAAAATCGTTGAAGAATATCCTGCTCCAGAAGGAAGTTCTTGAGCTGGTTTATGGTGGGAGCTGATTCGCCGTCGAAATGAAATATCAGCCTCGCCGACAGCTTGGCTGAATCCACACCATCGGGAAACGTGCGCAACAACCGGTCATGGATTTCGGCCTTACGCCATCGACCTGTACGCAACGCTAATGCGATGTATTGTGCTTTCTGGGAGCGATTTGCCAAGGGTGCAACCGGTCTCCGACCTGTCTCGTAGCTCCGGTGCAATTCTGCGCGTAACGCAGTGGGCGCACCGGAATTGAATTGCCCTACTCAATACTTATCCCCGGGGTATCCCCGAAGAGTTCCTTGATTGATCTTCATCAAGTCAGGGAACGATCTCGGCGACCGGTTGCATGAATAATCATGAATCCAAGGTGGCTAAAATTCAAGGTTGGCATAACGAACCAGCGATCGATGTGAGCACAACCGCCCATCGGCTTTAGCACTCGCGGTGGGCAAGAACGGGCTCGCCACCCACGCCCAGTTGTCAATGTCTTGCGCCATGAAGATCTTTAATGAGAACCAGGGCGGCCAGATTGACAGATACCCCCGGGGGGTTTATCTTTTCGAATCCGGCCCCTGTCGAACCGACCATGTCGTTATTGCGTAAAAGTATCGCCCGGCTAGCCGCAATTAGCTTGATTGCCACCCAACTGTTGTGCGGGTGCATCGGCTATCCGTCCCACGAAAACTCATTTGCCGATCAGACCACGCCCGCCAGCGCCGAGGTGCCTCCTTGTCATAGCGCCAAGAGTCCATCGTCCGCTGATAATTCTGAAACCCCATCGGCTAACGACCACTGTCACCACTGTGAGCCTGATATAGCCGCGGCGTTTGCGCCCGATGCACCAAACCCAACCGGCGCAAATTTTCATCCATCGCACGATGACGGACCGGCAGTTGTGCATGTTTCATATGCTGTGAAGCGCAACCAACGCAATGTTGGACTTGCGGCCTTATCCGACAGCGAGCCGTCCCGCCCACAGACTCTCGTCTCCCTGCAGGTTTTACTCCTGAGCTAGCCCCAGACTGACTTTCGCTTTGCCCCAGCAATGACAAGAACGTGGATACGTTCGTCTGCTTGGCATGGGGTTAATCGCGATCGGACCGCAATCTGACCTTCGGAGTCGGCGGCCGATCACCGTTGCAAAGTTTCAGGAGTGTTCGCTGTGTTTCCAAACCATACCTGCGTGAGCAGTAATCCAGGGTTGCCCTCCAATGGCTGCGCCTCCGGCAAGGAGTCATGGGATGCTAAATAGTTCCTATCGGCTTGCACACACGCTGCGCACCGGTTTGCTGTCGTCTGCACTGTTGGCCTCCAGTGGGTCGCTGGCCCAGTCCTTCCTTACCTTGAAAGAGGCCGAACGACTTGCACTTAACCAAGAACCTGGACGCAGCGCTCTTTTGTCTGAGGCCGATGCACTTAGCGAGCAAGCCATTGCGGCCGGAGAGCTTCCCGATCCCCAACTACGCGTCGGCCTTGCCAACTTTCCGGTGGAGTCTGGTGGGTTTACCACGGAGGGTATGACACAAGCCCAACTGGGTTTGCGCCAAGCATTCCCGCCAGGCCAGACCCGATCGCTCAGCACTCAACACTACGAACAGTTGGCGAACGGAAGGCGGCGGTCGGCGGATGGCCGGGAACGCGATGTGATTACCGCTGTTCGCCACGCCTGGCTAGAAACCTACTATTGGCAGCAGGCGCAAAGCATCATCTCTCAGTCTCGCCCCTATTTTTCTGATCTGGTTACCGTCACCCAATCGTTGTATCGCGTGGGTAAACGCAATCAACAAGACTTGCTACAGGCCGAACTTGAACTTAGCCGTATCGAGGATCGACTGATCGAAATCAGCCAACACC
>CAZLJY010000133.1:0-13186 GCA_964559945.1 uncultured Gammaproteobacteria bacterium | reverse complement strand
GCAGCCCCCAGCCGGGGTGGCGAAATTGGTAGACGCGCCGGATTCAAAATCCGGTTCTGGCAACAGAGTGTGGGTTCAAGTCCCTCCCCCGGCACCAACCTTATTCCCCCGTACTTTCGCAAAACCCAGTCCAACTCGAGTATTGCCAGCATTCAGAATAAGTGATCTGGACCCGTTTCCGGGTCGCAGCTTAGTTCCTTACCCCTAACCGCAGACAACCATTTGCCGTGCAGTCGCCTGCAACAAGACCCAATGTGGCAGGACGCTAGTTTGAGTCTTCAAAGCTATCGGCGAACAATACGGCGTCGTTGTCTACATTGATAACGCCAATGAGCCGAAGCCCGGTATCCTGGTAGTTTGTGTCATCGGATTCGATGCTCACTGCAATGGTGGCAGTCACGTTGCCATCGATGGTGTTATCGTCCAGTCCAGTCACCGTGACGTCCTGTTCATCTTTCCAGTTGGCTTCAGTAAATGTTAGCGAGTTTGTCGACAGGGAGATCTCTTGCGGATTCTGATTGTCGAAACGGATGGTCACATTCGCCGTTGGTTGGGCCATCAGTGCCAGTCGAAAAATATCACTGCCGCCGCTCTCGGTGGTGACGATTGACTGACCATCAATCAAATCAACGCCCGGCGAGACTCCCCCATCATCGTCTTCAATCGTGACGATGAATTTGGTGGACACCTGCAAATCGCTATCCACATACAGATCTAAGGTCAGCGTTTCTTCAGGCTCCTGTATATCGTCATCCACCGTTTCAACAACAATAAACTGCGACGACTCATCATCGCTTGCCCAGCTCAATGTGCCGTTTACGGTAATGAAATCGGTGACTTCCTGGGCCTCCAGTGGCGTTGAAAAATACACCGCATCAATGTTTCCATCTAGCGGCGGCCTGGGAATTTCCAAGGTTGTAGACTCACCCTCGCGCACAACAGCATCGGTAGGCTGAAGACCAGGCTCGAGTTCAAAATTCGTCACGTAAATGCCGCCCTGGTTACCGCTGGCCACCAGGCGACCGTCCAATCCTGAAATAAGATGTTCCAGCTCCTGGTCCTCGTCGATGGGTAAAATAACCTCACGCCAGGTGTTACCGTCGTCTTCGCTGATCATGACGAACTTCAGCCCATCCAGTTGCCCAAAGCGACGGGGAAGTCGGCTGCCGAGCAATATCCAGCGATCGCCGACTTGTTCAAGTCCCCACAAGCGCCACAGCAAATTGCTTTCAAGGCCCTGGGCATTGCGCAAGTCCAGATTGAGCCGCACCTGCCATGTATCGCCTTGATCGTCGCTGGTCAGAATTTCATCTGCGCCTCTGATCAGAAGCCGACCGCTGTTACTGCGGACGATTCGTCTCAATTCGATCAATCGCTGATCGCTGTCGTTGAAAACCCGGTTCAGGTCGTCCAGCCCCTGAAACGGATCTTCCCGGCGCCAAGATTCGCCGTTGTCATCACTCACAAACAACACCGGGTCCAAGGAGGTCGCTCCATTGGCCACTAATATCAGTCTGCCGTTACCCACGCTGACCCCATCGGCGGGAATCTCGCCGAAGCGGATGTTGACCTCAGTGGCGGTCCAAGTCTCTCCATTGTCATCGCTGTAGAAAAATGGTGAGACCGGATCAATCCCAGCCGGCCTTGCCTCAGGCGCAGCGATGAGCCGTCCATTTTCTCCGACAATAATCTTTTCCAGGTCGGCGGAGCTGGTTACGGGAAGGTCAACTGCAGTCCAGGTCAGACCGAGATCGTCGGAATAGGCAATGCGATCACCATCGCCGGTACCGGCAAATAGACGATTGCCACTGAAACTCAAGCCTTCGGGGAATCGACCGGTTTGTGCACGAAAATCCGATAGCTCAAACCAAGTAAGACCATTGTCGCGACTGGCCCACAGCATGTCTCCAAATTGGCGCGTGGCGAAAAGCAGATTGCCGGCCGCCAGGCGAACCTGCAGGTCCGGGACAAATGGTCGGTCCAGTATTTTAGCCCAGTTTGCGCCCTCATCGTCAGATCTCCACACCTCATCGCTGCTACCCACGGCCACGATGGATTGGGAGTCTACCGGCCCGTAGCTTCGGGTATTGATGCTCACCGTGGTATCAACGTCGATCCACCCGTTAGTGCCGTTTGATTGACTGACCCCCTGGAACAGATTGAACAGACTGCCGCCGCGTTGTTGAAAATGGGGATAAATGCGTGACTGTTCAGCGCCCACCCACGTGCGACTGCCATCGAAGGGGTTGGCGCTGGAGAACGTAAACGCCTGATCGATCACATTAGAAAAAATCAGCGGATTCCCAGGTATCGGCACATAGGTTTGCGCGGCCATAACAAACTCGCCGCCCTGAAAGGCCAAGTCTGTAATGTCTAGCTTTAACCTTACTGCGGTATCCAGCGCCGTTCCGTTGGCCTGGAGATTGGCGTTACGAAGAAAATAGCCGTTCCACGCTGCCCCATCAGGACTGTCGATCAACGTTTGAAATCCCCCGGCAATGACGCGGCCATTGCCGTTAGCCATCGTGTTAATAGGGCCCAGAGCGAAGTAGGCTTGGTCCCAATTGCCCGCTCGCCGAAATACCGCGCCACCGATGGACCAAAGAACGGCACCACCGCTGACATGGGTGGTGCCATAGGCAAGCAGATTGCCAGTCACATCACGATGCAGTCCTGTCAGTGCAAGACCGGGAAAATCCAAGCCAAAGAACGAGGCGCTGTCAAACGGAAAGGGATTGACCGACCAGGAATCTCCGTTGTCGCTACTGGACAGCAGAAGGGTCTGACCCTGCAAGGGGATATCGTCGCTGCCAGACACCAATCGTATGGCCACCGCGTCAATGCGGGAGCTGCTACCAATCATATCGGTGATTAAGCCAAAAAATGGCTCATCGTCCACGCGAATCACGCGATATTCCCAGGTTGTACCGCCGTCGTCACTGAGCATTAACTGCCCGCTTCTGCCGGCTGCGAGCAGTCGGCCACTGTCGGTCTGGATAAACGATGAGTAGGTGGTACCGGGTGTATCAACGCCACGCACCTGAGTCCAGGTCTCAACCTCACCTTGAGCATACGCCTGCCCCCCGACAATGATGCCGACAAGGGTGACAGCCATCCAACGCTTCCACGACATAATCCTGAAACTCCTATTTGCTATCTCTAGAAGCGAGAATGCCGAGGAAAACGGATCACTCTCGGGATGGCGGTTGACTCATTCCTTTGAGAGATTCGGGTTTTAGCACTGCAACATGTGCTATTCCGTTAGTGGGGTAATTTAACAAAGGGTCTTCAGAGATATTGCGTTGCAAGACTTTGATAGCGCAATTTCCGTCAAGGACAATTACATGGCAACCTTACCGTTCGACTAGTTACACGCTGCGCTCAATAGATAGGTGTCACATGAAGACAATCCTCACCGTACTAGCGCTGCTCGCTGGCCAAGTCATATAAAGGGCAGAAATGCAGAGAATGGACACTGGCACAATCGATATAGGAGACTTGCCGGTCCTGATGCCAGCGGGTACCCATCTGGCCCTGCTAAAGTTCGAATCGGATGAAGACTTCTGTCTTTCGGTGAAAGTTGAGCACACCACAGAAGACGAACGCCTCCAAGACATGACGTCGTCCAAGTGCTGGACGGCAGGAAAATCCCACATCATATTCAAGTTAGAGCCAAGCAGGAAAAAGGGGTTCTATACCCTGACATTTGGCCTTAATGACCTCAACGGCGGGGCAACAGCCTCATCGAACGAAATTCCCATCGGGGAAGTCTTCGGGGTCGGCCAAGACGTTGCCGGGAACGTCGAACTGTCTGGCAAATCACAATGGAATCCACACTTCAGGTCAACCTAGCTGCGCAGGCCTCCCAGCCAACCCGAAACAAAAGTTAACTCGGTTAGTGCCTCTCAAAATTGGCGCAATTTTCGACTTTGTGTGAGCATACAAGAATTCGGGAATTAATCAGAGGGGAAGAATATCATGTCGTTTTTTCGAATAGCGGTTGTATTGATCTATGTAAGCCTAACGTCAGCGTGCGCTACGATTGTCAAAGGAACCACACAAACCATTCCAGTTTCGTCAAACCCGTCCGGGGCCGATGTAGTGGTCGACGGATCCGTATTGGGACAGACGCCCGTTGACTTAGAACTCAAGCGGAAAACTAATCATCTTTTGACAATCCAGATGGACGGTTACCAACCCCAAACCATTCCAATCACAAAGAATGTTGGCGGTGCCGTTTTTGGAAACATATTGGCCGGAGGGTTAATTGGATGGGGAGTTGACGCAACCTCTGGAGCCCAATACAACCTTAGCCCTAAGACGATATTCATGACTTTGGAACCAGGTGATGGAAACGGTGATCCAAATGAAATCCGAGCGCGCGGCCAGACGTTCATGTCGAAACTCGAAGAACTGGACAAACTGGCAGAAGACAAACGAATTTCCGAAGACGAATATAAGACGATGCGGAAATCTCTATTCCATGAATACTATCCAGATATGGAATATTCTGATCCCGACGAACCGGATAGTTAAATTTAGGGAAATGGGGGCAGGTTAATTTTTTAGACTTAAGACATGAAATTGACCTGACCCTGTTTCTCGAAACTCATCCTAAAGTATTGCATTGCAAGTCCGAATTATTGCAATCCTCATTGGTTAGAGCCGGGCCGAATTTCGAAACGCGCACCGAATTCATCGTTAGTGATGATCAGACTGAGTTGACCGTGTAGTAAGTGTCCTTCAACCACCCTCACCCAGTTAGAGCCTACAGATATTTCCCCGCCCCACTGAGAATCGATACGCCACCCTTGTTTCGATATTTGATCCGCAAAGTGCTCCGCAACAGCGGCTGGCGTTTGATTTGCGGAAAAGCTCATTTGGGTGGCGGCGCTCATTGCACCGAGCCAACCTCGACTGAACCAGCCCTGCCCCTTGGTCTGCACAATTTTGGCACCCGCCGGCACTTCAAGGTCTGGCAATACTGATTGGGAAATACGCAAGAAACTCCAACCCTCAGTAACCTCGCCATCACAGTCAATATCACCGCCGCGAACCATGGAAATATTGGCGAACGTAGCATCCCCAAACGGCCTTACTGTAAGCCTAAACTGTCCGTTATCATTTGAGCATAAGTCACCGCTAAGCCATCCGTGGTGATTGGGGCTGAATTCTGTTGACGATGTTCGATTCAACAGGACGTTCCAACCCCTAGAGCGCAAGCCAGTGACAATCAATTCTGCCATTTGGGAAACGGGTAACGTTGAGTGAAACGCGAACGAATTTCCGTATGGTCCACCCTGTGTGCGACCCCCAACATATTTGATTTCATTAATGGTATCTAAACCGTCAAATTGCTGTGGGAAAGGCGACTGAGATATTACTGGCAGCGTGGACTCATTGGCTGACGTCAGGAAAGCTGCCAGGATCGTGGGGTCAACACACTCAAGCGCATTTTGGCTAGTCGCCGAATTGGCAGATGTAAACAAAGCCAGGATTACCAATATCCAACGCCTAGCAAGGATTAGATTTTTGAAGATCATCAATGATGTACCTCACTTTTTTCCGAAGCTGAAGGGAAATTGGATCGGATTAACTTTCTGGACTTAAGACATGAAATTAGCCTGACCCCGTTCCCGGAGGAACACTCTTACAACGGACTAGTGTAATGGTCGATTCCGCCCATCCGGCGTCAGTGCGCCAACCCCTCAGCGTCGACAATTGAAAAGATGTTGTTGAAGTTTTTTCGAGTAAGGCCCGGACTCGAAAATATGCATTGGCCCAATTGCCCATTCTCGGACAGAGCGGAAAGCCTCAAACCGGGTCGTTGATCTGCGGTTTCAAATTCCGCAATTGAAAATTCACTAGTCTCACTACCAAGCTTCAATTGCACAACGCTGCTGGTCGCTTGCCAGGTGCCGCTCTCATATCGATCTTCGTTTGGCGACTCGCGATTTAGAATTTCCAGGCTAAATGTGCCGTTTGAGTTAAGGCTAAGGGCACTGTCCTGGTCCCCGCAAACGCCAAAGAACAACCTCGTAAATCCTCGCGCGACCTCTTTGGTCGACGACGAGGTCGCCAGGTAAAGCCCCATGTTGTTCTTTGAATAGAGATGGTGTGCTGAGGTAAGCGGCTTTGCGGTCACCTCTATGCCAATTTGACTCAGGGCGTCGGCGGCTTTTTGGACTAAATCTGGATTGTCCAAAAAGGGAGAATAAATCAGCGTTTTTGATCCAAAATCTGGCGGAACAATGTCGTTACGTTGGACCCGAAACCCACTATCCACTAGGGCATCACTTGCTGCAGCGAGTTCGCCTGGCGCTACATTTTCCGAAAATACGTGGACCACTGGGCGAGAAACACAAGCTGAGACTCCAAGGGCTACCAGAGCCAACAAGGCAAAAGGCAGGCGAGCTGTCCCGCAAAGTTTATTCATCCTGAACTTCACGAGCGTCTCCCCGCGCTAAATTCACCATCGACTTTTAGGTTGAGTCACCGTGACCAGTTTCCCAAACTGGGCAGTCGGTAAAAACTAACAGCCTTTCGCCTTACCGTTTTAAGTAACGCACCGGCTTGTCTGTTGGCGAAATCAAAAACATCTTGGGCCAGTATTTCCCCGTGACAAAAAGTCGGCCCTCATCGTCGGTGGCAATGCCATTGAGCACATCAATTTTTCGGCCCGCCACATCCGCCGGGGTTAGCAGTCCGCTTAAGTCGATGAGGCCGGTGATGGTTCCGTCCTCAGGGTTGATTCGCGCAATGTATAGGGTCTTCCACAGGTTGGCTAAAATCTCTCCGTTGACCCATTCCAACTCGTTAATGTTGGCCACTGGCCTGCCGTCAAGACTAACGGTTATTCGGCGCTTCTCGGCCAGGCTCTCCGGCTCCAGAAACGTCACAACGGGGGTGCCGTTGCTCATGATGATGGCGTCGTCGTTACTCGTAAGACCCCAGCCTTCGCCCTGGTAATTAAAACGGCGGTCAACTTCAAACGTCTCTAAATCCCATACAAACCCCACCTGGCTCTTCCAGGTCAACATGTATACCTGGTCTTTCCACAGTGCAATGCCCTCACCAAACCTTTGCCCTGGCAACGGCTTGGACTGAATCACACGGCCTGTGCTGGGCTCAACTTTTCTGATGGTGGACTCACCCACCATTCCCGTACTCTCAAAAAGAAACCCATCAAGATAGAACAAGCCCTGGGTGAAGGCTTTGGGATCGTGGGGATAGCTGTTGTGCACCTCATAACCGTACACCGGGATGCCCTGCCCCCAACTCAAGGGAGACCAGAGCAGGCAGGCGAACACCGCGATGATGGCGATCCTTTGATAAAAGGGCTTTAGTGAACGATGTGGTGAAAACAGCACGGCATACTCTCTGAGATGGGCTGAAAAGCAGTTCAGCATAAATCAATAGACCGTAAGGATATCCATAGGTTGCAACGCACTCAACGAAATCGCCGAGAATCTTCCCACCGCGATGGAAACGGCTCAGGCAAATTTAGCCGAGGACTTTCCCGCCGAAATTAGCGATTCGATTGCAAACGGCGCCCTCAGGCGCCTTAAGACCATTGCACTGGCCAACAACCTAACGCGATCTTGAATCGCAGCGGATATAGGCTCAGCGGGCCTAGAGAGAATTCTTCTAGGGAGATTTCTTCTTTAACGGCGCATAGACGGTCAATTCGATTTCCACCAAGCCGCTGTCGGTGAAAAGCTCACTAACCCCGATGGCGGTCCAGGCCGGTGTGGCGTCGCCCATGAATTCATTTTTCACCGTACGAACCGCTTCCATGTGGGCCAGTTTGTCACCGCTAAAATAGGCGCTCTTGAACACGTGGTAGGTGTGAATCTTGACCACATCGGCAAGGGAGGCATCCAGCGATTTAAGAACCGCATTTAGCGCCGAAAATGAGCCACGGAGACTGTCCTTAAACGCTTCTCCATCGATGGGTTCGTTGCCGGTGGGACCAGCAATAACCCCTGACATATGAATGTAATCACCCGATCGCACTGCCGGGGAGTAACCCCAATGGGCTTGAAAGTTTCTCGCGCCCTCGTGGCTGGACACGGCGACACGGGTGTTGTTAGGCCCTTCGCGAACTGAATCAGGCGTCTGAGCGTATGCCACAGACCAAATCCCCAACAGCATCAACACAGATAGAAAATGTTTAATCATTGCGGTCTCTCATTAAGCTGGTAGCGTGCAAAACGCACTCGAAGTTAAACAGAATTGCCGACGGCGGCTTCCCCTCGGCTTTACGGACTTTACCACCTACCATCACGTTGCTCGTAGGTCACAGTACATTGATCTTTGCCCGGCTTGCCTGTGGGCTGAGCCCAATGCCCTTTGCGAATTATTTTAGCGCCAGTTTGCGCGTCAAGAACTCAGGAATTTCATCGTTACGCATCGGCTTTGCGACCAAATACCCCTGCATCAAGTCAGCGTTCATCTCCCGCAACACCCCTACCTGTTTGTCGTTTTCGATGCCCTCCAAAACGCAATCAATGTTCATACTGGTTGATAGATCAATCAACAGCTTAACGATATTTCGCTTATCGTCATTACTCTCCAAACCGTCGGTCAAGGTTGCATCTACCTTGATTCGATCAATCTTGAATTTGTGCGCATGGACCAGTGATGAATACCCAGTACCAAAATCATCAAGAGCAATGCCGACGCCAATTTCGCTCAGTATCTGGGAGGCTGCACGCGCATTCTCGATATCCTGGATGATCGCGGTTTCGGTCACCTCGACGATAATACGTTCGGCGGGAAAACCCGATTCCAAAATGATTGATCGCAACTCAATGGCTGATTGTAACGAAGCCAAATCATGGCTTGAAAGGTTGAACGACAGGGTCAAATCTTCCGGCCAGGTTTTGGCCGCTTCCAGTGCTCGAGAAAGAAAAACCTTAGTCAGCGGGCGAATCCTGGCCATCCTTTCGGCAATGGGGATAAATTCGTTAGGTCCAACATCACCGATTGACGGACTGTTCCAACGGGCCAGCGCTTCAAAACCCACGGTCTTGCCCCGCTCTGCGCTAACGATGGGGTGATAGACCATATAAAAGTCCTCAGCGTCCGACTCAACTAACGCTGACTCTAGTACTTTTTGGCGAACCAGTTCTTTGTTGTGGACCTCGTCAAATATGTTGACCCGCTCATTGGCGTTTTCTTTGTTGGAATATAGAGTGAAGTCGGCGCGATCATAGAGATCTGTGATGTTCGGATTGCCGCCAGAACAGATCGCAATACCAAGGGAGAATCGAGGCACAATATTGGTTTGCCCAAATCGTTCTGGCTGGCCTAGGCTTGCGCATAGCTCCTCAGCTTTGCTCAAGAGGTCATGGCGGGATGAAAAATCGGTGATGATGAAGGCAAATTCGTCACCTCCAAGGCGGCCAATAGGCGCCGACTGTCCCAGCCATTGTCGTAACCTGCGCGCAGTGAGAATGAGCACCTCATCCCCAATGGCGTGGCCGTGAATATCATTGATGGCTTTGAAACCATCCAAATCCAGAATTCCCAACGCAATATCGGTGTTGCTCTTCAGGGACACTTCATAGTTCGCCCGAAGTTCTTGCCCAAACCCCCGCCGGTTGCAAAGACCCGTTAATGCATCGGTAATCGAGAACCTACGCTCTTTGCGCCGCTGAACCAAAAGGTAAAACAGGAACAGCACGAGGATGAGGCTAACAGCTATCGACAACAACGTGAGTATTGTCTGCCGCTTCAGCAATGTCTCTTGCAGTCTGGCATTGAGTTCCAGGTTACGGGTCTCATTTTCGATCAGTGCACGAGTCTGGTTGGCCAGCACTCGCCGCTCAGCGACCGCTTCAGCAGCTTCGGCTTTCAATATCGCCAGAAATTGATTAAACGCTTCATCGGTTTGACCCGCATGTTTAGCGAGAATGGCTTCTGCAACGCGAACCCGCACATGGGCCAATTCTGATTGCTGATACCGTGAATCTTCGACCAGTTCTTCGTAGAGCGTCTTTGCTTCGCTGAGGTGTCCAGCGCGGGCCAATGCATCAACTTGCAAGGACGCCCAAATTGGCCAACGTTCGGGAACGGAAAAAACATGCTCACCTGCCTCCGACAAACAGCTTAGTGCCTCTTCAAAATTTTCTAGCCTTACCTGGATTTCACCGCAAGAAAAGTGCAGGAGGTACTTCTCAGTGCTGGTTAAATCATCGGGCGCCACCGACAATAGCGCATCGTTCACTTTTAGCGCGATGTCATAATACTGTTGCTGTTTCAGCATCCATATAATGTTGGCAATTGTGCTAACCGTATCGTGGTTAAAACCAAATACCGGGGGCAATTGAGCGATCCTGCGATAACTTGTTATTACTGATGCATAGTCACCTGCACCCGCCAAGACATACGCAGCCATCGACTCCGTTTGATAAGACAAGAAAACGGTAGGAGGCAAGCGGGCATATAACACTTTTGCGTTTTGCATTGCTTGCAGTGCGTTAGGCACGTCTGCCATGTCCGTTTCCACATAGGCGCGGGCGACGTATGCCCAAACCAGTTGTTCATCGGTGAGAATATTTGCGTTGATCAATCGATTAATTTCGTCAACGGTCTCCACGTATTGACCGTCTCGAGAAGTTATCTCGAAGGCATCTAATATTGCCTGCCTGTTTAATTGATCGGCATTGCCATTGGCACGAAGCTCCGGACTATAAAGAGCTTTTAACTCGACGTATTTCGGATACCGCAAGGAAACATGGTAATGAAACGCAAGTTCTTGATAACGATCTAGTTGATCTGCACTGGGGAGCGTCGCAATGCTCTGTTCATAGTCTTCCCAATCCGAATCGCGATCCTTATACGCCTCATCTTTGATGACGTCGACAAATGCTAGGGCATCATCAACCCACGGGTCCTGAGCAAAGGCTGGCGTGATGAATGCGTTGGCCAAAAGCAGCACAACGAAAACCGCGATGACCCTCCACACTTGCACAGAAATACTCCTTTACCGACCTCACATTACTGTTGAATCGTTTCTGAGAATGGAACCGAACTGATCCCAAATTGGTTAACGAGTAATTGTCGGTGGGCACTCAATTCGGCGCAAGTGGGTGGGCCTTCAACGAAGCGGTCAAAGTGGTCACATTTGGGTCAAACAGCGAAATAACTGGACCCACCACCAGGTCAATGAAAGGAGACAACCCATTGAATTAATGATTTTTTTGTTCCTTTTCTAGCACCGTAGCACTCTCGATGTTTAGCTTTTCGACACAATTGGAACTTTTGGTTAAATCCGCCTTTTGGGAGTACCTGCCAACCACAACGAGCCCATACGCGAGTGCCTCAAGCGGAACAAGGCATGTAGATGCCTTTAGTGAATAGCTAGGCGCGATTGCCGAGGTGACCTGCTGCGTTATGGCGGGAATTTCCGTGATCCGTCGTTACAGACACCAAACGACAGCTCCTCGCTGTTATTGGACCTAGGATCGACGGAGTCACACACCCATGAAAATACCATTTTGTCTATCAAAACCCCTGAAACGAATGGGATGGACCGCCTTTGTGTTAATAGCCACAGGGTTCGGACAATGCCAAGCTGGTTTAATTGGTGGTGGCGTTTCTACCGTCTGGGTTGGCCCCGACGCCCAATGTGATTTTCCGACCTTACAAGAGGGTATCGATGAGGTTAGCTGTCAGGTGGCTGGATGTTCGCGGTTGGTCAACGTCTCCCTAGATTACGAGCACACCGGCGATACGGTTGTGGTCAATAAAAGCGTTAACATTACCGGTGGTTGGAATGCCTGCAGAGGCTCGCTAAACCCATCAGCTCAGTCAGATGTGGCGCTGGATTTTTTTTCTGGCAGCGGGCCACTGTTTTCCATCGAACCGGGCAGCGGCGCCATAAACAGCCAACTTTCCCAGCTCAGAATGATCGGCGCCTCAGCCCGTAACAACAGGGGCGGTCTGATCTTGATGCAACCGGGAGACGCCAAGCTCACCCTAAACAAGTCTGCATTGACCTTCGGTCGCGCAGATTTTGGCGGCAGTGTGGCGCTCCAAGACTCTGGCAATGAGCTGGTTATCGTCGATTCCATCATCCGAGATAGCAGCGCCATTGTTGGCGGCGGCATTCACTGTGCTCGAGGAGGAAAAATCAACTTTGTTAGCGGAGAGATACGGGATAACTCTGCTGACCTGGCTGGCGGCGGCATCTCGTTAGAAACCGGTTGCACGCTGACTGGCACCAACAGCGGTCGCGATCGTCATATTTTAGACAACGAGGTTCGCGATATCCAAAACGGCGAAGGTGGCGGTATTTACGCTGTTAGCAATTCGACCATCAACTTGGGCGCCATCAACAGCCGCACGGTAATCCAAGGAAACTCTGTCAAATGGGTAAATACTATGGAAGGCCAATCGCGTCATGACTACAGCGTACCGGGTCAAAACCGCGGAGGAGGGGTACACCTCACCGCCTCCGATGCAACGTTCCACAACACCTGGTTTCGAGAAAATGCCGCCGCTGACGGCGGCGCCATTTCTGCCATGGGCAACGTTAAGCTATTGATTGATCGACATCCTGGCCCCTGCGTGTCCGGCGCGCCGGTAAAACAATGGGAGTGCTCACTGCTGGATTTTAACGCAGCAAAAGGAGGCGTTGACGGCGAAGGTGATGAAGGGGGTGATGGCGCAGTGCTGTATGCGGTTCCTTTAGCATTTACCGAACCGGAAATTCATATCCGCCGCAGCACCATTCGTTTTAACGCCGCATCGTGTCCCGGCAGTGACCCGGAAACCTTCGCCGGTGACTGTGATCTTGACGAAGGTCCGGGGTTCCCGGACACCGACAGCAGCATTTTTTACGCGGAAGGCGACAGCTTTTTGGCGGTTGCTGGTAACTTGATCACCGGCAACGACATCGGTGACGATTCCGATGGAGCCTTCTTCGGTCCAGTTAAAATCGGCAGCTATTTCGCGATGGACCGAGGACAAATTTCGGAAAATACCGTTAGTGGCAACAATGACTCAGATTTCGTTCTTTCTGCACCAGCGTTTGTCACCCAAGAGCCAATAGAGGTGATCAACAATATTATGACCGGCAACGGCGCTGATGAATTTGCCACCCTGCAGACGTGGACCGCCGGCTGCAACATCTCCAATTATGCTGATGAGATGTCGGTGGAAGCCATCAGCGTGCCAT
>CAZLJY010000132.1:0-13248 GCA_964559945.1 uncultured Gammaproteobacteria bacterium | reverse complement strand
GCGAACGACATCGATCTCATCGTCGTGCTTTGGAAATTTGGCGATCGCGAGGGCACCGTCCATGTCGATCACCGAGGCCTTCGGTCGAGCGCCGCCCAGGGAAGACCCGGGTGCCAGCAACAATTCCAGCAACTCATCGCCGTCCTCGTCAACAACCTGGTCACTGGCTGCCAATAATTTCGGTAGTTGAATGAGGGGCGGTACCGGATCGGCGGCCGTATCACCCAGGAACGTACCGTGCGGTTCTTGCGCGAACCGCAACGCACCTTGCCGTGAGTAATCACTCACGCGCAGTAAGAAGTCGAGCTCGGTCAGCGTTCGAGGCGCGCGTTCTTCTGCGCGAGCCGTCCGTCGCTCGGCTCGACCCATTAGGGCACGACCCCAGCGATCCGGCGCCGAATCACCGAGTGCGCCAAATAGCGCCCGTCCGGCGTCCGTATGGTGCGCGCCGGGGCCAAGGGCGAGGGCGGGCTCTAGCGCAAATCGCCGCGCGTCCTTGAGCCAATCGTCATCGTATTGAAAGGTGGCGCTTTCTCGCCCCTTTCGTACGCGCGTCCACAGTCGGCCGACCAGGCGATTCTCATCGCCTAGCGCGACGTGCACGTAGGTCTCACGATCCATAGCTAACTTCTCTCTTGGCCGCGAGGACGGATGCGTTGGGGTAGCAGCTCGTCACCGAGGTCACGTCCAACCTCGTCATGAGAGACGTCGGCGACTGTCGCCAAGCGCTCGGTCAGACCCAGGATGAACATTAATGTTGCCAGGGTTCCTACGGATACCCCAGGTTCTCCTTTCTCGGCTTTGCTGAGCGTGGTGCGACTGATCCCTGCGCGCTCGGCCATGACTTTGGTCGGAATGCGCCGCCGACGGCGCGCGTCACGAAGGTCGGCCCCGAGTTGGCGTAAGGCCCGTGCTGCCGGAATGGGTATCGAATTGTGGGTAGCCATACGTAGTGCCTATAAAAATGGACATTAAATTCATTAATGACTATAATTATGGTCATTAAAGGGCGAATAGGCTATCACGAGATATGCTTAACGTCCAACATTCTATTCGCTATGAAACATAGGGTTCGCAAAATTGAACCCTAAAGAGAAGAAAACCCATGACACCGAACGCCCGATTTACCGACTTTTTGCGCGATATCGAGCCAAGCGCGACGACAAAATCCAACGCCTCAACCGCTCACACGCGACTGAGATCGCTGCTGCAGACTGACGAGGGCTTCCGCAATGTACACCGGCATACGTTTTTGTCCGGCTCGTACAAACGTGAGACCGCCATACGTCCGCGCATCAAAGCCGGCAACGCCGATCGACCCGATGTCGACATCATTGTCGTAACTACGCACAACACCTGGGACGATCCTGAATCAGTGATGGACGCCATTCATGCAGTGCTGACACGACATTACACGCCCGCCAACCGCCAGGCACGATCGGTGGGTGTCGAATCGGCCCTGGCAGACATGGACGTCGTCCCCCTGATCGATCCGAATGACACCGGTGAGTACCACATCGCGGATCGGCTCCAACGCCAATGGCTGCGGACCAACCCGCCAGGCCATACGGCGTGGACCACGCGTGTTAATGCCGCTACGGGCAATCGGTTCAAACCGCTGGTGAAGCTCTTCAAGTGGTGGCGCCGCGGGAACAAAACCGTTGCCAAACGCCCAAAAGGATTCGTGCTGGAAGTGCTCGCGGCTGAAAACATGAGTGCGACCGAAAGCCACTACGGCGAACTCTTCGTCGGCATGCTAGAGAGCATCGTCACGCGCTACGCCTTTGATATCAGCATCAGCAACGTCCCAGCACTGGAAGACCCAAGCATGCCGGGCAACAATATTCTTGGCGGACTAAGCTTCGCCGCGTTCGAGGGCTTCTACAACAAGATCAAAACGCATGCTGTGATCGGACGAGCTGCCCTCAACCTCGACGACCAGGACAAGGCGACGGAAAAGTGGCGTGTGTTGTTCGGCGAACGGTTTCCAAAACCACCGATCCGCAAGTCATCGGGCTTGTTAGACACCGCTGCGGTTAGTTCCGGGCTGGTATTTCCTGATCGGCCGGTGCGACCGGTTAACAAACCAAAAGGATTTGCCTAAACCGTGTGGTTTTTGAAAGACCTGGGACGACTCAACGCCGAGCGCGAAGCGATCGAAGCTCTGGAGGCAGAGCGTGAGTGGCTTGACGGTGTGCGGTTTTACCTGGGGAAAAGCAAACTAACGGTCGATGCCACCATTACCGTAGACGATACGAGTAGCTATCCGGTCCGGCTCACGTTTCCGGATCTCTATCCCAGTTCACCAGCAACCGTGCGTCCGCAGGACCCAAAACTGGATCTGTCCGACCACCAATATCTAAACGGTGACTTGTGCCTGGAACTCGGGCCGGACAACTGGCACCCCGACAGTCACAACGCGGCACAACTACTTGAGAGTGCCTACCGACTGCTTTCGCTCGAAGTCGAGCATGCGGCGGATGAGGCGGTAGACATTCCGTCCAGGCACGCGCTAACCCCGGGGCAGGCGATGCGGACCAAGTTTCTTCGCTGGATCGTGACACCTGAGGTGCGCGCCGCACTCAATGCGCTACCCGATGGTCCCAGCTATCGTTGCGATGTCATTGATCTGTTTCATGAAGACGCGATCACAGCATTTCTGCAGGAAATAGAAAGCACCGACGGTACCGAGAATTGGTGCGATCCAAACGTACCGGTCTCGCTGAAGAATCCCGGTCGGCGTGTTCGCGGCGTCATCGTCACTCGTCCGATCGACCCCATGACACTCGTCCAACTCGATAAGCCTGACGTGTTGACAGGGCTGCTGCACGACCCGGCGGTTCCAGACAGTCAAGACTCGGATGCGGACAACGATTTAGCGAACGTAACTTATGTTTTTCACAAGAGCTTTGGCGGCGCCTGGCAGGCGCACTGTCGTTGGTCTTCAGGCGAGAAAGTGTGGACAACCTCAGCGGTAGATGCGGATACCGAAGCACCTGCCGCACGTCACGGTCTGGACGCTGATCGTTTGGCGAGCGTCAATGTTGCCATCGTTGGTTTGGGCTCGGTGGGTAGTAAGGTTGCCGCATCGCTAGCGCGGTCCGGCGTACGTCAGTTTTGCTTGTTGGACGATGATCTGCTGCACCCGGCCAATCTCGTACGCAACGACCTCGATTGGTCGGACGTTGGGCAGCATAAAGTGGATGCCGTCGCGGATCGACTGCTTCGAATCCATCCCGACACCAAGATTCTTCGTCGACGACACAGACTGCGCGGTCAAGAATCGAGTGAATCTGCGGCGAGCGCATTGTCCGCGATTGCGCAAACGGATCTAATTGTCGATGCGAGCGCCAACCCGAGTGTCTACACACTCTGCGCTCACGTTGCTCGACAGGCGAAAAGACCATTAGTGTGGATGGAAGTGTTCGCCGGCGGAATCGGTGGGTTGGTGGCTCGCGCGCGACCTGATCAAGACGCCGAGCCGTTTACTTTGCGCGCTGCGATTCTAAGTGCAGCGGATGAGATGGCCGAGCAGAAGGGGGTGGAAGCGCTCGAAGCAACGATAAACTATGGCGCAGAAGTGGAAGATGAAATCGTCACCGCCTGCGATGCGGATGTCTCGGTAATGGCTGCGCACGCTACGCAGATAGCCCTGGACACACTCCTTGCGCGAGATCCCAGTCGATTTCGCCATCCGGCGTACCTGGTTGGCTTTAGCGCCGAGTGGGTGTTTGAAGAGGCGTTTCACACCATACCCGTTGACTGCTCAGCCCCCGTAGACTGGTCGACAACCATTGAAACAGACAAAGCCACTCGCGAGCGTGCGGCGGGCTTTATCATCAAGCTAATGGAGGACCTGCCGACCGATGCTCCTGCTAAAACTTCCTGATGAGGTTCTTCAGACGCTCCTACGTGAGCTGGAGGCTGCCGGTCGACGTGAAATCGGCGGCATTCTTATGGGAGAGCAGCTGGCCCCGGGGCAATTTCGTGTTACGGAGATATCCGTGCAGCGACACAATGGCTGGATCGCGCGCTTTGTTCGCAGTGCGCGTGATGCCTTGGACGCATTGCAGCGCTTCTTCGATCGCAGTGGCCATCGGTATACGCACTTCAACTATGTTGGGGAATGGCACTCCCATCCCTCGTTCCAGCCTATTCCATCTGGGCCTGATCATACTTCCATGTTGGAAATCGTGTCGGACCCGAAAACCGGTGCGAACTTTGTGGTGTTACTGATCGTGAAGCTGAATCTGGAAAAAGAGTTAGACGGATCCGTCACTGTCTATACGCCAGATGGGACCGTTTCGGCTGGCAAGGTTGAGATAGAAGGACGCGACGTCGTTGACGCATCGCTTCGCGATCACGGCGATTACTCTCGAATTGGAAGCTAAACGATGAGCAAAGACTTTCGTTTTAAACGACTGTCAAAATTCCGTACAGGTGGCGCCGGCGATCGAATGGAACTTGCAATACCTGCGCCCACGAGTCCCTCTGGAAAGTCTTACCAATATTCTCCGAACCGGGATGCACCACCAAGATTGTTCCTTATCGGTGACTTTGAGCCGTTGGACACGCGTGACGCACCACAACCTCCCATGCGGCGGCGACCCGGCCCAGGCCAAACCGTGTGTCCTTACTCGGGACTCATGGCAGACGATGAAGAGTTCACGCACTTCGATGATCTCCGTGTCATCAAGCAGCACATTGAGCGGTTGGTGACGGCTGATGTTGAGGATCATCTTGCAGATATGGCGCGAGATTTCAATCGGAGCCAGCCCCGCAATTTGTTTATCAAACTCAGCATGGATGTTCCACGAAAAGCCCGCATTCGAACACATCGGCCGTTAGCGATTCGGCAGGACCTCATGCGCAACGTGGACTGTCCTCTGTGTGGGAGGGACTACGCTGTTTACGCTATCGCAGTTTATGTCCTGACTGCGGGGCACCCAACTTACTAAGACACTTTGATCGAGAGCTCGGCTTGATCGAGTCACAGATTGCGCTCGTTGAGTCTAACGACGGCGATCGCGAAAAAGAGCTCGACTACCGCCTACTCGGCAACGCGCATGAGGACGTTTTAACGGCCTTCGAGGCGGCGCTGAAAGTCGCTTTCAGACAGTTGGCCGCGATGAAAACCGATGACGGCGATGAGCCGCCTTCACCCCCAACACCAAATGTATTTCAAAATATCATCAAGGGTGCAAAGACTTATCGGCGAATCGGCATAGAGCTGTATGAAAGTTTGGATGACATTCAGCTCAAATCACTTTCGGACCACGTTCAGCGCCGACATGTGATTGGCCACAACTTGGGAATTGCCGACGATCTTTTTACACAACACACTGACTCCGGGCGGGTTGGCCAGACCGTGTCCATTGTCGCAGAAGACATACGTGCGTTTGGGGGGCTCTGTCGGCAAGTTGTTAAACACGTCGACCAGTGCCTAGCATGGACGGACGTGACGTACGACGTGAAATCCTCCTGAACAGGATCCAAATGAAACGGCTGGTACGGTCAGGCTAAACCTATGGAGTGTAGGTAAATCCGGAGGGGTTGAAATCATGGACTCGGTGGTAGCCATTTATTGAGTCAGGGTCGTGCTCATACAATGCGCATTGTCCGAAGGTATTCAGCTTCTGCCCGAGTAAAACGGCCATAGATAGTGGGCAAGCGAGAAATAGATGTAGTCGCGACCTCGTCAGACCTAGGTCGTCACGCGCTTCTCGGACGGCGTCGATCGCAGCATTGACGAGCGCCACGCCATCTCCTGGTACCAGTGCTACACCTTGCTTGACGGCCCCATCGCTCGGATATGCGTGCAGTGCCACTCGATACGGCGCTTTCGTGGCGCGCAGATAACGCGCAACTGACTCTTCGATATTTGCGGATACACCGAATGCAAGGACGATGTCTGCGGCCTCAACGTCTCCCTCAATCACACGCACTTTTGCTTCTAAACCCGACGCATTGACACTGTGCGACCAGCGTTCTGCTGGCATGCCGTTAAAAACTTGCAGCCACGAAAGTTCAAGACCGGCCAACGGCGAAAAAACCGCACCAAACAAAGCACCGATCGGTAGGGAAGCGTTGCCCTGACCCGCAATACGACGAGCGGGAATCGATTCTGTAATCGCCGTTGCAGCGTCTACCAACGCCATTTCAATGACCGCGAAAGTCCCGTCAGGACAGGAGCGACCTTCAAAGTAGTCGGCAAAATCGAATCGAAGCGGCGAGTCGGCCGCACCCGCAACGCGGCGGCTATACAGACCGACCTGTAGCTCGTCAATATCCTCTGCCGCCGCGATGGCACTAGTTCTGTGACGCAAGACGTCGCCAGCGACATGTCGAGCTTGCTGCTCGGATAGTTCGCCGTCTGGCACACTATGGAGGTTCCAATTGTTGACGTTCTGGAATCCAGCCGGCGAACCTAGAACATCGTCTGCATCGGAATAATCCACGCCCAACAACACAGGCAGCACCAGAAATGCGGAATCTTCGGCTTTTCGCCTAAAGATTTGCCGCGCTTCTACGCTACGGATGATCGGTGAATTCTTCACTTCTGGCGAAATCAAGAGAATCGCACCGACAGTATTTGGGTCCTGCAATACCTCGGTCAGCTCTTTTTCAGTAGGCTCAGCCCCGAGATTGTCGAGGTCTCGCCAGGCTTGAATTCCTCGGTCACGAAGCGCATTGCGCAGTCGTAACGCTTCGTCATTCCCGACGGTACGCGCGGGGGATCGTCGGTAGGAGATAAAGTATTTTTGGCTCATCGTGGTTCTAAATTACACCTGATTCTGTGTCGCTGCGAGATCGGTTACTTCAACAGCCCGTCGCCAGCAAGGTCATCGAACAATTCCTCGGCCTTTACGTAGTCTCGAAGTACATCCAACAACTTGTGACGTGACTGATCGGCCATCTTGAAGATACTCGCTCGGTTTCTGGCTGCACTGGTGAGGAACCCACTACGAAGACTGTGTCCAGCAAACGTTGAGGGGTCTAATCCAACTCGATAGGCAAGCTCTTTAATTACTAACGCCACGCTTTGTGCGGACAGTCTCGCGTCACCCACCTTGTCGCCACGAAACATCCGACGGAAGAGGGCACCTCTTTCGATCCCAGCAACCATCAGCCAATCCTGCAGCCATTCGACCATTCGCAATTAATTCATCGACAAGTGATTGAGCCATCGAGCTAGCCTAGCTAATCGGGCGCGCAAACTAAATCGATAACCGCGCTGGAGATGCGGTGGCCTAATTGGCACCGAATATTGCTCGCTGTCAGAAACGGTTGGGGGACACGCGAGATGTTGACTGCGTTGCCTAGCCACAGTGACAACCTGGCACTAGATGAACCACCAAAGTTGGCAAGCGCTGGCTTTCTTAGCCAAAGCGCGAGGAATTCGTTAAGAAAACGCGGACTTTCACGTGCCTGCCTGGTTTTCAAACATCGAACATTTGGGTATTGGGGCTTCAGCAACCGCGGACTTTTCGAGTAAAAACGTGGTGAACCGCGGAGTTGTAAGGCTCAAGCGCGGGATAAGGGGCGAATAATCGCTGACAGTTACTTCGCCAACCAGCTGCCTGGCCAAAACGTTGGTACGTCCGTATCTCCCCGTTCTCTCCATACTGAAGCCATCCCAAGGTATCGCTCCCGTTAGGCCAACTGAGTTTCAATGAGGCATAGGTTTCGTTGCATTCTTGGTGGTAGGTTCCAACATCAACATTTCCGCGAAACCGAAGCTCAACGATGTCGGGTTTCGAAAATTCAATTTCGTACTGGTGATGGCTGATATTTTCAGAAACATCCCACTGCCCGGTTAGCAGTTGGTCGTCTCTGCAAGATGCAGATGCTTCGAGCATCAGTACGAATACAGCAAGTATGCCGTTCATCGTAATGCCCGTAATCGGAGTTGGGTCAGGCCAATGCCTCGCTCAGCGCGCGCAGCAAAATTCGTTCGTTTAGGCGGATGTGACAGCAATATCCAGAGCATTGGGGTGTTTTTCTCCCTAATTTGGGCGACCCAGACCCAGATAATGATAGTAACTTGAAGAGACGTCTAGGACCCGCAAGACTGTCCAAGACCTTACGCCAGACGGGTATCCACGGTTGGCTCGCGAAGGTGGTCTTGTCGCCGTCACAATTCACTATACTGGCCAAGCTCGGCGTCGCTCTGTCATCCGGCGGTGGGGTCAAACGCTTCTGGAGGGGCTGACATCTGGAGCGGCGCCAAGCTTTTTGGTTCACACATGGGATTTGTCAGGTTCAAGATAGAGTTTTGAGCTTTAATAGTGAGGAAAAGGCGGACGGAATGCCTGCAACCCTAAGCTCGAATTACGCCGTAAATCTGAGAATATTTGGCCAACAAGGATCAGCGCGATCCAGCATCGCGGTAAGACTAAAAGTAAGACCGCTGGTGCCAACTTTTAAGAAATGCTTGCAAAATCAGTGTCTTGCCGCTAAATGATGGCGGAGAGAGAGGGATTCGAACCCTCGATGGGCTTTTGACCCATACTCCCTTAGCAGGGGAGCGCCTTCAGCCGCTCGGCCACCTCTCCGTCGGGGGCGGTATTCTACCTGACCTTTTCGGTGATTTTCACGGAAAAAATGAAAAATCGGAAAAGATTGCTGGAGGGACGTGGGATTTCGCGTTGGCGTCGCCTGCCGCAAGGGCGCTCAGGCGAGAATTTGCTGTTTAGCCCGCGGGCTGGGTGCTTCTGGCGGATTAGTCCGTTGAGGCTTGATCTGGCTCGTCTTCGTTCTGGATGCGCTCGTAGATCTCTTCGCGATGGACGGCTACATCCTTTGGCGCATTGATGCCAATACGAACCTGGTTGCCTTTCACCCCAAGCACCGTGACCGTGATGTCATCGCCGATCATTAGGGTTTCTCCGACCCGGCGGGTAAGAATCAGCATGCTGTAGTACTCAAGATCAAGGGACTCTCCTATCCCGCGCAACCCAATGGACGGTTCCATTGTGTCCTTTCGTTTCCCCGATTGTCACCCAAAGATGGCGCTGCGCACAAGCGCCCAGCTATTGCTGGCCTAACATTGCTGACATTCCGCCCTCGATAAAACTGGCCTCATGACCGTGTTGGCTGAGTAAGAACGCCGCAGCTGAGCTGCGTGCGCCGCAATCGCAATAGGTGATGTAGCGGCGGCTATTGTCCAGTTCGGCAATGGCATCGCGCAGTCGAAACAGCGGGATATTGGTGCAGCCCCGAATATTTCTGCTGCCGTGTTCATTGTCCAGTCGCACGTCAATCAGATCCGCTTTATCTGACTTGATTTGCCGCGCTGCCTCTCGGGGCGAGATGGACTGCACAACCGGTTTTATCAGTAATGCGTCAAAGCGTTCTTTTGCCAGACGCATTAACACCCCTGGACTGGTCATAGTGACGCTAGCATTGCGTGGTAGGCCGGAGATTAAGGCCTCTTCGCCGAAACTGTCGCCGGGGCCTAGGGTGGCGATGGGTATTGGATGACGGCCGGCCATGCGTGAAACCTGCGCATCACCCTCAGCAATCATGTAGTAAAAATCCCCAGCAGCTCCCTGACGAACGACCTCTTGTCCTGCAGCAAATTCGACCCGTTCCACACTGGCGAAAAAGCGCTCAATATTCTCCGTTGGCAGGTCCCGGAAAATCTCTGTTTGCACAATCTGAAACATCCAGGCCCCATCGCCAGCCTGAGAGTCGGCAACATCGGTCACACTCAAAGCGGGCATTTCGTTAGTCACCAGTTGGCTGCGTGTGGCCAAGTCTTCGACAAGGTTTCTATCAGCGCTGACGATCACCGCGCCACCTGGGCTGACTGTAGCGGTGTGAGGGCGGGGTTGCAGATTGCCCAGGGGGTATAATGCGTCTGGGTCACCTGCTGCCAGTGGGCGAGGGGATTTTCCGTCAGACTTGCGCTGAACTGAGCCGCCGACCAGGAAATACATCTGCTGGTCCTCATTGCCTTGCTGGTAAACGCTATCGCCCTCAGCAAATTCGTGAGACTGGGTCGCTTCAATAAAACTTTTAAACTGCTCAGGCCCGAAACTGTTCATCGGATGGATATGTTTCAGCGTTTCCGAGTATGGGTTCATGTCAGTCGGTGAAGTCATAGGGGGTGAAATATTCGCATTATTGGTTCTGGTGTGCCATACACTGATCGCAGTGCCGACTTTGGGTTTTGACGCTTTTTAGCCAAAAAACCTAGGGTCGACGAGCATTTTGCGATATTCGTGGGTTTTTTGCGCAATCGAGCGTTGACTGTGGCGCAGCGGGACCTTACCATTCCACGGCTTTTTTCGGGGTATAGCGCAGTCTGGTAGCGCGCCTGCTTTGGGAGCAGGATGTCGGGGGTTCGAATCCCTCTACCCCGACCACTTTTTCGCTACGGCGGAGGCAGTGGTACGGCAGCAGTACCCGTTTTGCCTGCGCCCGTAGCTCAACTGGATAGAGCACCGGCCTTCTAAGCCGACGGTTGCAGGTTCGAGTCCTGCCGGGCGCGCCAGGTGAGCGTCCTGAGCAAAGGATCGGTATCCAGACGCCCACCGGTGGAGACACTAGCGGGTTAGGACCAGGTGAACGGACGGTTGTGGTGGGCGTAGCTCAGTTGGTAGAGCACTGGATTGTGGCTCCAGAGGTCGCGGGTTCAATCCCCGTCGCTCACCCCATTTACACCGCGAAAGTGGCGGAATTGGTAGACGCGCTGGCTTTAGGTGCCAGTGGGGTAACCCGTGAGAGTTCGAGTCTCTCCTTTCGCACCATCACCTTGCAAATGCCCTCCTAATCACTGTTGCAGGCGGCTAGGGTCACCATTAGGCCGCTAAATGCCTTGTGCGACAGCGTCTTATTGGCAATGCAATTTAACCATTGGATTTGGGCCATTGGATATGGGAAGTTTGGACACCACCTATACATGTCAGTCTGGAGCATCTTTCAAAGATTAGCTGCGAATGACGTCCAGATTTAACGATTAACACCACCGGCCAAGAGTCAGGGCCGCGGAGGAATCATGCAGGTTTCGGTAGAAAATACAGGCGCATTGAGTCGCAAATTAACAGTCGCATTGCCCGCTCAGGACATTGCCGGCAAGGTCAGCGGCAAAATGCAGGACCTGAAGCGCCAGGTCAGGCTCAAAGGATTCCGACCCGGCAAAGTGCCAATGACGGTGATCGAGAAACGTTTCGGTGCCCAGGTCCGGGCCGAAGTTGTGGACGAATTGGTGAACCAATCGTTGCAGCAGGCCCTTAGCCAGGAAAATCTGCGAGTTGCATCGCCCCCGCAGATCGATGCCCAGCCACCCCAGGCTGATGTGGATTTTACCTACACGGCGGAATTTGATGTATTTCCGGAGCTAGCGTCGCTGGATTTGGCCGACCTTGAGCTGGAAAAGCCGGTGGCCGAAGTCACTGATGAAGACGTCGACAACATGATCGAGACCCTTCGTAAACAGCGCCAAAGCTGGGAGGAAGTGGATCGCGCCGCCAACAGTGGTGACCTGGTGTTTTTCAACTTCCGCTTCGCTGGCGAGGACTTGAGCTTTCCCGAGGAAGGCGAAGAGCGCGCTGGCGCAATTCTGGGCAATGGCGCGTTTGACGAAACGGTTGAAGCCGAGCTTGCCGGAATGGCTGTGGATGAGGAGAAATCTGTCAAATTGTCTTTGCCGGAAGGATTCCAGGTAGAAGCCTTAGGCGGCAAATCCGGCGAAATGACCCTCAAAGTAGAGAAAATCCAGGTGCCCGCCTTGCCCGAGGTGGATGACGAGTTCATTGCCGGATTTGGTGTCACCGAAGGTGGTGTTGAGAAATTCCGTAGTGAAGTTCAGGACAACCTCAATCGGGAACTTAAGCAAACCGTCAGTCGGGTTATGAGAGCTGGCGTGATGAACCGCTTGGTCGATCAGTTTCCTGACCTGGAAGTGCCAGCATCGATGATTTCCCAAGAGCAGCAGGCTATGGCCGAAACCGCCAAACGTCAGCTGGAGCAGCGCGGTCAAGCAGATGCGCCGCTGCCTGATGTTGCCAATTTTGCCGAAGCCGCCGAGCGCCGTGTGCGAGCAGCGATGTTGGTGAGCGAAGTGGCTAGGCACAATAACCTGAGCGTGGATACTGCAAAGGTCCAGGAGACCATCCAGGAGATCGCTTCCACTTACGAAGATCCGGCAGCGGTTGTTAACCTTTACTACAGTGACGAAAATTTGCTCAATAACGTGCAAAATCTGGTGTTGGAAGAGCAGGCGGTTGACTGCGTGTTAGGCCAGGCCAAAGTCACTGAATCTCAAGTTAGTTTTGACGAGTTGATGAACCAGGCCAGTAACGGAGACAACGGATAATGAATACTACCGCGTTGAATCTCGTACCTATGGTGGTTGAGCAAACCTCACGGGGCGAGCGGGCTTACGATATTTACTCCCGCCTGCTCAAAGAGCGTTTGATTTTTCTGGTAGGGCCGGTTGATGACAACGTCGCCAACCTGGTTGTTGCCCAGTTGTTGTATCTGGAGTCCGATAACCCGGAAAAAGATATCAATTTTTATATCAACAGCCCCGGTGGTTCGGTAACCGCTGGAATGGCTATCTACGACACCATGCAGTTCATTAAGCCTGCGGTCAGCACAATATGTGTGGGGCAGGCGGCCAGCATGGGTTCATTGCTCCTGGCTGCAGGCGAACCCGGTAAACGCGCCTGTCTGCCTCACTCGAGAATTATGATTCACCAGCCCTCCAGTGGTTTTCAAGGACAGGCCTCGGATATCGACATTCATGCACGCGAGGTGCTGACGCTAAAGGCACGGCTCAACCAAATTCTTGCTGATCATACGGGTCAGACGGTTGAGCAGATTGAAAAAGACACCGATCGAGACAACTTCATGAGTAGTGATGAAGCGGTAGATTATGGGCTGGTTGATATGGTTCTTGCCAAGCGGGATGCAGCCCCGGTTCAAAGCGTTTAACGTGAGCCCGTTACTCGTTCCGCAGGCCGTTGGCTGGTGGACGGAGATCACGGGCAAAATGATCCGGTTGTGATATCCTGATATTGAGTTGAAAGGGACAAAGCTGCGCTAAATGAGCGACGAAAAATCCAGTAAATCTGACGGCGGTAAAATTCTTTACTGCTCGTTTTGTGGCAAAAGTCAGCATGAAGTACGTAAGCTGATTGCCGGTCCGAGTGTATTTATTTGTGATGAATGCGTTGAACTGTGCAACGACATCATTCGCGAAGAGCTTGAAGAAAAGTCTACTGCCGCACGAAGTAAGCT
>CAZLJY010000131.1:0-13311 GCA_964559945.1 uncultured Gammaproteobacteria bacterium | reverse complement strand
CGGGTTTCAGCTGAGAGTTCAGCCTAGTGGTAACCGAATTTTTTATTTGGCGTACACGACTAGAGCAGGGAAGCGTCGCAAAATGCCACTGGGTCGATTTCCTGAAACTACCGCTGCCGGCGCGCGGAAAATAGCTGAAGCTCACCGCGGTACGGTAAGTGCTGGCGGAGATCCGCTTGAGAATAGGGACCTAGCGAGGGCGGCGAAAAAGTCTGATGAACTTAAAACGTTTCGGAAGTTCTTAGACGGCCCACATGGCGCGCATTTAGCCGTTTTGAGGACCGGTAAACAAGAGCGGGCTAGGATAGAGTCAACATGGGCTCATTTGCTAAAGCGACCTTTAGATAGCATCACTCGGGCTGAGATCAGCGCATGGCGTGCCGATCAAGTGAAAGCTGGTAGGCCTCATTCTGGAATCAATAGAGATATTAATCCTCTGCGCGCAATCCTCAGGGCGGCAGTTGAGGCTGGCGTGATCGAACACAATCCGTTGGTCAACTTCTCCAACTTAAAAGTTGATTCAAATTCTCAAGCTCGTTTTCTCAATAGCGACGAAGACAATCTCTTGAGAAAGGCTCTGACTGAACGCGACGAAACGTTGCACGAAAAACGACAAAGCGGAAACCAGTGGCGCCGAGAACGCGGAGTTGAGGAGCTCCCGCCAATGGGTTGGTATGCGGACCATTTGGTACCGCTGGTGCTGCTAGCGCTGAATACCGGTATGCGACGAGGGGAGCTGTTCAACTTACGCTGGCGTGATGTCGACCTTAAAGGCGCAAGATTGGTTGTTGAGGGTCGTACGTCCAAATCTGACACTACTCGCCATTTACCGTTAAACACTGAAGCTCTGGAAGTACTCAAAAAATGGAAGCGGGGCAAGACATCAAGCCCATCTCATCATGTGTTTCCTGGGAGAGATGGTGGTCGGTTAGATAACGTAAATAGCGCATGGCGTAGCGTGATCAAGTTGGCCAATATTCCGGATTTCAGGTTTCACGACCTGCGGCATACGTTCGCTAGCAATCTCGTGATTGCCGGCGTTCCATTGAATACGGTCAGGGAGCTGCTCGGTCATTCTACTATGGAAATGACGCTGAGGTATGCGCACCTGTCACCAGACCATAAGGCGGATGCGGTGGCATTGCTGAATAGCGAGGCAGCCAAATAATGAGCATGGATAAGGTTCTTCCAATTGATTTTTCTCCTCTAGTTTCCGGCGAGATGGACACGCCGGAAAACCAACCAATTTCAGTCGAAAAGTTTTCAGGTGTTCTGTCCGATACCGCTATAAATCACTTTGAGAGACGAAAACCTCTTCGGCATTTGAATGAAGTCGAGGAGATCGACCTTTTGGGGGAGAGTGAAGCCAGAGATTGGATAAATGAGGAATATACGTTTATCGCAAGACGCACGCAGATCGCTATTGAAAATGAGCTGGAAAAAACCCCTCGTTACGCTAAGTTGGTAGAAGAGCGGACCAAATTCGTAGATGCGGAACTCGAGAATTACAAGAAGGAGTATATGGCTCTGCGTTTACGCTCTTCAGGTGCGTTCGGAAAAGACGAGAAATTCAATTTGTCACGACAGGCACAAATTTTATTGCTTGAGGCTTTAAGATTCTTGATGTTCTATCCAATCCACGCAACCGCGACTCCAATCCCCGCATGGATTCGTATGAACATTGCAACCGCGCTGGATGATTTTTTCGAGCAAGACGAGTCAGAGAAGCCTGCTAAAGTCGGTAGGCTCGATTGTGCCTTCGCGATTCAGCAGGGCATCATTCCGAAACGAACACGAACACCTTCGCCGTGGAAGAAGAGCTCGACGGTCGTTTCACTGGCAGAATTGCTTGTTAAATTTTATACAACAAATGACTGGGCAAAGACGAAAACAAGGCCGACGACTGCTAGGGGTCGTAAGCCAATTTTTCTAGAAGCTGCGGAGCTAAGCGGACAGACGGCGTCGTCAGTAGCTCGAAAATACAAGGAAGACGAAGCATTTAGAAGCTCACTTGCGAGCGCAATTCACAGAATTCGAAATCGGAATCGATCATCCAGGGAACTTCGCAAATTGGCGCTTCAGGATCTCGAGGCCGACGCCAGCAAACAAAACATCTAGTTGCTCTATCTCGATTTGTCCTCAATTTCGAGTGTTGAATGAGATAGATCGAACTACTTGCCCCTGACACCATTTCTACACCGTGATAACCACAAACACTGGTGCAGAAAAATGGATACAGTTGCAAACGATACTGCGTGTAACGCGCAAAACGTAACCCACCTCTTAACACCCAAGTCGGACCCTGATTTAGTCGTTATGCCGGCTGCGTTGCGAGAGTCTGCAGCGGCTACTTACACCGCAACGACAGTTTTTTACCTCCGCAAATGTCGCCAGGTTGGCGGCGGGCCGCGGTACATCAAGCGAGGCCGGATGGTCCTTTACATGGTCTCTGACCTAGACGCCTGGCTGGCCGGCGAGGAGGTTTCTGCATGAACGTCGATTGCAGCGATGCCTCTGAGCTAATTTTCCCCGAGACAGACCCAGTGTCTGCCTTCTCCCGCCTTTTGGCGGAGCGTCAAGGGAAAGGGCTTCCAATGGAACGCTTCGCTCGGATCATGCACGACCTGGTGAGCGCGAGCGCGGGCCCTATGTGGCTAGTGGATCTTCCAGGAAGCGGCCGAACATTCATCACTGTGGATCGCACCGGTCGAATTCTCAAGATCGCCGCATTTGCAAAGAAACCCAAGCGCGAACGGATCGCGCTCAAGCTTGCCCCTCAGCGAATACAAATGGTGGCGCTAGCAGTCCGCCGGATGGTTTGTGGTCGGATGATTTAGAGGTAATTCGGATGATTCGGGGACTAATAAGCTGCCCGCACCGAAGTGCGGGAGCAACACACCTTTTGGAAAGCCAGACGCGAGGAACGCCATATGCCGAGTGTTGACAATACTGTATATATAAACAGCAATCGGGTCAAGCCGAAAACTGGCGAAGGTTTGCGGTTCAGCGCCTCGCAATTCCGCCTACGGGATGCCCGGAGCGCCGCCGGATGACCCTACTCAAAACCGCCCTGGCGTTGGGCGAGAACGGACACGCCGTCATTCCTGTGAGGGGCAAGCGCCCTATTGGTACAAACTGGCAGAAAAGGGCCTCAGCCGAGCTGTTCCTGATCGAGTGCCTGAACTGGTCTGCCGGTGACGGCATCGGGGTCATGGGCCCGGCCATCGACGTGGACACGCCCAACGAGGCTTTGGCCAAGGCTTTCCATGCCTACCTGCGCTCCCGACTGGGGGAAGGGTTCAGCTACCGCGTCGGCCTTGCGCCCAAGTTCCTAGTGCCCATTCGCCTGACTTCGCAATTCAAGCGCACAACGTCGGCGATATTCATGGATGCGGCGGGAAACAAAAACCAACTTGAACTGCTAGTAGGAACGGGGCAGTTCGTAGCTGAAGGGGTACACCCTGACACGAAAAAGCCCTATGAGTGGTTTGGCAAAGATCTGACATCGCTGCACGTTGACGACCTGATCGAAGTAGATGGGCGCATTTTTGCCGACCTTATTCTGAAATTCGAAGAAATCGCCGAATCGCTGGGGTTGGAAAGGAAAGGATCGGCCAAACCCCCGGGGGCGGTGCGCGCAGACCCCAACGCCGACGATCCGGGGCCCGTATCGGGCTTTGATCTGAAGCGTATCCAGTCCGATCTACTGGCCTTCACCGACCCCGATTGTGACTATGACGCGTGGCTAGCGGTAGGGATGGCCATCCATCACCAGACCGCGGGCAGCGATGGGGGTCAGGAGATCTGGGCAACGTGGTCTGCGCAAGGGGGAAAGTTCGACCCCTCCGAAGATCTCAAGGCTAAATGGCGCTCGTTCGACGAAAAGACCTATGGCGCCACGCCCATCACGCTGCGCACTCTTATTAGTGAGGTGGAGACGCAGAAACAAGCCGCGGCGGCGCTGGAAGCCACCGGGCTATGTCAGCGCGTTGAGACCTGCGAAGACCTGAGTGTGCTGGACAACGAGATCATCCCAGACATTCGAACCGCCGGCCATGATCTGGACGATACGTGGCGCGATCGCATCGCGGGACGGGTACAGGACGCCTACCAGCGGCTCGACGGCCAGAAGGTGGCCATTGGAGGGGTACGAAAAAAGCTATGGGTACCCCTGGTAAGCGACCCCAAGGCGGTTGGGAAACCAGGTTTTGCGGACGGTTGGGCGTGGGACCAGGTAACCCACCATTTTCTGGACACTAGCGCCGGCGTTAGATTGGGCCGGGAAGCGTTCGACGCCAGGTTCAATATGCCGATGAAGACCCTTCTGAACGAAGGGAGTAGAGCGCGTGCGTCCGCTCGTGCGTCACAATATCTCATTGATCACGAACTAATCCCAACTGTAGAGGGCGAGAGGTTCGTTCCAGACGGTGACACTATTGTTACTGAGTCGGGCCGCAAATACGCAAACACCTATCGGGCGCCAGATACGTCAAATGAGCCTGAGCGACTCTCAGCCGAAGATAACTCTCGGGCGGAGTTTCTCAAACAGCATATTTGCAACGTTCTATGCGGCGATGAACAAGACGGCCTCAAAGTCTTAGCGTGTTTGGCACATTTGATTCAAAAACCCGGGCTCAAATGGGGGTTCGCTCTTCTATTCCTTGGGGCCAGGGGGATTGGTAAATCGTTTCTGTCGCGCTTACTGACTGACCTGCTCGGGACTGACAACGTCAGCCAAGTAAGCCCGACAGTCTTGGGGTCGCAATTCAACGATGGGCTGGCTGGCAAGCTTGTGGTGGTTATTGAAGAGGTCAGATTATCGGGCAGCAATCGCCATGCGGTATTGGATCGGTTAAAGCCGTCTATTACCGAGCCGCGAATCGAGTTCAACAGAAAATTCGTACCCAGTTATACGGGGCAAAATTACGCGAATTTTATCTGTTTCACTAATGATCCCGACGCTCTACCTGTGGACGAAAATGATCGGCGGTATTTCATTAATGCTAGTACGCTTCGAACTGATAAGCAGGTTGCAGAATTCAATAAGGCCGATCCGAGATATTTCGACAGACTGTACGAGCTGCGGCAGCACGTGCCGGCGTTGCGTAAATGGCTCCGAGAATTCGACTTAACCAGCGTGCCAGGGTTCGACCCGCAGGGCCGGGCACCCAACACCGCCGCCAAAGTGCAAATGGCACTGCAGGCTGCCGACCCAGCACACCACGCCATTGAAGATCTGTTAGACAGCGACGCGCACCCTCTGGTCAATCGGCGATTTGTCCACGCGCCCACGTTGGGGAAACTCCTGCAGTCGGATTCAGTCAAGGTTACTGCGGAGAAAACATCAAAAATTCTTATTCGCATGGGATTCGTCAGTTCCCGAATTCAATTGTCAGCCGGTCGAAAATGGACTTTCCACGTTATCCCCGATGAACACGCTGTTCGTGGGGTAGGCAAGGAAGTAATCCGGGCTGTCAAAGACGCATATTCCGCGCACATAGATCGCGCCAACAGCTTTGGCCGCAAACCATGATCGGGTGGACATCGGTTTTATCCACGCGGTGTCCGGCCGGTGTCCAGGGCGGCTATGGTGTCCGGTTGCCCACTGAAAATAGGACACTTGGACACCGCCTGGACATCGATTTTCGCCAAGTGGTGTCCAATCTAACACACTGTAAAATAACGATAAAAGTCTCTTTTAGACACCAGGACAGTAATTTTAAGAGACTAATGTGTAGAAGAAATAGAAGGGTATTTACCTCTATTTTGGCCCTTTTTCATGTTGAATTTCTCTATATAGAAAATGGCCGAAAATCGGTGTCCTGGTGTCCATTTCTCCTTTTGGCCGATCGATGGCCTAATTTTTCGCCGTATTTTCGGATTCGCAAACGGCCAGCGCGCAGTTCCGCCGCCGGTTCTCCGATCTGCCGAAAGCGTCACCCAACACACCTATTCAATGTTCCTGGCGTCTACACGGGCGGCCGCCAGGTACCTATTTTTTTTCGCCCGACAACATGAGGTATAAACCATGAGCATTACGTCGAATATTAACCGCGCTAATCACGACTTAAAGCGGGCCGAAAGCGATCTCCATAAGGCAAATTCTGCGCTCGCAGAAGCCCAGAAAGTGAGCGCATCCAGGCTAGATGGTGAATCTGGAGAAAAATACGCTGATGCGGAGGACGAGCGCCGGCGCGCTGAGTCAAAGGTCGAACATGCGACACGACGAGTTGAGCATTTTCGAGCGACCATTGAATCGCTTGAGATCGAAAGAAAAGAGCAGATAGCCAAAGCGAAATCGGCAGCAAAGAAGTTGGCGCCGAGAATTGCAAAGCAAAAAAAGTTACTCGCCCAGTGGAACGAAATGGTCGAGCCTCTCGCAAATATGGTGCTCGATACGAATACCCTGGATCGAGAGATTCGTGAGATAAATCGGTTATTCGGGTCTGCTGGGGCTACCGAGCACTACATATTGGAAGTCAGCCCAAAGCTCATCGGTATAAACGGCGCCATTTTCCGACTGTTTGATCGTATCGATCTGCCTAAAATCGCCCCTGGCGAGAAAGAGGTGCATTCGGGTGACTACTTTGTTGGGGGCGAATTGGCTCGCCTACCAAAAGGACGTGTCGACGAAACGTATGGGCGGCGGAGAAACTACACCTAGAAGCGCCGGAGACATTTGGTCTGGTCCCCAATCGCGTTGACTACTGAGGGGCAGCAGTCTGGGGTCAGGGTGGCGGACGTACATAGCGTTCCGTGCGCCAGAAGGACGTCATGCCGCAGCTACCACTTGTGGCGAATCAGGCTTGATCGTAAGGTAATTGTTGTCTCTCGTCCGAGACCATAGGCAGCTTAAAACTCAAACGCGGCCATTCGCCGCGCGAGATACTATTTTGCAGAAAATGGCCTAAAGGCAGGTGGCTACTTCATACTGAGAGCCGATGATTGATCAAGCATACGATATCTTTGGTAAGGCAGCGTTTGGCGACGCTCTGTTCTACAACAACGAGACCGCCCTTCGTTTCGAGCTTGCGCTTGGTGATAGTCGCAGCGAGCGATTCGGTTCGGCTCTCGAACGCGCAAGTACTGTCGCAAAAGCTATTTTTAAGGACTCGAAGAATCTGCAAGTTTGCCTCTTGTGTTTCGGCGAGTCCTTTGTCGGCACTAAACGGTCATTCCGCACAATGAAAGAATGCGAAGTAGCGATCAATCGACCGTATTTCATTGATCGTGAGAACATTGATGATGGTTTTGGTGATGTCGTTTGGACTCGCATTTTCTTTAAGTCTGACCTGGATAGTGTGTATCGGATGATTAGGGGTACTGTCGCAAAGGGGCTTGGGATCAAGCCGGGTTTCGGGTTTGACCTCTACATCTTCGATCCTGAGCAGGGCATCCTAATGCATCCATATGATGATCGTGGAATGGACATTCTTGGTCCGAATCGGCATCGTATGCTGGAAATTTATGCCGAGTATTACAACTGGTTGCTCGATTACGATATTGCTGAGATGAATAGGCGTTACGGGACAAAATAGTCCATTGCCACCTCTATAAGTATTGCGATTCCGGCCGCTCTAGTTTCCGCATGCTAGTGAATTGTGACGTTGATACCGTGACCCTATTGACCGCAGTTAGCAAGTTCAAATACTGGTTGTCGCAGCTTTATCGCTAGTGGGCATTCGAGGTAAGGCCGGTTTCTCTTTTAATCGATGGGACCCTAGGTCATAGCTCTGTAGACGGGGAATGATGAGCACTGAAATCGGCTAATTTTCGATTTTCGATTTTGATCCACCACTAGCCACTGGATCTCCTACTGTCAGCATATTTACAGCGGTGGCACCTGTGGATGCGTAACGACGAGGATACACACGTGGTGACGCCCGCGAAGTGTTGGCGCATTACCGGGCCGAGAAATGCGGACTCGAAGTCAAGTCATCACAGGGAAAACTAATTGCCGCAGAAGAAGCTTCTTAAATGGTTTGGGCGGACAAGTTGAAGACCTTGGTTTTACACCTGGACACACTCGCAGAAACGCTTGAGCGAGACCTTGGCTTGGCGCCAGAGCAGGTGGGAGCCATAAATGCATGTGTTTGGCAATCCAAGAAGCAAATTCGGCATGCGCTGATACACAATCACGAGGCAAAAAGAGCACACGCTGAACCATTCAACCCCAGACATCAGTCGACTACGAGCCGAATTAAACTGCTAAAAGTGACGCAAAGTTTGATCTGAACGAAGAAGTCAGAACGGCAAGCTCGATTAGTTCCAAATAACGATCGCGTCACAATTGGGTACACCAGTCGACGAGCTGAAGAAAACCGAGGAAGACTCTACCAGTCGCTTAACGCTGACCAACGCAGTTTGCGCCACGCAACCCAAGGTCCAGCCGGATGCTTATTAACCTGGCTTCTACCCGAAAATATTTACGAAAATCATACCAGTGCAGGCGAAGTCACAATCTTTATTTGGTATCCTCTGGATCTTACTTGGCGAGGTATCACCGTGGAAATCCACCCGAAGTCATACTCGGTCTCAATTATCGTCCGCGGCTCCTTCAATCCGTCAATCTTTCAGCCGTGGTGGTTGGTACACCAAGGATTAGTTACGGGAGAAGAGGCGGAGGTAATCGACTCTCCTGTAATTTCGCAGAAGCTTGCGAAATTCACTTTTCCTGATGGATTTGCTGTCAAAGTAGAACCCCACTACTACCAGATCTCGACTCAAGTGACGCCATTTGTTCGAATCTCTGATCTAACTCAAAAGATTTTTGGTCAAATATTAGCGGAGACTCCGATAACTGCGTTTGGAATAAATCTTGAAGTAGAGTTTCCTCTAACATCAGATGAAAATCGCAACCGGCTGGGAAAGTTGCTGGCTCCTCAAGCCGTGTGGGGGAAGTGGGGTGAATCGCTGGATAGCGAAGATCTAGCTACTCGGGGCGGGATGATCCATATCGCGATGAAAGAGGTTGTCCGATCGAATCGAGAAAATGGATACTTTAGAGTCGAAGTTCGGCCAGGAAGCGATGAAACCATAATTGTTCTTACAAATGATCATTTCGACTTCGGTACCCCCTGGACAAACGTAGAAAAAGGCGACTCTGCAGCGAAAATGTTGATAATGAGAAAAGAATTCGATGACTCATTAAAGAAATCAGAGAGCTTGGTCGACCATATAATGCATCTTGCCCAGCATGGTGAAGAAACTCTTCGGGAACGGACCTAGATAATGGGCGAAACAGCGCTGAACATAGACCGCTATGACGACTCGTCGCTCATTAGTCGACAAGAAGATGAAGATATCGATGATACAGAATACTGGCTTGACTATCCCGAAACAGAACTCAAATTCGAAGACTATTTCGAGAGTGTCGATCTTAAATCCGCGAGGGATGGTCTGCCGGTGCAGAGTCATAATCGCGTCGAAACAAGCGATGGCAATACTGGGAAAAGCGCAAAGATACCTCGAGGCAAGGTTGAGCGCGTAATTCAGGAGTGGGAAGGGGAGATTATTTGCGTCGAAAACGACGTGGTAACGGCGGTGCTAACAGACCTTACTAACGGAAAAGGCCAAGCGGATACTGAAGCCGATATTCCTCTCGTGGAGTTTGACTCCCGAGACAAGGATCAGATTGTCCCCGGCTCGATTTTTCGCTGGACTATTTCATACGTCAGCGGCCAGAGCCAAGGCCAGAGGCGGCAAGCCCATATCTTTTTTCGAGACATCCCTACACTGCATCCAAGATCGCCGAAATTGTTTGATGATGTAGTGTGGGACTAGTGTCGGGCGATCAGCGGCTGACCTGTCCAGATCAAAACGAATTTGAATTTTCGCTGTTTGGTCCAAGGTATGGAGAATCTGCGGTCATTCACTACGGCTCCGGGCATTGGATGATAGTAGATTCCTGCTTGGCCGACTCGGGACAGCCTGCCGCCCTCGAATACCTCTCGTCTATCAACGTAGACTTCGAAAAAAACGTAAGGGCTGTTTGCTGCACTCATTTTGACGAAGATCATATCCGAGGCCTGGCGGAAATTCTAAGACAGTGTCCTGAGTCAAAATTCATCGTATCTCAGGCCCTTCAAAAAAAAGAGTTTCAAGAAGTACTGAGACTCGGCAAGGGACTAAACAACAGTCGGCGCACAGGGCTAAGAGAATTAAGATCGTGTATCGAAATCGTCAAGACTCGTCCGGCGCCGTTTAATGCGCTCATGCCCGCTATAGCGAACAAACGAGTATTCACCGAGTGGGTCGACGACAAAAACAAATCCAGCCCTCCGTTAGTTGCAGTCGATGCTCTTGCGCCATCTGAAATGCAGGTTGAAAAGTGTCTACAGCAGCTTGCAGCGGCGGACGACGATCCTGTGAAGCTTGCATCAGAGTTTAAGCGAAATGACCTTTCTACTGTGTTACTGATCGCTACTCCCGAAGTATCGGTTTTGCATGGTGGAGACTTAGAATCAAACACAACGATTGGAACTGGCTGGGAAGCATTGCTCGATGACCCAAACAGAGGTGCAACCAGGTCGCCATTTTATAAGATCGCTCATCACGGATCTCATTCAGGAGATCACGACCGGATTTGGACCGATCTTTTAGACCCCACCGCGATTAGCGCTCTAGCCCCATTTCGGAAGGGCCGACATCGGATTCCGACAGCCGACGACGTGAAACGAATGACCGGAAAGCGAAGAGACATTTTCTCTACGTCGCAGAATAGCAGAAAGCGAAAACGGGCTACCGACCAAACTGTGAGAACTACTCTTCGGGAGTCCGAAGTCAAGTTGTACGACGCAGCGGGACAGCCCGGGCAGGTGCGCATTAGATGTTCTCCCGGAAAAGCACCAAAAGTAGATTTGTTCGGCGATGCATGTCGAATCCAGAACATAAATTGCGACTATTAACATCCAGTCAGAGATATATAGTAGAGGAGAGGCCAAACAGTAAACGTTGAGCACTACGTCAAGGTGGGTCAAGCAAAATCTGGCTGGGAGTGGTTTTAGAGCTATGTAAACGGCAGCCTTCTATTTAGAGAATGCAGACAATGAAGTGCAAAGTCTTTTTCCGCAGCACGCTAATATCGTACTGAGGGGAGAAGCAACCGGGGGCGTTACAACTTGCGCCCCCGTGCTGACAATCAGGCGGTCTTCAGTGGTGAATCTGCCTGCCTTTGAGCGTTGTAGAGAATCCTGATTAATTCCAAGTCTTCAGAAATCTGAAAAATGGCGCCCCCGAGCGGATCGCTATCCTGCTCCAAGCCAACGCTAATCGTTCCCAGCAAATGAGCCATGTTCGCTAGGCGCCCATCAATGGCGTTGTGTAGGTCGTGTTGAGTGGTTTCAGGGTTAACTTGAAATACGTTGCTGTGGTTCATTTATCTTTCTCCTTTGTGGTGATGACCCGCTGGTTTGCGGACAGGAAAACATCTGCGCACCACTGGAGCACTACGCGTAGAAACTTGAATCGGGAAGGGGGTAAAAAACGTCGTAAGGTATTGATTTTACTGGTCGGAGTGAGAGGATTCGAACCTCCGGCCCCTGCCTCCCGAAGGCAGTGCTCTACCAGGCTGAGCTACACTCCGACCGATGTAACCACGGCGGTCATCGATAGACTGCCGAGCGGGAGCGCGATTGTACTTTAACGTCTTGGCGGGGTGCAACGTGGCTCGGTGATTGAAACCAGCAATTATGGTGGCCCCGTTTGGCCGTCGTTGAGTGTAGTTTGGTGCCAGACGGTTAGGGGGGATTGATGATGAGTAAACGGCTACAAGGTGTGCGCCAGAGATTCAGTTGCGGCCTTTTGTGCTCATGGATCGTTTTGGTTTTTGTTGGTTGTCAGTCGTCACCGGTTGTCGATCGTGACGACGGCTTCGATACCGAATTGGCTCGTCTGCAAAAGCAGTTCTTTATCCCTGGCCTGTCGGTGCAGGTGTCCCAGGGAGATGTGGTGCTTTATCAGGCCGCAATGGGGTGTTGTCAATTCGAAACCGATAAACCAATCAGCATGCAAACCCAGTTTCCGGTGGCATCACTAACCAAGGTGTTTGCTGCTGCATTGGTGTTTCAGGCGGTGGAGGAGGGATTGGTTTCTTTAGATCAGCCGCTCAATCATTTTCTTGATGGTGCACCGCTTAATTCCGATATCACCGTGGGACATGTGCTGTCCCATACCTCTCAGGGTGAGCCCGGTAGGACATTTCTTTATAGCAGCCGTTTCTCTGCATTAACCGCCGTTATTGAAACGGCTTTTGGTATGGCGTTTGAGGAGGCGTTGCATCAACGGGTTCTTTTACCCCTGTCGTTAGAGGAAAGCTATTTGCTGCCTGATGGTGCCGGTGAGATGGCTCCAGCTCGGTTGGCCAATCTGGCCAGTTCGCACAATTTCGAAGGCGAAACGATAGCTGGGTTTGTTGACTACGGTTCCAGTGCCGCGGCGGGGTTGGTGTCTACGCCGGCTGATCTTTTGCGGTTTGTTCGTGCGTTAACCAGCGGTGAAGTTGTTTCCCAGAAGTCATGGGCCTTGATGTCTCAACCGGCGGTGGCCGGGTCGCCTTATGGCTATGGGCTGTTTACCGATGTGCTTTATGGTCAAGCCGTGCTGTGGGGTTATGGGCAGTACGACAGTTATTCCAGTTTGATGATCGTCTTGCCGGAGAAATCACTGTCCATGGTGCTGCTTGCCAACAATGCCCTAGTGGCTGATCCAGCAAGGCTGATTAACGGTAACCTTCGCACCTCCTTATTTGCTCGCGCGTTTTTGCGCCACTTTGCTGATGTGGATGAGACGGGTGCTCAATACGTGGCTGACGGTTTGGTTGCTGAGGCACTGGGTAAGGCATTTCTTGGGCGTTTCGACGCTAATAGCGCGAGACAAAGCGGGGCATTGGTTGACGACTTACTGGCAAGATTTCCCGGGGAGGCCAGGGCAGGAGGCCTAGGTCTGGCACACGTGCTTTCTATGCTTAAGCTCATTGCCCATCACAATGAAAATCGGTCCCTATTGGATTACGACGCTTTGGCCATCGGCATCAGTGAACGTTTAATCAGTGAGGGTGCCAACAATCCTTACGCCCATATTTATTTGGCAGAACTTCACGATCTCAATGGTAACGAGGCGTCCGCCCGTCGCCATTTTCAGGCGATTGTTAATGCACCCAATTTCTCTCCTTGGTGGTACACACGCCAAGCGCAATCCTGGCTCAATTCCCGCAAGCAGCAGTAGAGTCGGCGTCGTCGCCAGCGGTATACTCGCGGCATCCACATTCTGAGTATTCCTATTGATTCCTCGCGCCGGAATTTCTGCCAGTTC
>CAZLJY010000130.1:0-13535 GCA_964559945.1 uncultured Gammaproteobacteria bacterium | reverse complement strand
GATGGAGCACGATGAACACATCTGAAAGCAACCCCGAGGTGGCGATGGCCGCCACACTATCGGTTGGGATGGGCCAGTCTTTTTCGACGGTGAAATCTACCCGAAAATCCGTTTGGGTGCCTGAGCGGTGAGGCGTGATGGCTTCAATTTGACCGATGCGATAACCCTCGAAATACACCGGGGTGCCATAACGAAGGCCCGCTACTTGTTGGTAAAAGGTGTGGTAGTTATCACTGGCCCCGCTGCGACCCGTGATCTGATACAGCACAACAAATAACAATGCCATGCCCGCTAGAACCACCGACCCTGCAAGTATGTAATTAACGCTATCTCTTTTCACCCAACTTCCCCAGGCCCCGATCGATTATTGCCAAACCCCTGCGACCACCCAATGCGGTGCGGCCAGGTTAGACGTATTGTTCTTCCGTCAAACGGCGCAGGTAATCCTCTGCGTCCACCTTCACATCTCTGGGACGACGATTCAGCAAATCCTGAACGCGCTCCAGATTACTGTTTTTTACTTCTTCAACGGTACCGGTCAGTAGAACCTTACCCTGATCTAACACCGTAATTTTATCGGCGATCTTAAATGCACTATCCAACTCGTGGGTGACCACCACCATGGACATGCGAAGAGCATCTCGCAATCGCAGTATCAACTCGTCAAGCTCAGCGGCAACCACTGGATCTAAGCCAGCTGATGGTTCATCGAAAAACAATAGCTTGGGATCCATCACGATGGCCCTGGCCAGTGCTGCCCGCTTGATCATGCCGCCCGATAGCTGCGAGGGCATGAGATCCTGAAAGCCGCCTAAATTAACCACTTCAAGCTTAAGCCTGGACATAATTCGTATGGTGTTCTCGTCCAGATCTGTGTGTTCGCGCAGCGGCAAAGCCACATTCTCGCCCACGGACAACGAGGTAAATAGCGCGCCACCCTGAAATGACACACCCAGCTCTTTACGCAGACTCTGAAACTCCTGGGCGGAAACCTGGGTTATGTCCTGACCTAAAAGTTTGATCTTCCCGGCGGTTGGTCGATACAAGCCTAGCAGGTGCCAAAGCAAGGTACTCTTTCCCGAGCCGCTGCCACCCATAATGACCCGAATCTCCCCGGACTCCATGCGCAGGTCAACCCCATCAAGAATCTTGCGCCGGCCGTAGTGGGTTACCAGGCCATCGACTTCAATCACATGTGGGGTCGATTCACTCATCGATTCAAAAAGAACGTAAACACCATGTCAGCAATGACGATCCAACTGATGGCCATCACCACCGACTGTGTGGTCGCCCGGCCCACACCTTCAGCGCCCCCTTGAACGTTAAATCCAGAACTCACACCGACCAAAGCAACGATCGCTCCGAACACCAAGGACTTTGCTAAGCCCTGGAGAATGTCGCCGGCCGTCAGCGAGTCAACGCTGGCCATCAAATAGGCCCACATGGAGACATCCAAATTCGGCAAACTATAAACCGCGCCGCCAAAGATGGCCGCAGCGTCAGCCAATACTGTCAGAGTAGGCACCATCACAAGTAAGGCCACCAGTGGAGGCACCACCAGGTAACGCACTGGCATGATGCCTATCACCCGCAGCGCATCCACTTCCTGGGATACCACCATGGACCCGATTCGAGCGGCCAGCGCCGATGCTGTGCGGCCAGCCACCAAAATGCCGGTAATCAGCGGACCAAATTCCCGCGTTACGCCTATGGCAATGGCCAAAATAACTTGGCTTTCCGCGCCAAAGTTTTTCAGCGCGTAAATGGTCTGGATGGCTAAGCTGACCCCAATGGCAAACGACAACACCATCACAATTGGGATGGCCTGCACTCCGATTTCGATCATCTGGGTTGCCAGCGGCGCCATTTTTACCGGTTGGCCTCGACGCCGACCAAACAGCAGCCAGTAAAAACTCTCGACCAGTAACGCCCCCATATAGCCGAAATTGCTGACAGCTCGCAGCACACCCTGGCTAATGGCATTGGCGGTTTTTTCTAGCACGAAATACGCCTAACCCGCAGCGTTAACGTCAGCATAGATCGGAAACACCTGGTCCAGGCGAGCCAGCTCCAGCACCGCCTTAACCGCATCGCTGATGGAAACCAAACCAAACTTTACCTGCTTGGTCTTAGCCGTCTGATAACCCTCAACCAATGCCGCAATGCCTGAACTATCGATATAACTGACCTGGTCTAAGTCAACCAGAACCGCGCCACGCTTGCCTAACGCATCAAGGATCGCGCTGCGCAGCTCCGACGACCAGGAAAGATCCACTTCGCCGCTGACCGCCACAATCAGATACTCACCCTGCTCCCTCTGTTCACATCCATTCATGCCTGATCTCGCTCAATGGTTTTTGTCATTTCCAACACGTTGCCGGACCCATCCCTTAGACACCTAAAGGACCAAGTGTCCATCACCGAATCTATAAAATTGATGCCCAAGCCTCCGGGCCGACATTCACTAAGATCGCGGGGTTTGATGCCCGCCGGATCTACCGGCGGAGCATTATCGCGCAGATGGAAGCTCAAGGTATCGTCTGTTTGACCTATTTTCAGCCTAATCTGCCCGTCATTTTGTCCATGGTATGCATGTCGGATCACGTTAGTAATGGCTTCATCGATGACCAGCTGCAACTTCTGGACTAACGCCCCAGAGCAGCCCACTCCCTCAGTGGCCTGGGCGACTTCCCGACGTACATCGGCAAGACGGGTGGGGCAGGAATAAAATGTTAAATCCAATATCGAACTCACTGGGCGTACCCCCGCATCAACAATCAGCAGCGTTGTGTCGTCTGCCAGTTTTCGCTTGCGTAACTGGGTGACGATTTTTCCCAATCGAGGTTTAACTGGCCAACGCGCTTGGTCGCGAATCAAACCCAATAAACCCTGCTCCTCGAGCATCTCTCCATTATCGGCGCGAGCTTCGGTCACACCGTCAGAATAGAAGTACATGGCCCCATCACCCAATTGAACCGTTTCATCGGTATAACCGGATTGCTCAATGATCGCCAGCGGCGGCGCCAATGCCGGATAGGTCTGACAGGCCTGTTCCGGTGAATAGACAATGGGCGGCGGAAAGCCCGCATTAGCCCAGGTAACGGTTGCGGTATGGGGATCAAAGTATCCCACCGCGGCGCAGATGAACATGCCATCGCTTACCGTTGACACCAGTTCGTTGTTGACCTGGGCCAGCCATTGCCCAGGCGCTAAGCCCGATTTTCCAATCCAGCGTAACAAACTCGTGGCACGGACCATGAGCAGCGCCGCATTCATTCCTTTACCCGAAACATCGCCTACCGCGAAGGCAATTCGACCGTCGGGCAGATCGAAAAAATCAAAAAAATCACCGGATACTTCTCGGGCGGGCAGATTAATACCCTGAATCGGAAACGGAGCTTGGCGCCTTCCTGGAAGCAGCGATCTCTGCAGCCTACGAGCCAGAAACAACTCTTTACGAATGCGTTTTTGCTCAATCAGATCCGATGCCATGCGCGCGTTGTTGATCGCCAAGGCGGTCGGCGATGCTAACACTCGTAGCGTTTCCTGGTCGTGATCTGCGAACAGCCCGCCGTCACGTTTATTCAGGACCTGCAAAACACCAATAACGCCGCCAGAGGTGCGCAGCGGCGTGCATACAATGGATCGGGTTTGGAAGCCCGTTCGCGCATCTACATTGCCAGCAAAATCCGGGTCTTTGCTGACGTCACGAACCAGCTGGCAAAGATTATCTTTGGCCGCCCGACCCACGATGCCTTGACCCATCTGGATCCGCAGCCCGGTGACGTCCACGGGGCCAGCGCAGGCCCGACACTCAAGCTCGCCGGTTTTTTCGTCAACCAAAAAAACCGACGCGGCCTCCGCATTCATGTAGCCAGAAATGCGTTCCACCGCCCGATCTAGCGTCGCAACGATGTCAATGGATTGGGCGAACTCCTGGCCCAGCTCCACCAAAATATCGAGATCGCTTAGAGCGGTGCCTGGCGAGTCTCTGAGGGATCGACCGATCGCCTCACTCATCGCCACCACCTGGATCAGAGGTCCCATCGGGTGCCATTGATTCGCGCCGTTGCTCCCTTTGCTGGCGAATTTTATCGCGCAGACGTTGGCGCCGGGAGCGGCCAGTCAGGGTCAAAACCAGGCCCGACGCGGCATACAAGTAAGCCACCGCAAACAGCAACTTTGGCGGATCAATGGCCAGCAACACCAAAAGAATAACGATGACCAATATCCACAAAAACGGTACCCGCGAAGGCCAAGTTTTGAAACTATAGAAACGCACATTGCTAACCATCAGAAATGCAGCAATCGCGGTAATGATCATAGTTGGAAACTCTAACCCGTCTCCCGACACGCCTTCAGTTTCCAAAGCCCACACGCCGGTCACCAGTAAGGCCGCCGCCGCCGGTGATGCGATCCCCTGAAAAAACTGTTTATCGGCGACCCCAGCCTGGGCGTTAAAACGGGCCAATCGCAACGCGGCACACGCCGCAAAAAGAAACGATACCAACCACCCCACCTTGGCCCACATAGGACCCATTTCCGCCATCCCGGACAGGGACCACAGATACACCAGTAGCGCAGGGGCCAACCCAAAACACACGAGATCCGACAAACTGTCATATTGGACGCCAAATTCCGACTGGGTGTTGGTCAATCGGGCAATTCGGCCATCAAGGCCATCCAATACACACGCGATCGTTAAGGCTTCACAGGCTGATTCGAACTTCCCGTTGATCGCCGCAACGATGGCGTAAAAACCGGCAAACAAGGCACCGGTGGTCAATAAATTGGGTAGCAAATAGATGCCCCGGTGCGGTTTGACCGAAACCGGCGAGGAGTCTGACGTAGTTTGTGGATCGCTTTGAGTCAACGTAAGGGGTCTGAAAATGCCTAAACGCCGGTATTTTAGCAGCCTTAGCCCTTGCAACCCGATTTTCCTGATTTCAGGCCCGTTATTGCGCCCGGAGATGGGCCCCAATTTGGGTTTTCAGAGTGCCAATTATCGACTCAAAGGGGCAAAAATGCTGATGGATAGACTGTTTTAGGGGTCCAGGGGGGCGCATAATGAGATGTTTCCATCATTTAGGTGATCGTCATGACCTTACGACTGCGAAGTTCAGCTCGGCCGTCCCTGCTCCTGGGCCTGTTCGCTCTGTGTATTTCCAGCAGCCCATTACTTGCGGCAGAGCGGGTGTACAAATGGACCGATGACGATGGCGTCGTGCATTTCTCATCGACACCACCACCTAATCAAAAAACCGAACGAATCAAGGTAAAGTCGGCGCCGCCACCTCAACCGAGCACCGAATCGCCGGACGAGCCGCCGAGCGGCGAATTATTCGCTGAATCCGAACAGCCTGACAACAGTGAAATTGAGGAACGCAATCGAGTGGCCCAATGCCAGAAGGGGCGAAATATGATTGCCCAGATTGAGCCGCGCACCCGAGTCTTCCGAGTCGACGAAGACGGTTCACGAACCTACTTGGAAGACGATCAACGGCTGGCGTTACTGGAAGAAGCCCGAGGATTGGTCGCAGAGCACTGTAACTCGTGAGAAGACGTCGCCGTAGTCTGGCAAAACCCATCACCATCGTACTGATATTGATCGTGGCGGGTTTTGCAGGCTTTTGGTATTACCAGCCTCAACAACGCCCAGACTGGGTCACCGAAAGTCTGCCAATTGCGCCAAAGTCCAGCGTCAAGCTCTATCGTTGGAAAGGTCAGGATGGCCAGTGGGTTGTGAGTGACCAAAAGCCTGCAGATGGGGTGAGCTTTGAGCGAGTTGAGGTGCGCAACGACGTTAACGTAATGCCCGCTACTAATGAATAATCCCGGGCATACAAAGGCGAAAACGCGGAATCGTTAGTTGGAACTCGCGGCCAGCATCATCGATTAGTACATAGTGACCTTCCATCGTACCCACCGGTGATTCCAATATCGCGCCGCTTGAATACCGGTAAGCGCTGCCGGCATCAATGACCGGCTGTTGACCCACGACCCCTTCACCGGCCACCTCTTCTACCCGCCCACTGCCATGGGTAATTAGCCAATAACGTGACATTAGCTGAACCCGCATCGCGCTTTGGTTGGCGATTTCGATCTGATACGAAAAGACATACCGATCAGCATCTGGATCAGATTGGTCCGTTAGGAACAGTGGCCGAGGGGAAACAGTAAGATCAGGAGTAGTCATTGATTCACCGCATTGGCAATGGCGACAAATTGTTGCGGGGTCAATTGCTCCGGTCGAATTTGCGGCGAGATTTCCAGCCGCTCCAACTGCTGAACGCTGATCAGGGATTTGAGACTATTGAGCAGTTGTTTTCGCCGTTGGGCAAAAGCACTAGCCACCACCTTTGCAAAAATGTCATAGCTGTCTGCCACTGCTGGTCTGACAGCATGAGGTGTCAGTCGGACAAAGGCGGACTGAACTTTGGGCACCGGTACAAAAGCGCCGGGCGGCACGGTAAATAAGCTTTTCACCGCACAATGATACTGCAACATGACGCTAAGGCGACCGTAAGTGCGGTTACCCGGACCTGCCGACATCCGCTGCACCACCTCTTTTTGGAGTAAAAAGTGTGCGTCTCGAATCTCTGTCAGCTGAGCCATACAATGAAAAATGAGCGGGCTGGAAATATTGTACGGGAGATTCCCAACCACCCGGAACGGCCCGTCCCCTAAATCCGAGAACTTCACCTCAAGGGCATCCCCGGAAACGATTCGGGCGCGCTGCAGGTCCGGTTGCTGTGACAGCTCAGCGACCAGATCCCGGTCAATTTCCAGCAAAGTCAGATTGGCCCCAGAGGCCAATAGAGGTCTGCTGATGGCCCCATGGCCTGGTCCAATTTCCACCAGACTTTGACCAATCTCTGGGTTAATCGCGGACACTATTCGGTCAGTGACTGAACGGTCATGCAGAAAATTCTGTCCAAACCGGCGTCGAGCACGCATCAGGGCCGATATCCTGCCATGGTTTGCGCCATGTTTAAGGCGGCTCGCAGGCTGCCTCCATCCGCGATGCCTTGACCGGCAATATCCAACGCCGTGCCATGGTCCACCGAGGTACGAATGACTGGTAATCCTAGAGTGACGTTGATCGCTTCGCCAAACCCAACATATTTGAGCACTGGCAAGCCCTGGTCGTGATACATCGCCAGCACGGCATCGTGTTGTTCCAATACCCGAGGTGTAAACAGCGTGTCGGCGGGCAACGGCCCAGTAAGGTGTAACCCACGGTTGCGCAGCAAGGCAAGGGTAGGCTGAATCACGGTGATTTCCTCATGCCCCAGATGACCACCTTCACCTGCATGAGGGTTGAGGCCACACACCGCAATGGCTGGCTGCTTAATCCCAAATCGCTGGCGCAGCTCGCTATCGACAATGGTCAACGTTTCCATCAATAACTCAGCGTTGATCGCACCGCTTACCTCAGACAGGGGTAAGTGGGTTGTGGCCAAAGCCACACGAAGCGAATCTGCCGCCAACATCATCACCACCCGGTTGGTATGACAGCGATCGGCCAAAAATTCAGTATGGCCGGTAAACACGATGCCGGCATCGTTAATCACGCCTTTGTGCACCGGACAGGTGACCATGGCGGAAAATTCACCATCCACGCAGCCATCCACCGCCAGCTCCAGTGTCTTCACTACTGCCGGCCCATTACCCACATCCAGCTGCCCCGCCACAACTTCATTGGCCACTGGCACATCCATTAGCTGGACAGGGTTCTGACTTTCTACCTGATAGGCCGCAGCCTGCCAAGGCAGGCCCAGCGCACCTGCCATCGCCTCCAGCACCTGGCCACTGCCAATAAAAACCAACCCGGGTGCATCTGCTGAGCGGGTTTCTGCGGCAAGTTTCACGCACAACTCTGGCCCAATCCCAGCGGGGTCGCCAACCGTTACCGCAATGGGCTTCATAGAGAATATCCCTGACTATTGGCCAACGCCGCCAGCCCAGCACGCCTGGCGTCAAGCACAGAAAAACATCGTTGGGTAATGGCCACACGGGCAAGAGGAAGCAACGGCCCGGTCACTAATGATTGCCTTGCGTCCACGTTAGCGAAACGACAGGACCAACCGCTCGTTGTGCCCTGTGCTTCTGTGGTTCTTAGATCCGATATTCGATATAGGCTTCGTCGCGCAGCTCGCGTTCCCATAGACGAAACTCTTCCTCAGCCTTTAATCGACGCAGAGCTTCACGGGCCTGACCGCGCTGAATGTCCACTGTTCGATCCTGTTCACGCTGATCTTCTTTCATCAAAATGTGCCAGCCGGCAGCGGATTGGAAAGGCTCGCTGATCTCACCTTTCTCCAGAGAATCCAACACCTGCTGGACTCGCTCGCCAAAGGTACCTGGGACAAACCAACCCATATCACCACCCAGGTTGGCCGAGCTAGTATCGTCTGAATATTGTTTTGCCAAGGTGCCAAACTCAGCGCCGCCGGTCACCCGCTCATGAATATCGGTAACCGTATTTAGCGCTTCTTCTTGGGTAACCAGCTCGGACAATTCCACCATGATGTGGCGGGCTTTAATCTCCGTCACCATGTTCATCTGCTGGCTGCGATAGTCAGATACCATAAACATGTGGAAGCCTGACGCATCCCGAATAGGTCGGGTGTAATCACCTTTGGTCATATCACCCAACTCCTGGGACAACATGGTGGGCACCTGATTGGCAGGCCGCCAGCCAAGATCCCCACCCTGTAGGGCTTGGGGGCCATCACTATGGGTAATGGCAAGGGTGGAAAAGTCAGCGTCCTGGGCAAGAGACGCGTGCAAAGAATCTGCTTGCTCCCGAGCCTGCTGTACTTCAGTGGGCGAGGCGCCTTCGGGCAGACCTATGAGAATATGGGACAGACGAAACTCGCCTTCAGGGCCGTCCTGGTTTTCCAAAAACAGATCAATTTCACTCTCTGAAATGTTCACCCGGCTGTTGGATACCCGCCGTTCCAGTTGCTGGGTAATAAGTTCGTCGCGCATATCCTCGCGAAATCGGGTCCAACTCAAACCATCGGCAATGATAGTTCGGCGCATCTGCTCTTGGGTAATGCCAGACTGCTGGGCGACTCGGGCGATTGCCTGGTCGATTTCCTGGTCACTCACTCGCACCCCGGTGGCCCGGGCATTTTGGAGCTTGAGTTTGATCAGCGCCAGTTGGCTGAGAATTTGACGCTCCAGGGTGCTCCTGGGTGGTAGAGGCTGTCCGGAGGCATTGAACTGCTTCACCACATTGGTGACCGAGCGTTCCAGCTCCGTGCGCAAGATGACCTCGTCTTCCACCACCGCAACGATCCGCTCCAACGGTTCGGCAACAGCTGCGGGAGCGGCCAGTACCAGGCTTAGGATAAAAAATGAAAAACTATAGTGCGCTTGCTTGAGTGTCATATCGATAACCTGCTATGGCTCGTTCCAGCACCCTGCCGGTGCCGCGGCCCAGAGATCCTAGGCCTTTCAATTCTAGTTCAAAATAAATGGCGTTTCGCATGTCGCCGTTCAAGGTTCTAACAAAGCGACGTACCATCAGTCGAGTGGCCCAGCAGCAGCTTTGGTATTCAAAACCTGCTAACCCTTCAAGGAGCGTGTCGTCCTGGAAGGAATAGTTTGCCCGGCCCATTACAGCCCATTGCTCGTTCAGCGGCCACCAGGCCGACAGATCCACCTGATCTACCACCTGCGACCGCTGGCGGTACGCAAAGTTCAGCAGTTGACCATTTTCGCCACGGTAACGAACACCGAGGTGACGTTGTTGCAGCTTATCAGCTTCGGCTAGCGGATCGGGTTCATATTGCAGTCCAAGCACAAGCCGCCAGTGGTCGGTTGGCCGCCAAGCAACCTCTGCGACCAGGGGTGAGGTATCGCGATCGTCAACGGTGACTTGAGAGCTGAGGCTATCATCCAACAAGTTCACCCGCCGATCGCGAAAATGCACAACAGTCCCGATACTCGCTTCCAGCACCTCGCGACCGCTTTGATTGTCCTGCAAACGATGGGTCAGGGCTAGCGTCAGCGAACTGGCATCGCCCTGGCGATCCGCGCCGGAAAAACGATTACTGCGAAATAATTGGCCAAAACTGAAGGTCAGATCACGAGTGTCAAATGCCGGAAGGTCTCGTTGGTCTTCAAACGGCACATACAGCAGATAAAACCTTGGTTCCAAGGTTTGGGAATAGCGCTCACCATGACGGTCCAGAAACAAGCGGCCATCCAATTGGACTATCGGCGTGGTTCGAGAGGGGGTGTCATCCTGATCGAAGCTGCGCGTGTCCAAATGGTATTGGGTGTGACGCACCCCTAGGGAGGGTTCCAAAACCCACGAGGGTCCCGCAAAAGTTTGAGAAATCTGCGGCTGAATATCAAAGCGCCAACCTTCATCACCCACATCCCGATCAAAGGCCACCAACTCTGAATCCAGCTCCAGGCGGGTATTGCCCAGCGGAAGATCCAACGAAAAGTTTAATCGCGGCAAACGCGAATAAGGTTCAGCGGTGGCCGCAAGGGTATCGTCGATAGAGGTGTAGTCGTCCGCCGACAAGGTCGCTGTCCAATAATCGCCTGCGGTGCTGATTTGTGCCAGGGATCGCAAATAGCTGCGGGAAATAGCTGCCAGACTGTTACCTAGGTCTTCGAAATAGCGGTCATCGGAAACGTGGTTTAGATCCAGCAGAAGGTCAAAGTTTTGCCCCAATTGGCCGCGATGTTGGAGCCAGCCGTAGCTGCGCCGATTGCCGGTTCGATCATCGTCGGGCAAGACTTCAAAACCCAATTGGCCGCCGGAGCGCTGGCCCAGGTAGCGATATTCACCCATCAGCATGGGGCCGCGATCGGTAATGATTCTCGGTGTCAGGGTCAGATCGTGCTGGGGCGCCAGATTGAAATAGTAAGGGATGGAAAAATCCAGGCCGTCATCGTTGGAGCCACCTAATGAAGGCAACAGAAACCCCGACTGGCGCCGGTCATCCAATGGGAACACGGCATAGGGTAAATACAGTAAGGGCACCGACTTAAAGCGCAGTGTCAGCCCTCGCGCCGTTCCTCGGCCTGCCTCATGATCCAGGGCCATGCTTGAGGCGCTGATCTGCCAATCACTGATCCCCTTGGGACAGGTAGTAAAAGTTACCGCATCAAGACTGGTACGAAATTCACCGACCCGTTGAGCACTGTCGGCGCTGCCACGACCAGCCCCGCGACCCAGCCAATAATCCAGAACGTTAATGTCGACCGCCTGGTCGGTCAGATTCAAATCCATCTGCTCAGCATTGACGGTCAGTTGAGGGCTGAAATAGCGAACCTGCCCCGTCGCCGTGGCAATATTGGTTTCACGGTTCAAGGTCAGCTGCTCAGCGGTCATGCGCTGGCCGTCCTGGGAAACATCCACTCCGCCGCTGAAAATCGACAGACCTGCCTGACTCAAATCGATCTGTGGCGCCAGCACACCCATCGCACCGGGAGCCAGCGCGGCCGAAAACGGTGCAATCTGGGGCGCTGAGTCCTGGCCACAAAGCCCAGCAAGCGCCTGGGCCATTGCGCCGGGACAAATAAGACATGCTGTAAGGGTGAGTATTTTTCGCAAAAAACTATTACCGGCCAAGGGCCGGCGAACCTTCGCACGTTTCCCCGGGGCAGGCAATCGCCGCCGCCCTCTCGCTCAGTGCTTGTAAGTGGGCATTTCGTGTTTCGGGCGCCTGCTTGGCCAGTTGCTCTGCCGCTGCATAGAAACATTCAAGCTGCTGGTTGCACTCACGAAACATCTGTAAGAACGCGGGTACCTCTAACTCATAGGTGGAATACAGGGCAATTCTCGCGTTGTTAGGTCCATCACCTTCGAACCAATGATCAATGGGGCTGCGACCACCGGACTGCGCCATTAATGCATCATGACGCTGGCGAAATTGAGCGAAAATCGCCTGCTTGCCCGCCGCTAAATCACAATCGGCGTTTTCCGACTCATACAATGCTTCCAGCTGACGCCGGACATCCACCACCAAATCATCGAACCTGCGCCTGAGCTTAGTCGACTCAGCCTGCCTTTGTGCTGCGCTCACTGCCGGCCCTTGCCGTGGGTCTTGCAGATTACCGCCCGTCTCCATTGGGTGCTTAAGCGATTGAACCCAACGCTCTCTTCCAAGTGTCTCCACAGCCGTGGCAAAAGACTCGTTAAAGGCGCTGTCATTACGCACATAGAGGCGCTCATGGGCCAACTCGTGGAACAACACCCCCGCCAGCTGGGGATCGGAATACCGCAACATGGTGCTGAGCACCGGATCATTGGAAAACCCCAGTGTGGAATAGGCAAGACCCGGCGCTAACACCACATCAAAGCCCAATGCAGCCAATCGATCCGCCTCGGCATCGGCCTGGGCGCGACTGAAATAGCCACGGTAGTTGAAGCAACCGACAAAAAGGTAGCACCAACTGCGAGGCGCAAGGGAATACTTGGGGGCCGCGCTAAGCAGCCACAACGTGACGTCCCGCTTTAAGTCCACATAATCGGTGTAGCTGCCGGAATCCGGCAACATCAGGTCATCGAGGGCAAATTGGCGAATCGACTGCACGGTGCGCAGCCGCTCTTTGAGTTGCGGATCCACTTGAGGATCTTTTAGCAACAAATCAATGTCTTTTTTTCCCCGAGTAATCTGCCAGTGACCCTTGACCGCTTGTCCGTAGTAAGACACGGTGGCGCAGCCTGTTAATGACGGGCCGATAAAGGCCGCGGTTACGGTGATCAACAGCCAGCGCAGGAAGAGAGGTTGAATGGACAATTGGTTTGCCAATGAATCGTTCTGGGACACGTTCGGTGATTGTATGTTCGATCCGGACAGCTTTCGAGTGGCATCGCAACAAGCGCCAAAACTTATTGAGCTGGCGGGCGGTCAACAACATCGCATTTTGGACCTGGGTTGCGGGCCCGGCCGTCATGCTCTGCCGCTGGCAGCCCTTGGCCAAATAGTCACTGCCGTTGACCTGACAGGCGTTTTGCTGGAGCAGGGTCGCAAGCTCGCCGCTGAGCAGAATCTAGGCCTGGAATGGGTGCAGGACGACATGCGCCATTTCAGTCGGCCCGGTTCTTTTGACCTGGTGATCTGCATGTGGTCCAGCTTCGGCTATTTTGATGACCCGACTGATGATTTAGCGGTTCTTCAGCAGTGCCGCAAGAATCTGGCAACCGGCGGTACGCTGGTCCTGGACTTAGTGGGCAAAGAAATCGTTTGTCGAGACTTGCAGCCTGTCCATGTGACGGAATTTGACGACGGCGCGATGTTGATAGAACGCCCGCTGCTGGAAAACCATATGACGGTCTACAGCAACGAGTGGACCTTGGTGAAGGAGGGAGTGGCCCACCAGGCTCGTTGGCATCATCAACTTTACAGTGGCGCTGAGATCCGCAGCCTCCTGCTGGAAGCTGGATTTGAGACCGTGTCGCTGATGGCCGACCTTGACGGCAACGAGTATGATTTTGAGGCCGAGCGCCTGATGGTGTTAGCTCGATGAATAGCGCCAGTTCAACGCCGGCAACCCTAACC
>CAZLJY010000129.1:0-13570 GCA_964559945.1 uncultured Gammaproteobacteria bacterium | reverse complement strand
CCTTATTGGCGTTAGCGTTTGTCCCGATTCGACCGGACAAGATATAAGGATCATAGGAATTTCGATAATCGATGCCAGATCCTCGAGACAAGGCCACCTCGTAGTCAACCCGGGACAACACCCCGTTTACGCTAACACCCCAGTCGGTTTTAACCCCCCGGTCTATGGCGGAAAATTGGCGTAAAGTACCGTTGGTATCGGCATTTTGTTCAAGCCCAAACGGCACTTCAAAATGCCCTACCTTAATGTTGAAGCCACCATTGCTAAGACCGGTGAAATTTAGGCTAGCCGTACGCCAGATAAAACTACTGTCATCGGCGTAGTCGAGATTAAACGGCGTCTGCGTTATCTCACTGGCATCGATAAGGTACGGCTGAAGCACCAAGGTCGCGACATCTCGATGTCCTTTGCTGAAAACCGTATGGAGGTCCAAGCCAGCAATATGCCGCCAGGAGCCCTGCTGGTTACCCGAAGGCTCGGTGCGCTGACTAGCAAGATCGATACTCCAGCGTAAATTATTGATCCAGGACGGGGTTTGGGCATCACTCGGAGGGGAGGCAAATGAGATCCCAAAAAGCAAAGACGTAACACATGTAACGCGCAATACGTGGTATGGGTTATTGAACCGGTTTTTTGTTAAATACTGTAGGACAGGAACGTGGGGGGAAACGCTAGTTGATAACCTGCTTAACACAAAACTCCAGTCAGTGAATCGGCCACTCTTAGTTGTCTATTACTCTTTACCGAAAAAAGTAAGAACGCGGCAACTCAATGACCGCAATCTATTGATAAAAATGAATAATTAGACATTCAGTGCTCGGCTTACCTAGGATCCACGCCGATCAGCAGATGTGGATCGAAACACGGGAATGTCGATGTGAAATATAGCACTTACCAAACATTTAAACTATCTATTTTGATATGGCATCGAATTAGATTTTATGGTAATTGGATAAAATCCCTCGAACGCTTCAAAAAGATACCGCCATATCCGTTATCCCGAGATGGTAGTGCGATTTTATGGCCGTCAATCTTCCGCAATTTCGTGATGCCTCGCTGCCGACATCCCGTTTTGTTGCTCTAGTGCTAAGGGATGCCTGGATGCTAGCGGCAAATGAATTGATGGCCGTGCGTTAGGCAGGCCTAGTTGAATTTCGACAACCAAACCCAGTGTCGGCTCTTGGTAATAGGGGATATCGTTGGCAAGGCGTCCTGACAACCGGTCTAACGTTGATCCATCAATCTCAAAATGTTGAACATAGAGGTCATGGTCCGACTTTGACACCTCAGCCCAAGTACCGAAGGCAAAATAATCGTCCGTGTATTGAAATGGGACCTCGATGACACCGCGCAAGAAATAACGAGACTCATCTAAGGTGCAAAGGTCACCATTACCGCGAGTGCGAACATATTGGTCAAGATAGCTCAGCTCGAATATCTCATCGGGCTGCTGGAAAGCCTTATCAGTTAGCAGGCTTTCATGATCTTCTCCGCACTGCGGGCAATAAAACGAATCATTCATTGTGGTCCCGTGACGATGGGTAAGTCATTCATTAGCCGAGCGATCCAGTATTCATCGCTCACATCCCAAACTCCAGAAATCTCCTCACATTCCTCACAAGGACTGCGGCTTTTTAGCCACTGGCCATAATCAGGATGCGCAACCAATTCCGATATGTCTTTGTATCCTGAGATTTCGACACAGTCGGTACAATTTGCGCAAATCAACGCATCGGGCTCAACGATGGAGCGAAAATCTCGGTCGTCATCATCGGCTTCCGTCAATCGATGATCGATACGGAAACCGAAACCATGATCCATATAACCATCAAAGTTCACCCACAACGGCGTTTTGGTGTATTTGCTGCTAAACACACCACTGCTATAGCGGTGAACAATCCCCTTTTTGGCCTCAATGACCCCGTTAACGATTATGTCTGACCCACTTGCCACAACCACAGAGGTTGACACATCCCCCAGGACAATCAGCATGCCACGATCAAGTTCCAGATTTAGCAAACCTCGCTGGAATTTGGCGTTTCCCGCAATCACGTTACCAACCAAGCCATCCTCAGCGGGTATCGTAAAATCCGCAGATTCAGTTTCGACATTCCCTGGGTAAAAGGCGGCGCTTTGGTTTTTCAGGTCGTCCCATTCCATCACCCCCGAGACACAGGCTTGGAGGTCTGGATATTGCTTGGCGATATCTGACAACTTACTAATTTGATAGCTGTCGACCACTGCGTCTTGATCCCAGAGAAACTCGTGGGTGTCACAATAGTCTTGTCGCTGTTTTATGAACTGTTCCCAGTCGGAGTCTGTTGCCATCGGAGGACCTTACTTCAGTGAGTGCCAGGGTTTAAGTCTCTACAATCAACTATAGGACAAGGCAAGGGTTAGCGTGCCGCCTTTATTGCCTTGTCTGTCGTTGTAGCATAAATACCTGAGCCCCAAACCATCTACTGGCGACAACGTAAAAGGTCGCTTTATCCCTTACCCTTGAGGCCAGCGACTCTTAGCCTAGCAAGCATTCGCATCCAAGCAGATGGACCAATAACCAGAGACAGACCCACCAAAAACAGCAATAAATTCGACGCGACATGGGCGACTGCTTGAGCCATAAGGTCCACATGACTGTCTAGCCGTTGCATGAGGTTGCTCATGGTCAGTCCGAACTGTTGCAGGCCTTGGACGGTCAGGTAAATTCCGAGTAAAGAAAGCAGGAATGATTGGTCGATACCGTGAGGTTCGCCTGGGGAGTCGGGCTGAGCAATAACATCACTCACTAAACGGTTTGACAGCTTCCAGACCAACACCGCTAAAACCAAAAGCGATAGCAGCGCTGCAAACCCCAAAAACCAAAACACCCATTGCCCTTCATGACCATTGGCTTGAGCCCACGCCGCAGCAACGCTCAATGCCACAGGCAACATGGCCAGCGCCTTTATCGCCACAAAGATAGCAAAAACCTTTAACGCAACACCGGTCAGCTCTTTGCTATGCATTTCATCCCTCCGTCAACCGGCGGCACAAGACAAATTTCCCGCCAAAAGAATTAGTGTCGCTATTTGGCTAACAGCGGTCAAATCGGACCACACAAGGGAACGCTGGGTGTACGTTAGGCATTGCTGGAATTAATGCCCTGTTGTTATCCGAAACTGGTCTCGAATATCCGTCAGCTTATGATCGAAAAATTGATCAAACTCAGCCCACGGCCAGCGCTTGGCCATGCGAATACATCGCCAAAGAATTTTGGGGACAATAAACAACGTCTTGGCGGCTATTTTGATGCCATCGGGAATACTGATTTCCTCGTAAATCTCGTAAGACTCCGGCAACGCATAACCCTTTAGCACCCGGAAACCCCCGGTGGTGCCAAACACACTGCTGACTTTCACGGCCATTTCTTGATCCAGGGATAATCCGCAGCCGAATACCACATGCACCACATCGTGGCAGCGGAAAAACTCTTTCGCCTCTGGCGAGGAAATTCGAGTCGACAGAAACTTATCGTAAACCGAAAAATACTCCGCCAAGCCCTCCCTTAATGTCAGTTGAGATCGCTGACGTTGATACTCAAGTGAGCTCATAGTGGACTGTGTCTGGCGCTAGCAGGCCGCTAGGTATTGAATACTAATGCCAGCGCTAGGATTTATTCCGCTCTCGCCAGAAATCCGCTTTCGGGATCCCCAGCGCGTCAGGATCGAAATCAAATCGTTCCACCCCGTCTTTCTGCTGTCGCTCATAATCCTTTAACGCTTTGATCGCGGGGCCGCCAACAAAAAATATGGCGAGAATGCCCAGGATATTAAGCCAAGCCATTAAACCAACCCCAATGTCACCCAAACCCCAAGCCAGGTCCGCAGTGCGGATACAGCCATAAAACACCATCGCCAATAACACCAGCTTCAAAAGAAACAAACCGCCAGGCACACCGATACTTCGGCGAATGTAGGCAAGGTTGGTTTCTGCAATGTAGTAATAGGCCAAAATGGTGGTGAAGGAGAAAAAGAACAGGGCCACAGCAACAAACACGTTCCCAAGCCCCGGAAAGACGCCTTCCAACGCCGATTGGGTATAAGCCGGACTGTTGGCGGCAATATCTGCCGCAAGATTCTGAACCAGGAACCCGTCGGCCACACCGTGCACGTTATAAGCGCCAGTAATCAAAATCATAAATGCAGTAGCGCTGCACACAAACAGCGTATCGATGTATACCGAAAACGCTTGCACTAGCCCTTGCTGTGCGGGGTGATCCACCTCTGCTGCGGCTGCGGCATGGGGGCCGGTACCCTGCCCCGCCTCATTGGAATACACGCCGCGCTTAACCCCCCAACCGATGGCCGCGCCAACGCCTGCCATTGGGGTAAACGCATCGCCCAAGATCAGCATGATGATGCCAGGCAGTTCACTGATATTCATACCAATGACCACCAGCGCCAACACCATGTAAGCCAAAGCCATTGCTGGCACCACCACCTGGGTGAAGCCGGCAATCCGTTTGACCCCGCCAAAAATAATCAGAGCTAAAACCACCACCACTGCCAGCGCGGTGTAAAGCTTGGTGCTGCCAATTGGCGAGCCCAACACATCCATGGACTGACCAAAGCCAAATGCCACCTCTGCCGCATTGGCCATGGCATTGGATTGCACCCCCGGCAGCAGCAAGCCAACGGCAATGATCGTCATTAAGGCAAAAAGCCACCCGAACCATTTCTGGCCTAAGGCTTTTTCGAAATAGTAAGCAGGGCCGCCGCGATACTCCCCGTCGTTAACCTCTTTATAGATCTGACCCATAGCGGATTCGACGTAGGCGGTTGCCGCGCCTAAAAAGGCCACAACCCACATCCAGAACACGGCGCCCGGGCCACCGAAGCCAATGGCCGCCGCCACCCCTGCGATGTTGCCTGTACCCACTCGCCCAGACAGTGATACCGCCAGCGCTTGGAAGGTGGAAATCCCTTTGGCGGAACTGTCACCGCTGCGCAGCAGGCGAATCATCTCGCCAAATTGGCGGACCTGAACAAACCGAGTCAGTACCGAGAAAAACAGGCCAGCGCCTAGGCATAAATAAATGAGCGCAGGGCTCCATACCAGGCTGGAGATCGCATCAACAACAGATTGCATGGCTCAAATCCGAGTGGGAGGTCAGCCTAAATGGTAACCCAAATAGGTTGTTAAGGCTTGGGCTGAGCAACCCCAGCTTAAGTCTCTTCGTCCGGCCGCTCGAAAGCTGTGCTGACCACGATCAGTTTGTTAGGGTAAACCGCCGACCAACGACAGAAGGCGGCGCGGTGATCACAAAAACGCTGATAGACAGGCGGCCATGGAACGTCAACGGAGAATCCACGGGGCGTTGCCACCCAAACCTTGAGTTGAACATTTTATGAGCCAAACCCATCCCACATTTGTCGACCGCTATACCCGCCCCATTGCGGTTAGGCCCGACAACACCGCATTGATTGTGGTGGACATGCAAAATGCCACAGGCAATCCTGATTTGGGATTAGGACGTCTACTGCAAGACGAAGGAAAATCCCAGTCATCCAGTTATCGTTACCAACGGATCAAAAACCTACTGGTACCCAATATTCAGAAACTATCAACGGCTTGCCGCAAGGTGGGCGCGCGAGTGATTTACATCACCTATGGGTCTGAGTTGGAAGATTTCAGCGACATGCCTGCCCATATGGTTCGGATTGTCAAAGCCACCAACAACCGCGTTGGATGCCCGGAACACAACATCGTTGATGAACTTCGCCCGCAGCCCGGCGACGTTGTACTCAACAAAAAAACCATGGGCGCTTTCGGTTCCACCGGTATTGACGCCACCCTGCGGGCGATGGGTATTGAAACCGTGTTGATGGTTGGCGTATCCACCAACAATTGTGTAGCCATGACGGCGATGGAAGCCTGCGACCATCAATACGGGGTGGTGATCATAGACGATGCCACCGGCACCGACAGCGACGAAATGCAACAGGCAACGCTAACGATGTTACGGCGTTTATGGGGCCGGGTTAGCTCCACCGATGAGGCCATTGCCGAATTAACCGCTAGCAAGGCGCAGTCATGAAATTAGAAGGCTTGCGCGTTGTTGACCTGTCGTTATTTCTTCCCGGCCCCTTTCTGACGTTAATGTTGGCCGACCATGGCGCGGAGGTGATCAAAATTGAACCCCCGGGTGATGGGGACCCTAGCCGCCAAATCGGACAGCAAGTACAGGGCCATTCGGTGTTTTTCCGCAATGCCAACCGGGGCAAAAAAAGTGTTGTACTAAATCTCAAAACCGATGTTGGGCGCGCTGCACTGCTAGATCTATGTGCCACAGCAGATATTTTTGTTGAGGGCTTTCGCCCAGGTGTTATGCAGCGGTTAGGGGTTGACTACAACGCGGTCAAAGAACGCAATCCAAGCATTATCTATTGCTCGGTCAGCGCATTCGGCCAAACCGGCCCCTATCGGGATCGGCCCGCTCACGACCTAGCAAACCAGAGCCTAACGGGTTTTGTCGCGCTGAACGAAGGTAGCGATGGCAGACCAGCCATGCCCGCCATCCCTTCGGCAGATATCGCCGCGGCCCATATGGGCCTCAGCGGGATTTTGATGGCCCTTTACCGGCGCTGTAAAACCGGCCAGGGGGATTTCCTGGATATCGCCATGCAGGACTCGCTGCTGTCCTGTGCGCCGAACGTTTTAGGGCCCGTGTTTGCAGAACAACGTTCGCCAACACCTGGCCTAGAGCGGACCCTGGGTGGCAGTGCCTTTTATCGGATTTACGAAACCAAAGACCAACGCTACATTGCGTTGGCCGGTCAGGAGCCTAAGTTCATTCGCAATCTGCTTAGCGCGCTGAACCGCATGGATCTGTTTGAACTATGCGCCCGGGGACCTGGCGCGCACCAACAGCCGGTCATCGATTTTCTCCAATCGGTGTTCGCTGACAACACCCAAGACTATTGGAACCAATGGTTTGAGGGGCGCGATATCTGTTACGCCCCGGTGCTGTCGCTATATGAGGCCCACCACGATCCCCACGCGTCGTTCAGAGGTATGACGCCGATCGACGATGATGGGCTGCGCCATGTGGGCAACCCCATCCATTTCGCCAACGAACCGGCGGTGTTGGATTTTGCCGTCCCACAGCTGGGACAGCACACCCGTAGCGTGTTTAAGGCACTGGACTACAACGACAGCCAGCTAGATCTACTCACGGGGCAGTAACGGCCTATCCAGACAGCTATTGACCCCGTTATTGACTCGGCTGGTCTTGTCGCTTTTGGCCTGGCCTTAGTAGTGCATGGCGGAATGATAAAGCTGCTTAAGCAACGCCTCATCAACGGCAATCGGGGCGTTGTCCAACAGACGTTTTTGCACAATAGCGCCTTGGGTTAACCGATCAATATCTGCCGCCTGGTATCCCACCTCGCTTAACCCCGCCGGTATTTGGGTCGCGCGCATGAGATGGCGGATTTGCTCACTTAAGACCTCACCTGCGTGCTCATGGCCGGCCCCTCGAATGTCGGCGCCCAACCATCGGGCGGCCTCCAGATGACGCTCAGGGGATGTGGATCCAGTACGCGCAAAGACTGCCGGTGCACTCAATATGACCGACATGCCATGGGGAACAACGCCATGGTCCACGTGATAGCCCTCAGGTCGAAAATCAGGCACGCCCACTGACACCGAATACGACATACCGTGGGGTAAGTGGACGCCACAATTACCAAACGCAATACCTGCCAAGGTTGCCGCCCACATCACCTGACTGCGCGCCTCATCGTCCTCGCTGCTATCCACCGCCCGGCACAGATACGCACCGAGCAGCCGCAAGGCCTGACCACAACCCATATCACTCCAAGGATTTGCCCCTTGGCTGGGTGGGCGCTGCGCCCCAGGAATAGCCGGTCTTTGGGTATAGGGCCGCGCGGTGTAAGACTCCAGTGCATGGGACAAGACATCAAACCCGGAACATGCCACAACGTTCCTGGGCAAGTGGCGTGTCCATTGGGGATCAATCAGTGCTTTGCTGGGTCTTAGCTGTTTGGCAGAGATACCGGTTTTGGCGCCCAGTTGGGTGTCGTCGAAAATCACGATCCCGGTACACTCACTGCCGGTACCCGATGTTGTAGGGCAAGCAATATGGGCGGCCACCGCACCGGGCACCGGCTGACCTTCGCCCACCGGCGCATTAACGTAAGTGTGTAAGCTGGCTGGGTAGCGCAGATACAAGTTGGCGGCTTTGGTGGTATCAATTACCGACCCGCCACCAATGGAAATAAACCCATCGGGCTGATACTCATTGGCAAACCCGATGGCTTGAGCCAGCGACGTGTCAGTGGGCTCAACACAGATATCGTCGTACACCTCAAACGCGATACCCGCTGCGGTCAACGATGCGGTTGCCACGGCAAAGGAGGGTAAGTCGCGAACTCTAGGGTCAGTAAACAGGGCGACCCGCTTTAGCGACAGGCGTTGTGCTTCCACCCCCAGCTCAGACATACATCCCCGGCCGAAGGTAATCGCCGATACATCCACGGAAAACGCCGTGTCAGCACCCTCAGCCGGGGCATAGAAGTGGCAACAACTCATGGTGGGAGGTTTTGCTTTTAGTCAACGGAGGCTTCACGTTAACTGAGATTTAGCCAAAGGTCAGCCAAATTGGGCACCTACTGCTCTGACAGCAGGTGCCCATTGGTTGATAAACGCTGAACGATGCTCAGTTATCCACCCTAAATACGTCCCGATCGCCCAACTCGGCGCCAATGGACGTATTGCGTCGAATGACATCGGCCAAGCGGGTGCTTTGTACCCTTTCCCGTTGGGCTGCCGTGAGGATTCGGGTATACCAAAATCGATCACCATCCCGTAATCGTTCAAATTGATCCGCTAGCACCGCCTTAACCAGTTCTCCAACCAGAGCGCCGTCAAGGGCATCTTCAGCTAGGCCGCCGACCCAGGGGTCAATCTGATCCGGCGACGCATAAGCGGCTGACAAGCGATCAACAATTACAGGGTTACTACTGATGTCTGCCATGGATTGGGCTGGCGTTAGGCCCATGGCAACCCGCAAGGAATTGTAGTCCGGCAACCCATGATCTCGGCCTCGCTGAATATTCAGTGACGCCAGGTCGAACCCCCCTGACCCAGGTAGTCCGAACAGGAAGTTACGAACCTCGTCGACCACAAAGACATCAAAGTCCTGGCAAACTTGAACAGACATCCCTCTCAAGATCGGGTCTATCCCCCCTTCCTGGATAATTCTTGCTGGAGAAAAGAAGGCGTCAGCTAAAGAAAGGTGCCCGAACGACAGCTCATCGCCTTGGGCGTCGAAGCGAAGTAATTCGGGGGGTAACAGCGTGTGCCCCATTCGGTAAGCGGCTGTGGAAAAGGTATTGCTAATACGCCCATCCACATTCGGGTTGTAACCGTCATATCGACTGAGCGCTCGGGGCCCAAGTAGCGCAGGAAGAAATTCGCGATAGGTAATGACCTGGACAATGCCAATCACGATATTGCGGGCCTGGAGATACAACTGATCGCCCGTAAGCCTGGGGTTTTCCGACGCCAGGCGTGTGGCTTGCCGATTATGCTCTCGAACAAACAGGGTATGCATCGCCGCCAAACCGATTTGCTCATTGGCCCGGACATCGCCGGCCAAAAACAGCTCTGGACTGGCGCCACCCGCGTTTTCAAGGCCATCAACGTTGAAAGGCAGTAAGTTTCCGTCGCTAGTCGTGAGGCGGCCAGTGCCGTCCATGAGTCGAAGCGCCCTGGCCCGCTCAGAATCCGAGCCATAGACGTTTGATGCATCAATCCAACCGGTAATTTCGTTCACTTGCTGGCGAGGGTTATCCGAACCCAGGCCAGTGGACAAATCGTACAGCGAACGATTAAGAGAAATGGTCTGTTGGCCCGTTGAACCAGGATCAAACCATGGATCACCGGCAGGCACAGAAATATCGAAGGGTTCAGCCGGATCGATGCCATCTGTCAGGTCAATATCGTGGTCTAGAAATTGACCCCATTGCCACAGAAAGCTCGTCAAACCTAAGGAGTTGGGTAACGCTTCGGATTGAGCACTCACTACATTGCTGATAAGTCTGGCGGACGGTCTGTCCGCGCCGGATGGCGAGGCAATGCCGTCGCTGTAGGCCGCTGGCATCAAACGGGCCAACGGTGTGTGGCTAGCGTTATCCTCTGGGGACCGACGATTGTTACCAGCGCCATCAAAACTCGGCCCATCATTGGGCCTTGGATCGCGCCTATCTGGACCTGATGAGTTTCCGCGTGAATCTCCTGGTCGAACATTCTCTGATCGATTGCGCTGTAGCCGCCGTACGGGCGATGTCTCAGTGCCGAGACCATCAGCCGCGTCGAGAATTTCTTGTGCTTGGTTGAGCGCCGCTTCATCGCTGCGGACTTGCTCAGCGTTTTCGACCGACTGAGCCAGGACAATGCCGGAGGTCATCCACAAGACAAAAATCACCAAGCCCACCGGCATCCTGCTCACCATGCTGCGGCGGTACATACGCAGACGGCTCGTCATTTAGACACCGCAGTTTCGCAAGAGCCCTGCCGTGGTCCGCCACCCTGACCAGAAGGTTTCTGGGATTGAAAGGCGGTTAGCTGCTCTGCGGTTAACACTTCACTTAGGGCGGCGTCGATTTGGCCCCGTAATTCCTGATGGTCTGCACAGCTAGCGCCCTCGCTTCGCAGCGCCCGCATTTCCTCATGATGAGACTGAAGAATCAGCTTCACTTCTTGTTGCTGGGTTTGAGTCAGCCCAAGTGCCTCTAGATCGTGATGGGGTGGAGGTCTTCGCCCCTCTGGACGTTGGTTGCCGGACTGAGCACTGACAGTAGACAACGATAGGGACATAGAAAATGCCAACATAGCGGCGGCGGCAATAGACAATTTCATGAGGCAACTCCAATCTGATGTGTGAGAGTGCAAGTTAGCCAACGTATTCGCAGCCACCGCACAGGAAATGTGGAGAACCACAGCAGATTGGCTGAACGCCGTTAAATGGCCCTTAAATCGCCGTTAACACTGGTATCCTGCGCGCCATGTCCTTGCGAATCTGGCAAAAACTGTTTCTCGGCAGCGTGATTGTTGTCTGCTTGGCCCTATTGGCCATGACGTTCTTGATGGGGAGGAGTTTTCAAAGTGGTTTTGTGCAGTACCTCAATACCTGGGAGGCCGCTGAGCTTGATGAGTTGAAAGAAAAAATCGTCGCAGCCCATCGTTCCCAAGGTGACTGGTCGTTTCTTCAACAACCGCCCCACGAGCAGAGCAGTCAATGGGGGTTCTCCTTCGGCCCAGCCGCTCCACCTCAGGATGATCTCGACTTTGGCCGAGGCCCGCCGCGAGGCCCTCATCCGCCCAACTCACCCAATTTTCGAAGCTCTAGATCAGGTTCTCGTCCAGAACCAAGGCCAGCGCCCGGATCTCGGCCAGGTCCGGGCTTTGACCGTGGCGCGGATACAAACCCTAACCGGTCGCCCCCCCACCGCCCGGGTGAACAACCTAACCGTGGGGGAAATGAGAGAACCGGCGATAAGCGTCCACCCCGTGGTCGCCCCCGCCAAACCGGATTGCTGGACATCTCTCAACGCGTGGCCGTCATGAATAACGACGGCGAACACCTGGCGGGTCCTAGAGAGCCAATGATGGATGGCGTCGAGCACCCACTGCTTTCCGATGGACAGCAAATCGGCTCCCTAAGAGTATTGCCCGTGGTAACACTTCGAAGGGACCTGGACTTGGATTTTTCTCGCCGACAGTCACGCAACGCTATTTTGATTGGTCTACTGGCTATGCTCGGCGCCGCTGTAGCAACGTTTTGGGTATCACGCACCCTCACCTCACCTTTGCCTAGGCTTACTCAAGGTGTCAGGCGATTAACCCAAGGCCATTACGACGAACGGGTGAGCATCGATACTCGAGATGAACTGCAACAGCTGGGGCAGGATTTTAATCAACTCGCTGGTGCCCTTGCCCACCACCGCAGCCAACAACAATCGTGGATTGCGCAAATCTCCCATGAGCTACGAACACCGTTAGCGGTGTTGGGTGGGGAAATTCATGCCCTGATTGATGGGGTCAGGCCTGTGGATCAAGCAGCGCTGGAGTCCTTAGATCAGGAGACCAAGCGCTTGACCCACTTGGTCAATGATCTGTTTCTGCTGTCGGTGTCCGAGGCCGGCGGTAGCCTTTTTGACCACAACCCAACCAACCTAGTTGAGTTGATTCAGGATTTCTGTCGAGAAAACCCTGAGATCACCGTTGACCCTAACCTGCCGGCAGACGCACAAATTCAGGGTGACCCCTTTCGACTTCGCCAACTGTTTAATAACCTGTTGCAAAACAGTCAGCGCTACAGTGATGCGCCTGCCATAATTCAACTTTCTCTCAGGTCTGACTCATCGTTCTGGCATCTTAGCTGGGAAGACTCGCCGCCAGGTGTCCCCGCTCAATCTCTGGAATCGTTGTTTGATCCGCTGTTTCGGGTTGAACAATCCCGCGCACGGGCCACCGGCGGCGCAGGACTGGGTCTGGCAATCGTGAAGACCATTGCGACAGCCCATGAAGGCCAGGTGAGAGCCACAGCCTCATCCCTTGGCGGGCTGAAAGTCATCGTCAGCTTGCCGCACCACGTAAACGACTGATCCTAGCAACCGGCCCTACTCCATGTCTCAATCTTCAATCTTAATCGCAGAAGACGAACCCAAAATCGCCAGCCTTTTGTCAGACTATCTGGCAAGCGCTGGCCATCAAACCCAAATCTGCCACGACGGCGGCGAGGTGGTGACAATGTTCCACCAAATACAGCCGGATTTGGTTTTGCTCGATATCATGCTGCCAAATCGTGATGGGATAGAGATTTGCCGTGAAATTCGCACAAGCTCTAGCGTGCCTATCATCATGGTGACCGCCAGAGTGGACGAAATTGACCGTTTGTTAGGTCTGGGCGTGGGCGCTGATGATTATATTTGTAAACCCTTTTCACCTCGTGAAGTGGTGGCCAGGGTTGCCGCAGCCCTGCGCCGGCAGCATTGGTTGCAAGACACCCCAGACAACTTGGACATGGTCATTGACAGCAACGCCATGCGGGCAGAGTTTAAGCAACAAAAACTGGATCTGACACCTGTGGAGTTTCGACTGCTGGAAGCCTTTGTCCAACACCCGGCGCAGGTTTTCTCCCGCGCCCAACTGATGGACCGAGCCTACACTGATCACCGAGTAGTCAGTGACCGGACCATTGACAGCCATGTGAAAAATTTGCGCCAAAAGCTCACAGCAGTCTGCCCTGAGAGCCAACGTATACAGTCTATCTACGGCACAGGCTACCGCTACGACCCTACGGATTAGAACCGGTCAATGTCGGCGATCCATTTGCCTCCCAGAGGCACCCTCTGTGTTTCAAAGCAGCCAACCTAACCGGAGAAATAAGGTTTGCGTGAGGTAAAGCCGAATCGCCCAGGCCGTCTCATCGAGCGGCTAACCAGGGCTTGAAAGGGCCGTCGCCCCGCACCCACAATCTCGCTGAACGAAAAAGGCATAATAT
>CAZLJY010000128.1:0-13653 GCA_964559945.1 uncultured Gammaproteobacteria bacterium | reverse complement strand
GTACACCAGTGCGCGTGGATATCGCTATTGACGCGGTGCCCGATGCCGTAGATGACCTGTTTGTCCCAGATGAAGATGCTTCACCGTTTACCGGCAATGTAACGGCGGACAACGGCAATGGCGTCGACGATCTTGGGGACGGCCTTGGCACTGTGACGGTTTTGCAAACCGTAGGCGAGGGAACTTTGACCTTGGAGTCAACGGACGGAAGTTTCCAATACGACTATGCGGAAAATTTCGACGGCGTCGTTACCTTTACCTACACCGTGACCGACAGCAATGGGGATGTTAGTGATGTAACTACTGCAACCATCGACATCAATGCTATTGCTGATCCCACCGACGACTTGTTTACGCCGGACGAAGACACCTCTCCGTTGTCCGGTAACGTAACCTCGGACAACGGCAGCGACGTCGATGATCTTGGCGATGGGATAGGTACGGTGAATGTGGTTAGCACCACGACGATCGGAACCTTGGCGTTAAACCCAGTTGATGGTTCTTTTACCTACGAATTTGCGGAGAATTTTGACGGCGCCGATTCATTTACCTACACGATTACCGACAGCAGTGGTGATGTAAGCCCTGAGGCGACAGTCAGTATCAACGTTGATCCTGTTCCTGATGGGTTCAGCGATATCTTTACTGTTGACGAAGACACTCAGCTTGCCGCCAATGTCGTTATAGACAATGGCAACGGTGCAGACGACCTTGGCGATGGTTTAGGCGCCGCTGGTATTGAGGTCGTGACGCCGGTCCTTGAAGGCACTCTGGATCTGAATGTCGATACCGGTGACTTCACTTACGATCCAGCACCTGATGCCACCGCAGCAGTCTTTTTTGAGTATTCCATTACCGATATTGGCGCGACCCCGGATACCAGTTCGCCGGTACGGGTGACTATCAATATTGATCCTGTGCCCGATCCAGTGGACGACATCTTGCCGATTGCGCCGGATCTCGTTTTGGAAGACGGTGCCTTGTTCAGTGGCAACGTCGATAACGATAACGGCAATGGCCCAGATGATCGTGGCGACGACGTTGGCGCAATCGCCGACGGAATATCGTTGCTTACTGATGTCACCAATGGGGTGCTAAGTCTATCGGCAAACGGCGATTTTACCTATGACCCGAATGATGATTTCTTTGGCGATGATAGCTTTACCTATCAGGTCACCGACGATAATGGTGATAGCGGCTCCGCCCAAGTCACCATGACCGTGACCCCCGTCAATGATCAGCCTACGTTTGACCCGCTGCCACCCTTCGAAGCGGGCGCGGCTTGTGAGCCTCAGACTATCGTGCCAGGGTTCATGTCCAACATTGCGGCCGGTGCAGAGAATGAGTCCGACCAATCCTTCACCACCACCCTGACGATTACTGTCAATCAGCCCTCGGGCACACAGCCGGAAGATTTGTTTTCCGAACTACCCAGCATCGACCCGGTCACAGGCACCTTGAGCTATACCGGTAGCGCTGCCGGTTTGATGCAGGTGTCAGTGACGTTGTCGGATAACGGTGGCACCGACAATGGCGGAATAGATACCAGTGAAAGTCAGATGTTTCTGTTAACACTGGACGGTTCGCCAACGGTCCAAGACGACTTTGATTTTGCTGACGAAGACGCCCAGGTGGTTTACGACCTGCGCGGCGCCGCAGCGTGCGCCGGCACCTTGGATGTGACAACTGTGCAGGTCATTAACCCGCCAGCCAATGGCTCCACCAGTGTAGATCCGGTGACCGGTTTCATCACTTACACACCCAACGCTGACTTCTTCAGCGATACATTTTTTGAGCCTGATTCATTTGTTTACCAGATTGCTGATAGCAACGGCGATACCAGTTCGGCAACGGTATCGGTGCTGGTGCGGGCAGTACCAGACGCTGTGGATGATGGCGTCATTGACGTATTGGGTGATGGCCTGTTTACCACCCCCAATGTGTTGCTCAACGATGAGTCCGGCGGCATTATCCCGGCAGATAGCGCCGATGTAGATTTGACCTTAACCGATACACTCAGTGCCCAGGGAGGCACGGTGGTTTACAACGGCGATGGTACGTTTAACTATATGCCGCCGGCCAACTTTGTAGGCATGGACAGCTTTACCTACGGTCTTACGCGCAGAGAAAATGCCACGGACCAGGAGCGCTCAGATACGGCGACCGTCACGCTGTCAGTGTTCCAAGCCAGCAGTTACATATTAAGTAAGTTCTGGCCTAACACCCCCTATCCGGTGCCATTCCGTGACCCTGACAGCTTTGTGGTGGATAACCTTGGTTTTGTCTATGTGCGCGACCGGGAACAAGGTCGTATCTTCAAGCTGAGCCCCAGCGCGCAGCTGGTCGGGTCGTTTGTTGACGTTGGCGCAGGTCCTGGGCAAAGCGCTAGCCTGACTGCGGATGACGAACGCAATATTTATTCGGTAAGTTTGGGTGGCAGCAGCTTTCAGCTTACCCGCTACAGCAGTGACGGCCTGCAACTGGCGTGTTTAAGCTCTACGGGTGCGGGCGACTGCAGCACGCTACCGGCTGGGGTTGATCTTTCCGCCATCCGAGATCTCGAATTTTCTCCTGAGGGCACGCTTCTGCTAGCGGCAGGTTCTGGCCAGGCCGGTGTGCATCGATTGACCTTAGATCTTGAGTATCTTCAGCGCGAAATTGAGCAACCCTCCGGCAGCGCATTTTTAGACATTGCAGCGGGCTCCGATGGGGTGATTTATACCTTGACCCAGGCCGCCAGTTTGAATATTCAGCGTTACACGGCGATGGGCAATTTGCTGGGCCAGTTCCCGGGCACAATTAGTACCGGCGATAGCTATGATTTGCGCTTCGGCCGTAGCGCGGGCCAGCCCAGAGTTGCACTTCTTACCAACGATAACTCCCGGGTTAACCTGACCGTGTTTAACGATGTGGGCACCCAGATTACCGGTGTTGATTTGGCCGGTTTACTTGAGAGTAGTGGGCTGGTGTTTGACCGCTTCGGCAACCTGCTCATTGGTGTCCCTGGCCGGTTTGCCCGTTACACCGTGTTTGGGCAACTGGTGGAAGAGGTTGGGTTTTCCGGCACCACGCCAGGTCGCTTTGATATGCCGGGTGGTTTGGATGTAACGGCTGCCGGCGACATCATAGTTGCCGATACCAATAACGCCAGGGTGCAGTTTTTTGACGACGTTACCGGCCAATTGCTGTCAGCCCAAAACCTCAATGCCAGCGGGGTTCCGGTTCTGCCTCAAGACATTGCCACCCATCCGTCCAGCAATAGTTTCTTTGTTATAGATCAAGATCGCTTGCTGGAGTTCGTACCTGGATCTCCGAGTGCAGTGTTGCTTAACAACGCCCCGTTGCCCTGCAGTCCCAGTGAATTGGTGATGCGAAACAATGGCAACCTGATTTTTGATTGCGATTCCGGACTGCTGTTCCAAATGCCAAGTGATGGGGTTCCCACGCCGTTGGTTGTTGTGCCAGGAACTACCGATGTTCTGGATCTGAGCATTGGCGATATCATGGGCTCTGAGCAATTGTTCGGGCTGGCCCAAACCGCTGGCGGCGATCGCCAAATTTTTCAAATCGATCTGGCTAGCAGCGCAGTGGAGGTGCGTCCATTAACGGGCTCACTGGCCACCAATGCCGTGGCTTTGGAGTTGCTAGGCGATCAGACGCTGGCCATTGCAGAAGACGATTTCGGTGAATCAGCTAACGCCTCTAGAGTTGTCCGAACCTCGCTATTGGGTACGGTGATTGATCAGCCGGCCGGCCCTGGCACGGGGCCTTTGGGTGTGGCAGAAGTCGCGGCGGTCCGACGCCTGGACCCTACGCGATTTGCCCTGTTGGATCTTCGATTGGGCCGTGTGCAGATTGTTGAATCCACCACAGCCACGTTTGATCGACGCGCTGTGGTGGTTGCTGGCGGCGGGCCGTATGCCGGGAATAATCTGTGGGATGCGACTCAGGTCAATGCCAACCTTGCTTACCGCACGTTGCTGTTCCGCGGGTATCGCAAGCAGGATATTACCTATCTCAGTGCTGACTTCTTAAACAATGCAGATATTGATTCGGACGGCATTGCCGATGATATAGACGGCTTTCCAACGGCCAATGCCATAGAAACGGCCATCATGGCCCTGGCTGGGGCCGACGAAGCCGTGGTGTATTTGGCAGATCACGGTGACAATGAACGATTCCGGGTCAATGGCCTGAATCTGCCAGACCAGGGCTTCTTTCCAGAAACCTTGGGTTCAGATGCGCTAGGTAGCTGGCTGGATAATCTGGATGCCAGTGCTAGCCCTGGCCAGCTGACGGTTATTTATGAGGCCTGTGAGTCAGGTTCATTCCTGGACAACATCGACAGCGCCAGCCCCAATCGGGTCGTAATGACAACCACCAATACTGGCCAGGACGCAAAATTTATCTCCCAGGGTTATCTATCATTTTCCACCCAGTTTTGGTCAGAAATTTTTGACGGCGGCAGTGTCGGGGACGCGTATCAGGCGGCAGCCAGTGCGGTGGGTAATCAAACCATCGATCAGGACCCACAGTTAGATGCCAATGGCAACGATATCGGTAACGAGCCCAATGGCGATTTGGATCAACTGAACTATTTCATCGGTGGTGACACGTCTGCCGTGAATGACTCACCTAGTATTGATAACGCTAGTCTTCAGCTAACTGGCGCCTTGGATGTGGTGGTATCCAGTCCCCAGGATGTGGCCAGGGCCTGGGCTGTGGTGCGTCCACCCATGCTGACCACCGGCGCAAGCGACAACCCCGTCATTGGTTTGCCAGAGATTGAGTTGTCAGCACCTCTTGGTGGCTGCGGCTTTGCGGCTCAATGCACGTTCAGCGGCGTTTATGATGGCTTTGTTGCCGAGGGTATGTATTCAGTTGAGGTGCTGTTGCGCGATACCTCAGGATATCTCACCCGTTTTGAGGTGCCGCTCACGGCTAACATTACGACGCCGGAACGTCGCCGGGCAGTAATCGTCGCCGGGTTTTCCACCGACGCTAATGAACAGCAACGGATCGAGAATGCCGCCTCCTTTGTCTACAGCGCGCTGTTGCAACAGGGTTATCAGGACAACAGCAACGGCATCGAAGATATTCGTTTTCTCAGTGCCGGCACCAGCGGAGTGGTGGGCGTTGATCAGCAGCTGACCCGGGCTGCCCTGGAATTCACCTTCACTCAATGGGCCACTGAAGGCCTTAGAGACCTGACGGTGTACTTCGTCGGCCGCACCCAAGGCAGCAGTTTTCTCCTGGGCCCTGGTGATTTACTCACCGCCAGTGATATCGATGTCTGGTTTGATGCTTTGCAAGAAGGTTTAGAGCCGGCGCTCATTGGCACACTGCTGGCAATGTTCGAAGGCAATACTGCGGGCCAGCTTCTGCCCGCCATGGCCGGTGTTCCCGGTCGCCCTCGGATTATCATCACCAGTACCGGTCTTGCAGAAAACACGATGATTTTCTCTGATACCGATCCGCTGTTTACCCGACATTTTTTCACTGGCATCGCCAATGGCGCTGGTGTGGGTGAATCCTTTGATATTGCCGGTCGAGCGGTGCGGGCTTTGGCCAGCACCCAGATGCCTATGCTGGACGATGGCGGTGGCATTGGCGGCGAAAACGATGGCCGGGCCAATGGTCCAATGGATGGCCTGGTTGCCCGGGCTTACGACGTGGGCCCGGGTGTTCGTCAGGCCGGCAACGCCCCTTTGATTGGTGATGTCTCAGACAACCTGATCATCACCAGCGCCGATAACAATACGGCAACCTTGCAGGCGATGAATGTCAGCAGCACCCAGCAGTCGCCAGTAATGACGGTTTTTGCAGCCATCTCCCCGCCTAGCCCGTTTGCCAATCAACAGTTCGTGGATTTGCTACCCGTCGGCGGCGAGGACTACGCCGCAGACTTTAATGGGTTCACTCTGGGCGGTACCTATTCGGTGGCCATTTTTGCCGTTGACGACGATGAGAATATCTCGGTACAGCAAGAGATGACGGTGACCAACCTAGATGCCCCAGATGGCTTTGAGGTGGACAACACGGCGGCCCAGGCTTCGGTGTTTTTTGTAGACGCGCCTAGCCCGCAGTTTCATTCCTTGCATACCAGCACTGATGAAGATTGGGTGCGGTTTTTTGGCAGAGCAGAAGCGGTCTATTCATTGCGGGCCAGCAATCTGGACAGCACCGGCCAACTTCGTCTCACAATGCAGCTCCTGGACGAACAAGAAAACGTCTTGTTCAGTACCCAAGGATTGGCAGGCAGTGATGTCGCGCTGGACTTGGGCCCAGGTGCGTCGGCCAATACCCTACCGGCAGATGGGCAGTATTTCCTGCGCATCAGCGCCGACTCCGGCGCCGGCTCAGGGGCGTTTTATGAACTGGTTGCCTTCCAGCCGTTAGGTGCCGAAGCAGGCCGGCTAGACGGCAGAGTGGTAGATGGGGTCAGCGGTGGGTCGGTGCCTGGTGCTGTCATCCTCACCTCAGACAACATTACGGCGTTTACCAATCAGGTTGGAGATTTTTCGCTAGCTAGTAACGCGGCAACGTATTCAATAACCATCAGTGCACCCGGCTTTCAGACTCTCACCGACACCTACGAACTCAGCGTGCGGGAAACCACCACCCAGTTGTTTACCTTGACCGCCGAAGGTGCAGGGCTTCCTAGCATTAACTTGCAAGCACCTGCAGAGGTAACCACCGAATCGGCAACCTTGCTTGCCGATGTGGATCCGGCAGGCGAATTAACCAGCGTGTCTTTCCGAATTCGTCCCCAAGGCGGCGAATTTGGCTTGCCGTTAACCGCATCCTCGGTATCAACACCCCTTCGCGTGGGTCGGGCGGTGGATGGCCTGTTGTGTGAGAGCAGCTTCGAGTTTGAAGCCACCGCAAGCAATTCCAGTGGCTCGGTGACCGACGGGCCACAAACCTTCACCACCCTAGACTGCGTAGATCCGCCGGTATTCAGCAACCTTAGCTTTGCCAATGTGACAGACGCTTCGGCGACCATTGAGGTGGCGGTGGATAGCATCGAAACCGCGGTGATTGAATACCGCTTGAGACCAGCAGGACAGGAGTTTGGCGACTTTCTTCCTGCTGGCAATGTGTCCGGCACGGGTGTTCAAGTGACCGTTGATCTGGACAGCCTTATTTGCGAGACCGCCTTCGACTTCCAGTTCCGCGGCAGCAATTCTGGCGGCGTGGTGCAGTCTTCACTAGCAACCTTCAACACCGCCAGTTGTGTCGCTGGCATCCCAGAGGTCACAACTGGGTCGGCGGATCAAATCACTGAAACCTCCGCGCGCCTCAACGGTCTGGTTGACGGCCAGGGTGGCAGCGTGGATGTGCAGTTTGATTTTGGGCCCACGACCGCTTACGGCAACGTGGTGCTGCTAGTCGGCGTAAATGCCGCTGGCGGCCAGGTGCCCGTTAACGCCAATGTCTCTGGGCTTGAGTGCGGCACCGAATACCATTTCCGGATCCGTGGCACCAACGCCCAAGGTCAGCGCGTAGGATTTGACCGTGTATTTAATACCACCGTTTGCCCCCGTGAAATTGATCTGCTGTTAGTGGATGACGATGCCAGTAGCCCGGATGTTGTGCAGGCCTATGTAGACTCGCTGACCGCCTTAGGCGTAACGCCACAGGTACAGGTGACCAATGGTGACGCCACAGAACCTACCGCGGCCGAGATGCAAGGGTTTGATGTGGTGTTGTGGGTGACCGGCAGTACTCGCGATGCGGTGACCGGTCCATCACCGCAATCTGAAACTGAGATTGAGAACTACTTAGCCGGTGGTGGCTGTTTTGCCATTAGCTCCGAAGGTTGGCTAGCCGCCCGCGGTAGCGGTAACGATACCCCGACTGCACTAATGCAAACCCTGGGATTAGCCAGTGGCATGTCGGATGTCAATCCAATGACATTGACCGGCCGTGCTCCCGGCTTTGAAGGGCTGGGACCCTATGATCTTGCTGGGCCGCTGTCAGATCTTCTGGAGCCCACGTCAGATGCCAGTGTCATCTTCGAGGGCAATGCCGGAGGCGCAGCGGTGTTGCGTCGAGGTGAGATGGGCGATGGCCTGTATTTCGGGTTTGATCTCAGCGCACTGACTGGGCCGGACGCAACAACTGATGTGCTCGAACGAACATTGGATTTTTGTGAGTCACGCTTGTTTGACGATGGGTTTGAACAACCGTCAACCACTGGCAAGGGAGTGGCCCAGCCATGAAAGCAACCCAACAATTCGCAATGACCATTGCGCTGAGTCTACCGCTCTGGAACGTTTCTCAGGCCCAGCAGGGAATTGAGGTTGCCAGCGCAAGTTTATCGGCAGACGGCGGATCGGTGGCCCTGCTGGTGTCCTCCGGTAACGGCGCGGCCAATGGCAATCAGGTTCTAGTGTTTCGCCGAGAATCTGGCGACCTGATCCAGGTGCACTTGGATTCCGACGGCAATCCACCGGGGGATTTTGAGGTGAGTGGTACCCCGTCGATATCTAGCAATGGTGACGTTGTAGCGATGGCATCTTTTGCCGACCTTGATCTCAACAATCCTGATAGTAACGGCACCGTTGATGCCTATGCGCGATTCATTGACGCTGCTGATACTCGTTTGCTGTCAATTAGCAATAGCGGCGAGCAGAGTGATGCCGGCGGTCAGTTCCCGGTGGTATCGGGTGACGGCAATTTTGTTGCCTTCCAAACAGTGGCGAGCAATATCGACCCGCAGGATAACGATGGTGGTAATCACGACATTTTCCTGCGGGATATTGTCGGCAATGAAACGGCGTTGGTGTCGCTGGATGAGGTTGGCGGCCAGATTGCTGAGCCTGCTACAGATCCGCGCATCAGCAATGACGGGCAGCGGGTCGCTTTCGAGGTTTTTATCGGAGGTGGTCAAGGCAACATTTTGCGTGTTGCCGATATTCAGGCAGCGTCTAGCACCGTGGCCAGTCTAGATGACCTGGGCCAACCCCTTTCGGGCAGTCAAACGTTCATTGGAGACCTGTCAGGTGACGGACGATGGTTGACCTTCCGGTCTAATGCAGCGGCAACCGTAGACGATAGCAACGGATTGATGGATGTGTTTGTCCGAGACCTGATGATGGGGCAAACCTTTCGCGTGTCACAGGCGATGTTGGGACAGCAACCCAACGGCGCCTCGGCAGATTCCAAGATATCAACAGACGGCAATTTTGTGGCGTTTGAATCCCTGGCTAACAATTTAGTGGAGGAAGACAACAATGGCGTTCTTGATGTCTTTCTTCTCAATCGGACCAGTGGTGATGTGCAGCGGGTGTCAGTGGCTAGCGATGGCGGCGAAGTTGACCAGCCGACCTTTCTGCAGGGACTGTCAGGCGACGGTCGGTTTGTCTTATTGCGCTCGGTCACAGGAGCCTTGGCTCCGGGCGCTGAGGAATGCAGCGCGGCCCTTGCCTGCAATGTGTTTTTGCACGATACACAAACCGGCGATACCCGTCGCATACCCACACCGGATGCCATTACTAGCAATATCCCAGCGCCTGCTCCGTTGGTCAATGAAGCCCGTTTTGGGTCTGCGGCTGCCATCAATGGCTCTGACATCATTATTGGAATACCTGGCTCAGACGTCTCTGGGTCCGCTCAGGGTGCCGCAGAAGTCTATCGCTTGAGGGAAGGACAAGGGGTTAGCATTGAGACGCTGGTCCCACCCCAATCCTTTACTAGTTCCGGCTTTGGTGCTGCGGTGGCCATCAGTGGCGATTTGTTGGTGATCGGCAGCCGTTCTATGGCCGTTACGCCCAAATCAACAGAAAAATCGGCAGACATCGCGGCAGCCAAAGGGTCGGCCTCCCAGGTCTTGGAGGTGGCAATCTTTCAACGCAGCAACGGGGTTTGGTCGTTTTTCCAAAACCTAACGGGTGCCTCATCGGGTATTGAGTTTGGCCACTCGGTGGCCGTTAAGGGTCAGCAAATCCTCATTGGTGCGCCGGGCGATATAGATGCTAATGGTGCGGTAAGTGGAGCGGTTTACCTCTTTACCCGATCCGATGAGTCTGAAAATTTCACCCTCAGTGACCGGACGCAGGTGGAAGGATTAGCCACCGGCGCTCGCTTTGGCACCGCCGTTGGGTTAAGTAATGGGGTCGCCGTTGTGGGTGCCCCCCAGGACATTCCCTTAGTCGGCTCAACGGTAGCGTCGGGTTCTTACAGCACCTTCGATGTTACCTCAGGAACGCTGCAAACCCTCTTTCGTGGTGGGTCGCCATCAGGGATGATGGGGGATCGTTTTGGTGAGTCTATTGCTGTCACCGAATTGGGCGCAGTGGTAGTGGGTGCACCTGGTGAGGCGGGAACCGGCGGCGGCAATGAGGGTGCAGTGTATTTGACCACTGTCAGCGGAGGTTCCCTGCAGCGACTTGTACCCGATGACCCAGTGCCAGACGGACTGTTCGGCGCCGCAGTCAGTATCAGTGACTCAACCATTGCGGTGGGTTCACCGGGGGCTCAGGTTGCTAACAACCCCGTAGGCGCACTGTACCGTTTTGGCTTTGATGGCGCGGCCGCGACATTGATTCGCCGACGCAGCGCTCCCTCGGAACAGGCAGGCTATGGCAGTGCCGTAGCGGCCTCCCAGGGTCGTATTGTGGTTGGTGCCCCGGACGAAAATGGCGGCGCCGCGCAGCTGATTTCCGATCCTCAACAGCTGTTTCTCGACGGTTTTGAGGGTTAAGATTTAGCCCTGTGCAGCCCGCTTCAGGATGGTTGTTGTCATTTGGGGCAGGGAGGCGCTCACTTCGTTGATGAGCCAGGCGCGAATAAGTCCCATGGTGCCTTCACACAATGCAATGCGATCAAGCTGCCTTAGCGAATGGTCTTCATCCTCAGCGAGCGACGCGCGTTCGTTAACCAGCGTCAGTAACAATTTGCTCAGTTGCTCTCGGCCTCTGCCACTAAACGCGCTGCGTGCCTGCTGCCGGTTTTCCCACAGGTGTTCCAACAACCACTGAAGCTCCGTTTGATTGTCCTGGCCGGCCAAGGAGTCGGCAAGGATGGACAGTGGTCGAGAAAAGGCGGTGAGATAAACATCGGTGACGTTAGCGAAATGTTCGTAGAAGGTTGAACGTGCAACCTTCGCGCGGGCGGTGATATCGGGCACCCGAATGTTCTCTAGGCGGTGCTCTCGCACCAGCGAGTTAAAGGCCTCGATAATGGCCTTTCGAGATCGGGTTTGGCGCTGGCCAGCAGGTTCTGGGTTGCTACGAGTCATCGCTAGGAGTCCGGACAATTTCTTGGTTTTGTCCAGAATCGGACAAAAGACGGTAATTGTCCGTAGGGTTTCGCTGGCCTTGTGATGACAATAACGCCCATTAGCTCATCAGTATAACGAGGACGCCATGACCAACCCAACACAGCCTCCACCCAAGACACCTGACTTCCATCGCCCCTTTGGCATTGTGCTGCTGGCCGGAGCGGCGGGCACGGTGTTTTTTATGGCCCATCACCCGACCCGTATGACCGACTTGGATGGCATCGCTGGCTTAGTTCACGGCGTGATGTTGCTGATGCTATTGGCGCTCTCTGCCGGGTTTGTCCATTTCTCGATGAGCTTGGGGCTGAGGCGCCTGTTGGTGTTGCTAGGGCTTTTGAGTTACCTCGGCGCAGCGATCTTCAATGGGTTGGCGGCCATCATTAACGGGTTTGTTAGCCCTGCGCTGGCGGCGCGAGGCAACAATGTTATTGGCCACGACATTTTCGACCTGACCTGGGACCTGAACCAGGCGCTGGCAGTTATTGCTGTGGTGGGAACATCTTTGGCTTATGGATTGTGGTCTGTCGATCTTTTGAAACGGCGTTGGTTTTGGTTGGCGGGCTTGGGGCTCATCGCCAGTATTGCGCCGGTCCTCTTGGTGTTTTTCAGCAGCGGTGGGATGGAGGTGAAAACTGCCATGGCGGTGTACAGTACTCAGGTGATGTGGGCTGCGGCAGTGGGCTGGGTGATGTATCGCAAATCCGGGGTTCGCTGACAGCCTCGCTTTAGTGACAGCGATGCTCCGTGTTGGGAAAAAACCATGACAAACGCTAACGACATCGGTGTGACACCAGAAACGGTTCGAGCGCTTTGCTTGGCTTTGCCCCAGGCCACGGAAAAACCGCATTTCGATCGAGCCTCCTTTCGGGTCAACAATAGGATATTTGTCACCTTGGACCCGGAAGATTCCCGATGTGTTGTGAAGTTATTGATCGCCGATCGCGAGGCGTTGATAGCTCGAGTGATCGTTAATTTAACGGCATAAATCCATTCCTTTGCTAGGTTGTCGCGCTTAACGAGGGAGACAATGAGAGATGACTATGCGGGTTTTTCTTTGCCAGCTTGCTGGCGCCTTGATGCTGGTGATTGCGCCAGCGTTTTGTTTTGCCGATGAGCGGCAAATTGCCATTACCTTTGACGATGCGCCGCGAAGTGATGGACCGGTATTTTCTGGCCTTGAGCGAACCGAACAACTCATCACAGCTTTGGCAGATGCGCAGGTAACGGGCGCGATGTTTTTTGCCAATACCAAAAATTTAGGTGAGGCAGGCAGCGCTAGATACAAAAACCGCCTCGGTCGGCTTAGGGACTACGCAAAAGCGGGCCATTTCATTGCCAACCATACCCACAGTCATGGCTCGGCGAATACGTTGGCGCCTGAGGTGTTTCTCAAAGATGCGCAGCTTGCCCACGATCAACTCTCTCAGATGCCTGGCTACCTGCCGTTTTTCCGATTCCCCTATCTGCATGAGGGTCGCAGCAAAGCGCAACGGGACGCGCTGAGAACCGGTTTGGGCAAGTTGGGCCTGCGCAATGGTTACGTAACCGTGGACAATTACGACTGGTATCTGCAGTCGCTGTTAAAACAGCAGCTAAGCGCCGGCATCACGTTTGACCGAGAGGCCTGGCGGCAGCTTTACGTGGATGTGTTATTGGGCGCAGTGGAATTTTATGATGCCATTGCGGTGGACACGCTAGGACGATCGCCGCGACATGTTTTACTGCTCCACGAAAACGATTTGGCCGCGCTGTTTATTGGCGACCTGGTTAAATCGCTTAGGGAAGACGGCTGGACCATCATTTCGGCCGCCCAAGCGTACCAAGACCCAATGGCTGACCAGCAGCCCGAAACACTGTTCCTAGGTCAGGGGAGGGTGGCTGGATTGGCTCACGACGCTGGCGCAACCTCGCGCCACATGATTCACCCTTTAGAAGACGAAGCCAGGCTGCGGGCAGAAATGGTGCGCAGACACATGCTGGAGCCTGAGTCGGGGGCCTATCTGGGCCAAAATCCGCCGGGCAGCACGCCGGTAAAATTTGCGCCAGGGGAAATTTCGCTGCCAGATCAGTACGAATATGGGTCTGCTTTTTCTTCTGATGGCAGAACAATTTTCTTTGGTGTTCAGCTGAAAGACAGGGCAGAAATTCGAACGGCTCAGTTTGACGGCGAGCGATGGTCCGAGCCCAAAGCCGTAGTGACCCATCCAACATTCACCTATGGCGACCCATTCCTATCGCCGGACGAAACTCGACTCTATTTTATCTCCAACCAACCGAAATCCGGGGATAGTCCTAGCGAGACTATGGATATAGGCTTTGTTCAGCGCATCAGTGATGGGTGGTCTGAACCCCAATTTTTGGGCGCC
>CAZLJY010000127.1:0-13927 GCA_964559945.1 uncultured Gammaproteobacteria bacterium | reverse complement strand
TACCGCACCAATAACCTCTGACTCATCGTATTCCGAGCCACAGACCACAGTGCCGTCGGCGTTGACCCGCTGAAAAAATGCTCCGCCAGCGCAAACACCCGTAACTCGGCGTTGGATTTGACCGCTATTTACCTGGGTAGTGCCTACGGCGCCATCGGCGATCTCTACGCCGGAAATGGCGCCAGCGGCCACCATCTCCGCGTGCAGGGCGTAAGGGGTCGCGGAGATCTGCTGTCGAGGACTCAGTAGCGTTAAATCACCCCCCGCATCGCTGGCCGCAACCCTAATCCCCAGCCAAAGCTGGTCACCTGCATAGGGCGCCGCGCCAAAGTCCAGCTCAACAGAAAAAACTCCGTCGTTAACATTGATGCCTTGCATCAGCAGGGGACCTGCGATTGGCGACCCGCCAAGATCGACATCGTAGAGGGAAAACTCCAGATCAAAGGAGCCTTGGGCCGGCGCACCTTGCATCTCAAGGGAGCCCTGATAGTAAATACTGGTTGCCAGCGGCTCACACTGCACACGCCACGCCACCATCACCAGGCTCAACGCCAAGAAATATCGAAACAACCCCATAAGTGCCAATCCGCGTCAGTTTGAATGCAGCTAGATTGGCCGAGGGACCGCCGAAAACCTTGATGAAACCTTGATGGTTCGTTGATAAGACTTAGTAAGACCTTACTCTGACTGTGCACAGGTCCCAATGACTTAATCCTCGCACCCCAACAATGTCTTGGGGTGAGAGGCTGGAAAGTGATGTTAGCCAACGGCCAGGATGGCCATCGAGCAAACTACTCCTCGAAACTGTCAGCAAACAGGGTTGTGAGCGGGAATGCTAGGCCAATGATGCCGTATTCAGCGGCCCGCGCTCTTGCGGTATCGCAGGACGAATCGCCATCCAGGGCTTCACAGGGAGCAACTCGTCCAGCGATAGCAACCTGGTATCGATTCCAGCATTGCTGATTGGTTAAGTTAGCTTCCGGGCAACCCACGAAGTTGGGATGGGGACTAAAACCAGAGGGCGGTGGAATGGGATAGTCTGGCGCCTGCTGTTCAAAATACAACTCCAGGTCGTCGCCTTCCACGCCATCAAAGGCGAACACGAGGGTCGCGCTGTGTCGGTCTGCCAGGCGGGAATCGCGGCTTAAGTTGTAGTTCATTTGAATGGAGGTGGGCTGCTCGGGTAAACCCGGAACCGGCCCTAGATCCAGCGGCAGAAATGACACGTTGGAAATGGTGCTGGTCTTACGATCGATATTGGGTAAAAACTCCTGCACGTTAACGTGATTTCTCAGCACGCTGTCCCGCAGGGTAAAGCGATTAGGCTCAGCAGTGCCATCTTCTGTGCGAAGGGGCATGCGAATCCCGATGTTAAAACCCTGCGCATCCAAATTGCTGATGACAACCTGACCATTCTCATAGCTGCTGTTGGCCAGATGAAAAGCCCGGTTAAATCGGCTGCTGCCGCCCCCACTTTGTGCGCTGACCTCGGCGCTGTTGCGCAGCACAAATCGATCAAAGGTATTGCGCGCTTCGTGATAGGTTTCCACGCCGCTATGGTTGACATGCCAGATGCGGTAGTCCTCAAACAAGCTCACATCGGTGTAGGTATCAACCCGGCAGCAGCCCCGAGACCAGGTCAACCAAAGCCCCTGCCCGGTAGCCCCGTAGGCTTCGTTACGAGCCGATTCAAGAACCGCTGGGGCGATAAGGATACTGGCATCGGCGCTCATATCAGCACCGCGAAAATCTGGGATCGGTTGCTGTTGGCTTAGGTAATAGCCGTTGTAGTTATAGGCAAATCCGGGCGCGTTGGTGACAACGTTGTCGCGAACATAGTTATACATCCCACTGAACCAAAAGCCGTCGCGAGTAAAACCGAACCGGGCCCGCTGATTCTCCACCCCAGCTCTTCCCGGGCTCTCTAGAATCTGTTCCGTATCGCCGGCACCGGTATGCACAACAAAATTGCGTTCAAATACGTTGAATGCTTCGTTGCCATCTTCAGTGGCAATCGCCGAACCCTCTCCATCGTAGAGAATATTGTCTGCGACCAGGCCAAAATGGGTGTTGTGGATCGTAAGTCCCCACTTGAGAAATCCTTCGATCACGTTGCCCACGAAATGAAACTGATAGCCCTCATTGTTGGGGTTGTCTGGCCCGCGCACGTGGTGCATATGAAAACTGTAGCGACCCACCTGGTTGGTACCGACCCGGACCACTGCACCCGACTCATCAATTTCAGCGTTATCAAGATCATCAACCAAGGTGCGGCCCAAATTCTCGAAAGCTACGTACCGCACGTCCACTGCCGCTCTGGCGTGCACCATGAAATGACCCAAAGTAATGCACTGATCCGTGTCGCTAAGATTTTCTTCGCCCCGGCAGTAGCGCTGTTTAACCGTTTCATTTAAACGCGCCGACCGAAATACGATGTTGCGACTCAGATTACCCACATGGGGCAGCATGGACATTTCCACTGGCCCCACATTGCCAGCGCCGTCCCGCGGTCCGTGATGGTCATGGTTCAACGCCTGAGTCAGCTGGGCAGCGGCCCCATTGAGGGTTTGCAGCGTCACCAGCTCAGCTTGAGACACATAGGTCTGGTCCTTGCGAAATGGAATGTGGCGAGTATCGGGAATCAGCAAGCGATCGCTGGGCTGCCACCCCACCGGCACCTGGCTTAATGCCAGTGTGTCCTCATCGGCACTGGGCTCGTTGGCGAAGCGGACAAAGGTCGGCGTCAACGGGGAACCGTGAAGACTGAGCCCACCAAAAACATGCACACCGTTGCCGTATTGAGCCGGGTCAATCCCATTGGTATCTAGAGGTCTATCGGGAATAACAACTTCGGCGAGTAGCCCCGCACCCATTGGCGATTGAACAGAGCCAATCTGAATTTGTCCGCCCGGCATCACCTGCAGATTACTAACCACCAACCGCGTATTGCGGTCGACCCGCCACTGCAGGGTGCTGCCCTGACCAATCTCAATACAATCAATCGGTGTATCGGCGATGGTGTCGTAGGTGACCGTAACCAGATTGCCAATCAACACCCGATCAGCATCGGAGGGCACTCTAGACGGCGACCAGGTATTGGGATCGCCCCAGTCTCCGCTGTTCACTGCAGAGATTGATGGCTGCTGGCAAAAGCGAGGCACCCGATCCATATGGGTGGTGATGTGAGTGGCGCTGACAACCGGATCGTTCTGGGCCAAGACAGACCCAAATACGCCAGCCAACAGCACCACTAAGACGGTCGTACAGTAACGCCCTGAAGAGTTTTTCATCTTGTTCCCCCCGGATTCTGGCCACATGCCACAGGCCAGACCAATTAGAAAGCGCTTTGGCCATCAAAATTGCGACCAACGCCACAGTTCAACAAATTGGCTTTGACTCAGAGACGGGTGACCGCAAAGTGCTCGCGCAATTCTCTTGGAGCCCCGCTCAACTCATGTTTTTGGGAGAGCAAAACCATTGGTCGGGAGAAAATTTGGGTCAGCGCGACTTCGTCCTGGACAAAAAATTGACGGGTGTAATCGGCATTAGATCATTCGCTCACAATGCAAGATTGAGGCTGCGTTCGATACTCACAATCTGGGCTGGGTTCCGACTCATCCAAAGTTGTTAGTCGACACCCGACCAACTGAGGGAATGGGAAAGTTGGTGGTGCATGTCTTTTAGCTGACGTTGGTAATCGATGTAAAAATCAGCGTCCGCACTCCAGGGCCCTTCCTGAAAATCAAAATCGACCGTCACCTTCTCTGGCGCACCGGTATGTTTGATAACCCAGCGAAAGCGATCATTCTCATCTGCACCGCGACGTTCTTTGGGACTCCAACTCAGATTTCCTTCTTCTACAGTGACCACTGTGCGAGAGGAAAAGGTCACCGGCACCCGGGTTTCCATAGGATGGCGGCGAGGTTCGGTGCTACTGGGCACCAGCATAAAATCTTCTAGGAAAAATGGCATGCTCAGTTGATTTTCAGCCCCACGCAATACGGGTAGCGCATATTCAAGCTCAATTTCCAGCGAGTGCTGGGGCTGATCTAAATTGTCTAAAAAATAGTCATCCAGTTGGGCATCCGGAAACCGGCGCTGTATCCAGCGGGCAAACACTCCCCGTAGATCTCGGGCCTGGGTGTCGCTAAGGTTTCCTCGGATGCTTGCCGCGGCGTAGCCATCAAACGACATCTTTTCCAGAACCTTGGCCACATTGTCATCACCCAGCGCAATGGAACGCACCACGGCCATCGACGATTCGCCGGGTTGAACCGCGGGGATCTGGACAAGGTCTGGGTCTTCGGACAGAACCAGCACATAATTTTGATCCAACTCCTGGGGGGTATGACGAACCAAGTCGAGGTTCTTATCGGTGGTATCAATAAACAATTGATCTTCTGGAAGATAAACGATCATATGATCAAACTGATCCATAGAAGGCATATCGGGCAACACTTGCTCGGTGAGATTGGCCAGTGCCAAGTGGGATTGAATGCCAGCAGATGACAACATGGTGTGGAGCAACACAGCGTGGTCTTTGCAGTCGCCATAGCGATCTCTCACCGTCTCCCGCGCAGAACGCGGAATGTAGCCACGACGGCCAAATTCGATGGCGTTATAGGTAACGGTCTGTTGCACGTAGCGAACGATGCTCGAAATTTTCTCTAATCGCTCCGTTTTCCCTTCCACTAGCCGTAAGGTTTTTTCCTGCATCGATTGAGGATCAATGTACTCATCAATGGTTTGCAAATAGTCACTACCAATATCCGTCCAGCTGTCCCCAGGCACTCCCAGCTGAAGCCAAGGGGCATAGTCTCCCAGATCGGGCGTCTGATTTTCGTAAGAGTACGGCGTGGGCCATTGCTTATGCCAAACAGTGAGATCACCGGTCGCCGTGGGTTTATCTAGACGATGCTGACGATGGACAACCTGGTCCAAGGGGTCATTTACGAACAGGTAAAAATCTGCGGTCGGGATGCGGCTTAGGGCATAGTGACGCTCCACCGGAAACCGCCCAGCAGGACCCAAACGTTCCACCGTATAAACTAACTCGACAATACCGCCCGGCTGCAACTGAGGGACCGGGATGTTTAAGGTTTTTTCTTCGTCCGCCTGAATATCGTCGTCGGCGCTGGTAATGAAAAACCGGCTGCGGTCAGCCTCAGTCAGTAGCTTTCCTTCCTCCCCTCTAACATTTAGGGAATTCACGTAAAGCCGTTCCTTCCCAGCATCAAACGTCACTTGTAGCGTATTGGATGCATCCACACCCGCTTGGTTTAACACCTGAAACTTTCGATAAACGGTTTTCCGCAATGGGGTATCAGGCTGCAGCGAATAACCAAAGCCTCGGAACAGGTTGATAGTGTTGTAGTCTTTGACTGAATCGGACAGGTCAAGCTCGTTGTTGTCAAAACGTTGCTGCAAAGTCGCCGGCAAATTTATCGGGTCAATGGGTCGACTCACAATTGAGCGATCACCCTCACCCAAATAATTGTTGACGTAATTTAGGTAGTCGACCACGGAGCGATTGCCGGGTGCTCGCTTAAGCGCCATCTCAAGGGCGCCTCGGGCTTCAAGATACTGACCCAATTCAAAGTAGGCATCGCCCCGTTGGTAATACAAGTTGGCCGATTCATAGCCACCTTGCAGTAGCGTGTCGGTCACTTTCAACGCTAGAGAGTAGGCCTGGAGGTCCATGTAGGTATTCATCAACCGAACGCGTTGCGAACTGGAAAGAGGACCACTGTCCAAAGTGGAAAGCCGATTGAGTGCCCGCTCGCCCTGCTCCCTTTGCATTTCGATGCGGGCTAAACGCAGAGTCCGATCAACCGTGTCCGCCGAAATTAAGTATTGATCCAGGGCCTTATCCAGCTCCTCCCAATGGGCATTTTCAGCCAAAAGATCCAGCAGGACGTCCAATTCCTCATCGGAACGGTAGCCGTCGGCAAACAGGGTTCGATACAACGCCAGTGCCGTATCACCATCCCCCAATTTGTGACTGAACCAGGCAATCCAGCTTTTGAGGTCATTGGATTGTTTAAATGGGCCTTCCACCGTTCGCAAAAAGGCTAATCCCTCCGCATAAGCGGAAAGGGCGTTGTAAGCACTGGTGGCAGATGCCACGTGAGAATAATTGGTGGGATTGTTGGCAATGGCGATGGAAAAATAATCAAGGGCCGTACGATAGCTTTCAGCAGCGACGTAGTGGTCTCCCAGCGCCGCCACCAGTACAGCATTACGGGCTAATTCATCAGCACTGGCCGTGGCCATTGAGGGTGGCGAAAATTCAAGCTCAGCAATGATGGCCTCTGCCTCATGGGCGATACCCGGCTTGGTTGCCGGATAGAAAAAGATCACGCCATAGCTACAACCAGCGTTTGAATATATCCAGACCCACTGTTCATAATCGTCTGCGCTTAATTGGTAGACGCTGCCTTCAACGCTGCCTGCTGACGCCAGCTTTGCCGATCCGAAGGAGGCAGCGGGGGTGTCTGTAAGCAATGGAAAAAGGACTGACTCCAAAGCCTCGGCGCCCGGCTCTAAACCTTCATGGCAAACCGGAACCACGGCCAACTGGACCAAACCCGAGCGATCGACCGCTGACACATCGGCTTCTGGATAGACGGCGGATTTGGACGGTGCTACAAACCAACGGCCCTCATTGGGTAGCTGATACCCAAAGGTCGATGAAACGGTGTTAGCCTCGCTGAGTCTTTCCCAATGTTCCTCGGGGCGCTGCTGTGGATCCACGACGTTGAAGCCGGCCAAAAGTCGGTCGGTAGCCGCGAGGAAATCCCTTGTGACCCGACCCGGAACCCAGCTGGTAACCTGATAGACATACCCGTTGGTGCTTGCAACCCAAACACGATAGGCAACCTCTTTCTGCTCGATGATTCCATTTAACGTGACAAGATGACCTTTGATGCCGTTGATTCGGCGGTCGAAGCGTTTGAGGGTTTCGACCTCAACGTTGGTCGTTATGATCGACAGAGCAAAGTCCATTGCCTCTGAACTGGTTAGACCTAGACCTGAGTCCTCAACGCTCACCGTCATCGCATGCTGCAGAGCGGGGCCAAACAGTAAAAGATCCACATCCTCATCGAACTTGGCTGCATCCAGCTTGGAATAGTCAGCGGGAATATCGAAGCGGTAGTTAAGCGCCTTGTGGACGTGCAGAACTGGCCTATTGACGGAAGGTGTATCGGAAAAGATCTCCAGAACGTCATCAATGATGGAGTCTTGTGCGGTACTTTGCGCTGGTGCAATCCATAGCAGCGCGACACACAGCAATCTAATTAACGGGGCAGATAGTTCCATCTTCTCAAGTCCATTTGGCAGCGTGCCCGCTACATCATCAGCAAATTCCTCCTGGGGATTTTTACCATATTAGGACGTTTGTACAAGGATATAGGTGGATGAACGGCCATCGGAACTGGCAGCCTGTTGCAAAAAACGGAATTCAACATCTCGGCAGATGGCTGTGCCGACATTTTTATTGACGGCAAGTCATTGAAAATGTGAGAGAACGGAAAGTAGCTTTTTCGACATCCTGCTAGCTGTCTTTTAGTGGATTGGCGAGAACCTGTTGCTCTGTGAAGTGTGGAGCGTTGTTAGGGACCGTCATGTAGTCCGGACAACTATCAACGAAGATGTGGGCATCTAAACTGAGCTGTCCGATTTCCTCTAGGGTGCCTAGGCTGACATCAAAAAAAGAGGGGTCGGCATTGGCTTGCCAAAATAGGCTAGACCCGCATCGCTGGCAGAACGCTCGCTTTGCCTTTTCCGATGAATCAAACCAAGTCAGTGCGCTTGCGTCGTCGACCTCCAGCTCACCCTGCCATTCGACGCCGTAAAATGGTCCACCCCCATTTTGTTGCCTGCATTGTCCACAATAACAGGCAGACACGCGCTTGATAGCACCGCTAGCGACATATCGCACCGCACCACATAGACATTGACCCCGCAGCTGCTGCGCCATAGTGAAATTTCCTAATCAGGATAGCTCGCCAGTCTATCGCGATTTTGCGATCCGTAGGCTGAACTTGGATTGACTGGTAATGACTAAAACTCAAGTGTGAAGAATGCGACCACCAGGCACCTATGGCGATGATTTTTCCTCACTCACCAAACGTTTCCCCAGACGTTGTTGAATCCGATCCACATAGCTCCGACAGCCGCTTTTGCCTTCCAATCCCTGGGGCCGACTGAGTCGCTGGTGCATGCCACTGGCCACCGGGTGCGGCGTCAGCACAAAATCGCATTCGATGGTTCTCACCGAAGCCAAACCGCCGCGGTAATTAGCAAGGTAGTTCGGATGATCGGCAAACCGATAACCCTCTCGACTTACCGGAGAAAGACTGTCCAAGTAAACCATTGCCTTACACCGATCCTGCTCACAAGAGGTCCAAGCCCAACTCAGGGCACCCGGCGAATGTCCGGGGGTTTCACTGGCTTGCAACGACAGATCTCCCAAACTGACCTGCTCGCCGTGAGTGATTGTTGCCGACACACTCACTGCTGGGAATGGCTCATGCATACCCCATTGTGGATCCTCGACGGCCACCTGCCCTGAGCGCAATACGGGCGCCGCGGCGACGGACGCAATCATTTTGGCACCAGAAGATGCCTGTAGACCCGCCAACCCACCCACATGGTCGTAGTGCTCGTGGCTGTGGAGAAGAATGCCAACGTCGCGGATATCAAAACCCAGCGTGGCAATATTTTCAGCAATCAACTCACCACCGCGCTCAGTGCCCCCATCAATCAAAATGTGCCCCTGATCACCCACAATGAGAATCGCCGCAATCCCGCAGGTACCCACATAATAGGTGTTGCCGAATACACGATAGGGTGGGCCCGGCGTGTCCCAGGCATCATTAGGCTTACAACGCGCCACCCACTGGTCGCCGCGATCAACTGCCGCCGATTGCGTTGACACCAACCCAGGCCGGCAGGACACCGTAGCTAGGATTAGCACTGCCAGCGCAGCAATCTTTGAAAACAAGCGGACAAAAAAGGGAGCGGTCACGGCACTTTTTTCCTAAGGTTGGGTAACAGGATGAGCGTTAAACCAAACTATATCAGCGCCCCATTATCGATGCCTTAGGACATTGATGGAGCGTTACAAGCCGTGAAAGGGTCGGAACAGCAAGGGAGGGGTATCATCGATAAAGAAGCGCCCTTTGCCCATGCTATTAATTGCCGCCCGCAAGTCGCAACGTCTAGGCTGTTTGAGCCCTTCAACGCTTGCGAAAAAACCGTTGGTCTATCTTTGATACCGTGCTGATATTGTCAGCAAAACGAAGGCCGTTTTGACACACACCCATCGGAACTAAGGCATGCAGGAACTCATACTCAACGAGGCCCACTATTCTCAAGTGTTGATGGAGGTCATTCCCTCAGCCCAAAAATTTGTATGGATCGCCACGGCCGATATCAAGGATCTGCATGTGCAAGGATCAGGCAAAGCGTATGTGCCATTCCTATCAGTAATGGCGGACTTGGTGGGTCGCGGTGTGGAGCTGAGGCTGATTCATGCCAAAGAACCTGGCCCAAGATTTCGCGAAGACTTTGACCGCTTCCCCGAGTTAATCAGCAGTGATCGTTTCGAGCGAATTTTGTGCCCGCGAATGCATATGAAAGTCATCGTAGTGGACGCCAGAGTGGCCTACGTGGGCTCAGCTAACCTAACCGGCGCGGGTATTGGGGCAAAATCGCCTTTACGGCGAAATTTTGAGGCGGGAATCCTGACTGATGAAACGACGATCGTTGAGCAATTGATGAGTGAACTTGATCAACTGTATTTGGGCAACCACTGCTCGGACTGCGGTCGCCGCCAGTATTGCCCCGACCCCATTGCCTAACGCCACGCCGTCGCGCTGATCCAGATATAATCGGCGCTGGGACAGTAAACTGGGTACGTTTTGACCGATCTTTTCATCTCCTACGCCCGTAACGATCATCTGCAGGCCGGGCGTCTGGCGGCGGCCATGGAGGCGGCAGGCTATTCGGTCTGGTGGGATCGCCAGTTGCTGAGTGGGGATGAGTTTTCCACCCAAATTGAGCAGGCGCTTATCGCCGCCAATGGGGTCATTGTCTGCTGGTCCAGCGATGCGTCAAAATCGCGCTGGGTGAGAGATGAGGCCGCCATGGCCGCTGACAGCGGCAAACTGATTGCCATCAGTTTGGATGGCAGCGAGCCGCCCATGGGATTTCGCCAATACCACTTCCAAGACCTGTCGACGTGGCAGGGCAACGCTGACAGCTCATCCCTACAACCAGTGATTCGAGCTGTGCGCGCAAGGTTAGAAGCTAGCACCCCTGCTGCCGAGCCGATTTTAGACCCGCCAAAGAGCAAAAGCCGTATCTGGCCTATCGCGGCGCTAGTGATTGCTGGGGTGGTTGCGGTGGGTGGAATGATGTTTCGGGGCAGCAAGGAATCCGGCTCGGCATCAGCGCCCGTGCCATCTGTCGCGCCCGATGCTTCGGTTGTAGCAGCAGACACTTCCGGGGAGCGCCTGCGCACCATTGCGGTACTGCCGTTCGATAATTACTCGCCCAATCCCCAGGATGCCTACTTTGCCGCTGGTATTACCGAGGAAATCACGGGCCAGCTTGCGCGTATCGGTGACCTGACCGTGCTCTCCCGCGTGGCGGTGGAGCGGGCAGTGGAAGCGGGCGGCAGCCTGGCAGACATCGCCACCGACCTTGGCGCCGGCTCGGTGCTTGAAGGCAGCGTGCGAATGGCCGGCCCGCAGGTTCGTATCACCGCTCAGCTCATTGAGGTGGCATCCCAGGAACCCCTGTGGTCTAGCAATTTCGATCGGGAGCTGGAGGATATCTTTCAGGTTCAAACCGACGTGGCGCTGGCCATTGGCGAGGCCTTGCTCGCCCAGCTTTCCAGCGGCGAGCGCCGACGAATTGAAACGCCGGCAACCGGGAACATTCAGGCTTATCAGTTGTTTCTCAAACAGGCCAGATTGTTTGGCGCTGTGCCCGAGCAAAATATGCAGGCCATCGATCTGCTGAATCAGGCACTGGGGTTAGATCCAGGATTTGCGCAGGCACAAGCGCGCCTTTCTTGGCGCTATACCTGGGTATCGCGACTGACCGGCGACCGTGGGGCAGCGCAGCGGGCCGAGCAGTTGGCCCTTGCCGCGTTGCAGAGCGATCCAAACCTCGCTCAAGCCCACTATGCCTTAGGATCGGCACTGGGCGAACTTGAGCGGCTTGAGGAAATGGGCGCCGTCTTCGCGCGAGCTTACGAACTGGATCCTAACCTCCCATCCATCCTGACTGATGGCGCCGAATACTACGCTTTGACAGGGCAGCCGGCACTGGGGTTGGACATGGCTTTTCGCCACGTGCGCATTAATCCCAATAGCGCCAACTCCCGATGGCACGCGTCTCAGCCGCTGCGGTTTCTTGGCGACCGGGAACGCACCGCTGCCTGGCTGCAACTGGCGAGGGATGAAGGTATGAGGTTTCATCGCCTGGATGGCGCGCAGGGCGAACTGGCACTGATGTTTGGGAATTTGGATCAATCTGCTGAGATTGCCCGACGCATGCTCGAACAATACCCCGATACACTAGAAGCACGATTGATGGCGATGCAAATCCTGTTTTTGACCGGTAACGGGTCGGAAGTCAGCGAAGAGTTGCTGGCCAGGGGTAGGCAGGCACCCGAAGCTTGGCTGATGCCCCACCTGGCACCTCGCAGTGCGCGGGTGCTCGCTGGCTACCTGCAGGCTGAGCAGGGCCAAGATGGCGCAGCTAATGCGATCTTCGACGACGTACTGGATAGCACCAAAAAAGCGATGGCCAGCGGCAGCACCCACCAAGGGCGCCCATTGGACGCTGCCTCCGTCTACGCTTACCGGGGCCAACACACAGCCGCCCTCGATCAACTGGATCGTGCTTACGAACTGGGGTTCCGCGCTGATTTCGTGTTGGCCGTCGACCCGTTTTTTATCTCGCTGCGCGATGAACCACGGTTTAAGGCGCTGCTCAGCCGTATGGCCGACAGCCAACGAGACCAACGGGAAATTGCACGCCGCAGCGGGGCGCTGGAAAACTATGACGCGCTGATAGCGGCCGGTCCGTCAGCGGGTTCCCAGGACGGTTCTCTGGGCCGTTCCCTGGGCCGTTCTCTGGGCCGTTCCCTGGGTGATACCCAGGGTCAGACTCAAGGGCCAGAGTGAAATCGAGTCCTTTTGCTATTGTTTGCTCCTCCTTTGCCGCTTAACCCGACCGCCAATTGACACCTCAAGGGCGGTTACCGGTTGTTGCTTTGTGGCCGCGAAACCCCGGTTACACCCACTGTGGCTCAATTGTGCGCGAGACTATAACGACAGGTTCAATTTCTGCACGACATAATCGCTAGTCAGATGTTTCACCGCGTCAAAGGGATCACACTTGCCACTGGGATCAAAATCGATAGGGCAGATTTTTTTGGCAACCTTCAACGCCGGGCCGTGTAACACCCTGCTGCGTTTGCCGATGCCCATAATGGCCGCCCCCATGGCCATTTGAACATCGATATCTTGATCATCAAATTCCCGATCAATTCGATCGATCACTGCCAGAAAGTGTGAATCACCCGGCGCCGACTTTTTCTTCGATTTCGACAGCTCGTATTGCAAGCCGTAAGCGCAGCGCCGGCGAATAGGGTCCTCACTGCTCATCCATTCATCGGCAATTTCAAGACCAAAGTCGGCTTTGGCCAAAGTGGCCCCGCAGGACGAAAACACGTGTTTTAGATAGCCCCCTGCCAGATTGTCCACTTGTTGCTCAACCTGATCGCGGCTCATGCGTTTTGGATCGTCCACCAATAGCGCAATCACCTTTGCGTCGTAATAATCGGACTTCCACAAAGCCAAAGCTAAGTCATGATCTCTACCGACCTGTTTGGCGAGCTTGCGCAACACCGTCAGCCCAATGCCGAAACTTTTAAGGCCACTGCCTTTCGACATACGCGTCCAATTCTCAAGACCTTGCGCGTTCTGATTCGCTTTTAGAAGCTTCATTACTTCGGCTGTCGTCATGGCCTTATACCTACCACATCGGAAATACCATGTTACAAGATCAACGCTCAGGTTACTGAAGCTTCGCTGTTTCTATTTGGGACAAATGGAAGACCAGGTCTTCGAGGATGGCTTTGAATAACATTAATTACTCATGGCCAGGGGTTTACGTTTAGAATGTAGCGATGGTGGTCATGTAGCACTGACCTGAGACAGTAATCGATGGAGAGTGAACAACAATGAACAAGGTTTCGAAGGCAATGCTGTCAGTGGCAGTCGTTGCGATGATGTTTGCCGGATTGGCCAATGCCCAGCGAGACAATCGCACACCGGAGGAAAAAGAATTTGTGTTCCGAGATAGCCTGTTTAAGGTGATCGGCCACAAAACCTCTGAAATGGCCGCAGCCCACGCCAAAGGCGATCAAGCCGCTTTCAAACAGGCGTCTGCCGATATGGCCGCCCTTGCCGGCATGATCACTGGAGGGTTTCAAATTCAGGGCAATGTGTTTGAAGGCTCGCTGGCATTGCCTGCCATCTGGGAAGACTTTGACGATTTCACCGACAAGGCCAACAGCCTAAAACAGGCCGCCCAGGCCTATGCGGAATCTGGAGACCTCAGCGCGTTCAGCATTCGCGAGTTTAGTGGCGGTCAGTGCGGCGGATGTCACCGGAACTATAAAAACCGGGTGAAATAAACTGGGCCCATTAGCCAATTTGGGCGATAGTAAAAAGGGGGCATTGCCCCCTTTTTTTTATTCAACAACCCGCTATACCTACACGAAATTCACCACGGCGTAGACAGCCGCGCCAACAATGAGGGCAAAAACGGTGGCCCTTAATAGCCCAGATCCAGCAATGGCCTCAAACCGGCCAGATTCGTAAATCTTCTTACCGGTAAAAAT
>CAZLJY010000126.1:0-13974 GCA_964559945.1 uncultured Gammaproteobacteria bacterium | reverse complement strand
TTCTGGGCCTGGTCGAGAGCCTTTGGGGGTTTATTGTGTTGCGCGCGATTGCGGGTATTTTCGCGTCAACCTTTGCCACAACCAATGCCTATGTATCGGACGTGACCCCGGCGGACCAGCGGGGCACGCGTTACGCCATTCTTGGCGCGGCGTTTGGTGCCGGCTTCGTTTTCGGGCCTGCTATTGGCGGCCTGCTTGGCGACATTGACACACGCCTGCCGTTCTATGCCGGCGCGGCGGTTGCGCTGGTTAATGCACTGTATGGTTATTTTGTCGTCAAAGAGTCGTTGCCCGAAGATCGGCGGCGGGCATTTGAATGGGCTCGCGCCAACACCATAGGCACTCTGCTTCGGCTTGTGCGAACGCCGGGAGTGGCTGCGTTGTTGCCAGTGTTCTTTCTGGCCACCTTGTCCACTTGGGTTTACCCCACAGTCTGGTCCTACGTTGCAATAGAAAAATTCACCTGGTCCGAAGCCCAAGTGGGATATTCCATTGCCTTTTACGGGGTGATTGCGTTTATTTCCCAAGCCCTGGTCATTCAGATTTTGTTGCCCAAAATTGGCCCGCGGATAGCGATTGTCACCGCGTTATTCGTGGAGGCGATCGCGCTGGCCGGGATAGGCCTGGCAAGCACAGGATGGATGGTCTACGCGATGATATCGCTGGCGCTAATCTCCATGATGCAAGACCCAGCTTTGCGTCAGGATCTGTCGGCCAGGGTATCCCAAGATGCCCAGGGCGAACTGCAAGGTGGATTGTCTGCCCTAACTAGCCTGGCGATGATCCTATCTCCGGTGATCTATATGGGCTTGTTCACCGTAAACGCTGATGATATTGGCGTGTATTTCCCCGGCGCCCCCTTTATCGCCGCTGCGGTATTTTCCTTCATTGCGATGTTGGCGTATCTGTTCGCGGTTAGAACGCGCAAATAGCTTACAGATCCGGGATGTCGTCAAAACTTGCCACGCAAAGGTGGGTCGAATCCGCCTCTGCAGGCTCAATGCCGTAGTCTTCCTCACGCACCAAGCGCACCGTATTCATCCCGGCGTCCCTCGCCGCATCAAGCTCCGCTTCTACATCCGAGAGGAAATGCATGGCCTGGACCGGTTGACCGATTAGATCGGCAATCGCCCGATAGGATGAGGACTGAGATTTAACCCCCGTTGTGGTGTCAAAGTGGCCCGAAAACAGCGATCTGAGGTCTCCAAACTCACTGTACTGAAAGAAGAGCTTTTGCGCGTAAATTGAGCCGGAGGAATATACATAAATACCGACTCCCTGCTTACGCCAGAGTTTCAAATGACGCTCAGCATCTTGGTACAGATGCGCCTGGTAGGCGCCGGTTTCATAACCTGACTCCCAAATCATGCCTTGCAGCGCCTTTAGCGGCGTTACTTTTTTATCTGCTGCAATCCAGCTCAACAATTGTTGAACCAGGGCGGCCGTATCCGTTAGCGGTATGCCGGAAATTTCCGACGCTGCCGCCAACTGGTCTTGTACCTTGCTGGTCTCTATATGCCTTTGGACGTAATCGGATAGATGCTGGGCCGCGTAGGGAAACAGCACCTGCTTTACGAAACTTAAGGAACTGGTGGTGCCCTCGATATCGGTAATAACTATGGGAGCTGACACGTGTTGTCCAGCCGACTGAATCGGTCGGCAATATCACTGCCGGTAAAATTAGCAACCCACCCCTCTGGGTTGTTAAACAGACGGATAGCAACGAAGCTCGGGGCAGGCCCCATATCGAACCAGTGGGGCGTGTTCGCAGGCACACTGATCAGATCGCCCTTGCCACATAGCACCTCAAATACGTTGTTTCCTACATGCAGTGAAAATAAGCCCTGGCCATCAACAAAAAACCTCACCTCATCTTCGCTATGGGTATGTTCGGCGAGGAATTTTTCTCGCATGGCTGCCCGCTCTGGATGGGTAGGCTGCATGCTCACCACGTCGACGGTTTGATAACCGCCGGTATCCATCAATCGATCGATATCTTTTTGATAAGCTTCGATCACTGCCTCCTGAGAATCCCCAGCGGCAATTGCCTGCTCAGCGGCCCACCGTTCTAACACGATACCGTGCGCCTTAAGCCGATCGGCAATTTTGGCAAAATCGCCGCTTACCTCCCGGGGCGTGGCCGGGTTGTCGTCTTGAAACCAGGTCAGCTGGGTCATGGCGTAGTCCTGTTGGCGTCTGCAGTGAGTCGATAATACTCAAACAAGAACTCCAACGCCTCAAGATGACGTTGACAGTCATCGATGGTTTTACCCCAGGTGTACACGCCATGTCCGCGGATTAGGTACGCATACCCCGTGCCGTTGGTCGCCATAAACCCTTCCACCGTTGCCGCCAGCTGATCGATGTCCTGATTATTGGGAAATACGGGCACCGAAATGCTGGCCTGGTGAGTCTGGATAGGTGCAAAGGCCTTGAGTATCTCAAGGTCGGAAAACCTCAGCGTCGTTGCTTGTCCCATAGAGGCAATGGTGGCGCTCACAGAGTGAGTGTGAAGGACAGCGGCTACTTCCGGTTCGCGCCGATAAATCTGAAGGTGTAATGCTGTTTCCGCTGAGGGGCGCTTAGAATCCCGAGGCTGCCCATCAAGGCTGATCTGCATAATATGTTCGGGCTTCAATCGCCCCTTGTGATTGCCAGAGGCCGTAATGGCTAAGTCGCCATCATCTAGTCGAACAGAAAAGTTACCGCTAGTGGCCGGAACCCACCCCCGTTGATCTAGTGCACGGCCAGCATCCATGAGAGCTTGGCTTGCTTGCGTCATATTCATGCCGGAAGTGTGGGCCAGCCTGGCAAGCCTGTCTAGCAGCGTGTTGAAAAACCCTCAGCCGGCACGATCCGGCGTTAAAAACGGCCTCAAAATGCTCATGTACTGGCCAGTACACTGCGCTTTTTCGGCCGTTTTCGCCTTGTCTCGCACTCGGATGAGACTTTTTCAATACGCTGCTAGCCAAGATCCGTTGGGGTCAAATTGAATCGAATGACATTGCGGCGCTAAAACCCCATACGGACAACTTCAATGGGACTCCCCCGCCACCCCACAACCGCTTCAGAGCCGAACCATGATGAAATCGCCGATGGAATTTCCACAACGGGCTTGCCCGGCCACCCGACGTAATCCGACCTCGTCGAAACTGAAGCTTGAAATACAATTGGCGGCAGTCCCAGGGATGTTCAATTCGGTGCTAGTGCAGACAAGACCACCATCAATAGGCCGTAAATCCTGGCAAGCAAAATCAAAATCTGATTCCAGGGAGTCATCCAGTCGGTTGATATTTCGAGCGGAGAAGATCGTAGTCGCAAGAGCGCCTTGAGATTCGGGCCCCATCCTAAACAGCTCGTATTCAGCAAAACCGCTCGCCAAGCCCTCGCTGCTTCCGCTAGCAAGACCGATAACCCATCGGCCGACTAAGTCGGGAACTCCCGTCCGACTGGAGGGGCTGCTGAGATTTAATCGATGATAGTGGAATGCACCCACCATGGCTGGATCGGAGTCCAGCACACCGACAAATTTCACCAACATGCGATTTCGTGCAAATAGTACAGCGAGCATGGTGCCAGTATTCAATGGGGACGCTCTTGGGCAGGGCGCCGTGACACAAACAATGGTGCCAAAACGACTGATTTCAGCAATTACTGTGTCGCCAGCCACCTTTCCCGCACCGAAATACCAGGTTCCCGCAGTATCAAAGTAGTCCGCCAAACTAGCGCTAAATAGGCCCCCTTGCTGGTCAACGAATAGTCCCGAACTTTCAAGGCTTGAGGTCGTCCATGCACCCGTTTCAACGCTCATCGGTGCATTGGGTTGGTCGCTAAATGTCAGTACCAACGACCCACGGGTCTCACGCTCACCGCTGGGTTGCTCAAAAATATAATTCACGGTCACGTTATCGGCGAACTCACCGTCAAAACTGGCCCGTGGACGAAGCAAGTCAGAAAACGGAAGCGGGTTGGCGGTACAAACGATCGAGGTTTGGTCACTAACAGAACGTGCCAATATGTCTATTTGATTGGTGGTGACTTCCATACTGATGTCACCGCCACAACCATTATTCCAGTGATCCTCAACGGCAATAAGGAACTCTGATCCCTTATCAATGTTTGCCGGATGCACCGATAATGGCTGGAATGCCAGCTGGGCGGGGACTGCAAAAGGTAGCAATAATAGGATCGCCGCAATGACTGCTTTCATTTTACTCTCCTCAAACTGCAGGCCTTGAACCCCGTAGTTAACTTCGTATGCCGGTTTAAAAAGAAAGACGATTTCGCCTTGCTTGCCCCCCAAAACCCCATGTCCTTAAGCATCTATCGATGCAAGGCCGCACAGGGCCGACAATTCTTCAATCACCTCAACAGCGGTCATCACGTCCCGTTGCGTGCAATCAAATTGGCCCACTTGAAATCGAATCACAAACTCATCACCCAACATCGTTTGGGTGAGATAGGTTCGCCCGTCGTTGTTTATTGCAATAAGTAACTGCTCCGTGGCCTCACTGGCTGGCCGATGGGGTGGCGCAAATTGAAAAGTAAACAAGGACAAATTACAGGGCGAGGTGATTCGAAAATTGGGTAACGCACCAATTGCCGCAGCAGCTTTTTCGGCCCAGCTGATGTGATTTCGGATTCGCTCTCGAAGTTGTTCAAGGCCATGGGCGCGTAGCAAAAACCATAGCTTCAAGGCCCTAAACCTGCGCCCCAACGGAATCGTCCACTCGCTGTAGTTGATCACCTCATCCTGGCCTAGAGTCTTCAAATAGTCAGGCTGAATGGCCAGGGTTTTTACTTGTGCCTGGGGGTCTTTGAGAAATTGAATGGTGCAATCAAACTGCGCCCCCAGCCACTTGTGGGGATTAAGCACGATACTGTCAGCATCTTCCACGCCCTCCCAAAGCCCTCGCAGCTCCGGGCATATCATGGCCGATCCGGCCCAGGCTGCATCCACATGTACATAAAGCTGGTAGTGGTGGGCAACCGCGATCGTCTCTCGAAGACGGTCTGATGCTCCCAGGGAAGTGCCACCAACACACAACACAACACCTGCCGGCACCCTGCCTGCCTGCAGGTCCTTTTCTATGGCTTCGGTCAAGGCCTGTGGGTCCAACGCCCAATTGTCGTCAGTTGCCACTTTCACCAAATTGTCCTGACCAATGCCGGATATTCTCACTGCCTTATCAATGGACGAATGGTTTTGAGGTGAGGCGTAAACCCGCAAAGGAGCCTGGCCGAACAGACCGCTTTTGTTGCCCTGCCAATCCAACGCGCGTTCTCGAATGGTTAGCAATGCACAGACTGTTGAGGTCGTGGCTGAGTCTTGAATCAAACCAAGAAAGTCAGCGGGCAGTCCTACTGCGTGGCGCATCCAAGCCACCATCGCCCCTTCCATTTCGGTTGCGGCGGGCGAGGTTTGCCACAACATACATTGGGCTGCCATCACTGCACTAAGCTGTTCGGCCACCATAGACACGGGCGCAGCATTGGCTGGAAAGTAAGCGAAAAACCGAGGATGTTGCCAATGGGTCATGGCATCAGGAACGATGCGTTCGAAGTCGGCAAAAATCTCTGCCATATCCGTTGGCTGCTCGGGCGGCAGGGGTTCAATTTTCGCCGCGGTATCGCCAGGTTTCACGGCTGACCTTACCGGGCGATCGCGCAGTGTTTTTAGGTAATTTGCGCCCCACCGAGCCGCCCGCTCAGCCCATTGGTAATAGTCTTTTGGGTTCATAGGGATAAGTATATCTCGAGGCCTCGCTAACGGTTTGCCAACATCAGCGTTCTATAATGGCCGCTTAACTGATGGCGAATCGACATGCCTATGAAAATTGCTATGGCCATTGCCGCATGGGCCTTGATAACGGCCTGCAGCGCTTGCCATGCTGACGCGCCGCTGAGTTCCTATGCGCTGGACTACGACATCACCTTCCAGCCAGAGGACGGGATTGCAAAAGTCAAAATTCGTTGGGGCCAAGGGGCCCAGCGTATTCAACAGCTATCCCTTCGCACCCATCCGCGCATGAGCCAATTTGAATCAAATGTGGCCTTCAGCCGGGCCGAGGATGTTCTGGTCATTGGACCCGCTCGAGCTGGCATGGAGCTAACGTATCAAGTCAGCATCAATCACCAGCGAGCCAACGGTGCGTTTGATGCTCGAATGACCGCTAACTGGGCCCTTTGGCGAGGCGACGATCTCATCCCTGCAGGCCGGCTCAAACAAAAGAAGAATACCGAAGCGATTGCCCATCTTACGCTGCGGGGCCCTAGTGACTGGAGCTTTAGAACGCCCTATCGAAAACTTCAGGATGGACGTTATAGGGTCGACAACCCTGAGCGTACTTTTGATCGCCCAACCGGGTGGATGATTGGCGGTGAAATTGGCGTGCGTTCGGACACCATTGCAGGGGTTTTGGTCACTGTCGCCGCCCCTCAGCAACAGGGCGTGCGGCGGATGGATATCCTGGCTTTTTTATCCTGGACCCTACCCACGCTGGCTGAGGTCATGCCTAATTTGCCTGATCGTCTGTTGCTGGTTAGCGCAAACGATGGCATGTGGCGAGGTGGACTGTCCGCAGGTAACTCCTTATACCTGCACGCGGATCGCCCCCTGATCAGCGAAAACGGTACCAGCACCTTGCTCCATGAACTGATTCACGTAGCGTCCAGACTCGACAGCATTGACGGGGCCGATTGGATTGTTGAAGGTCTGGCTGAGTATTACTCGGTGAAACTACTGCATCGCTCAGGCGCCATATCCGCGTCACGCCGGGATCGTGCCATGGATGGTCTTCGAGATTGGAGCAAACAGGCCGGCCCACTAAATGCCGAAAATTCCACTGGACCCACCACTGCCAAAGCCGCTGTAATTATGGAGTTGCTGGATCAGGAAATCATTCAGCGAACGGATGGAAAACATAGTTTGGATGACATTTTCGCAAGTCTTGCCAATGACAAATCCGTCAGCATTGAAACACTCAGATTGACCCAGAAACGTTTCACCCAGCGGACATCTGACGTGCTGAAGTTCTAGCCCCAGGAAGTTATCTCAGCGAGTCGAATTAGTATATTAAGAACCCACAGGCGGCTTCATCATTAGGACCGGAGTTTGGCGTTTATAGGCTTCGTAATCAGCTTGTCCACCCCAGCGTTCCTCAGCTTTCGCCTCAAGGGGTGGTACGCCGCTACCTTTCGCCAATAACAGCGCCACAAACAGCGGCGATATCAAGGTCACGTGTTGCCAGCCGGTCAACACAGGGACAGCGACGATGGCCATACCAGTCCACAGCATGATCTCACCGAAATAGTTGGGGTGCCGGGACCATGCCCAAAGTCCATGGCAAATGAATTGCCCTTTGTTAGCGGGATCTTTTCGAAAACGGGACTTCTGGTGATCTGCCACAACCTCGATGATCATGCCGCAGACCCACACCCCTAGACCAAGGTATCCGACAATACCCAATGGGACCCGGGTGCCGCCGGTAATCACGGCAAGTGCTGCCGCGGCGGTCAGCAACACCCAAAGTCCCTGCAAGGTCCAGGCCATCAAAAACGCCATCGGTTGATCCCGAATTCCATCGAAACGAACGTCACTGCCATCCCGTGAAATTCGTCGAAACAAAAAGCTCGACAATCGCAAGGCCCAGACCAGGACCATCACCGCAACCAGCATACCGCGGAGATCCAATTCACCGGAAAACACCAAAGCAACAATGGTGACGGTAATGTAGGTTAGACCCCCGGTTAAGTCATAAAAGTGTTCCGTACGGGCCAATGCCGCAGGGATATAGGCAAGCCAGTTAATGGCAAACGCCAATAGTCCGCACAAAGCAAACACCGGGAACTGATTGAACCGCTCACCGCCAACGCTGCCCGCCCAGGACACTGCGGCGCCGAGGATCACGGCGAAACTTACCGCCACGATCACCTGTGTATTGTTCCGATCAGACATTGGTTTGCTCCCCTGTTGGGTTTTACGCAGTGGCCGCTGCAATGGGCTTTGCCACGGATCATCTAGCGCAAACTATCGGACCTTATGTCAAGTTATTGTCACGATGTTCATGATCAAACATTAGAAATCTCAAAATGTCCAAGCGGCTTGACCTAGGCTGAGACAGCGTTGTTATCGGGTGCTTACGTTCAAATCCGGCGCCTTTGACGCTCATACTTCGCTAAACCATTCCTGCTTAAATTCTCGGCAAAGCCAATAAGCGGGCGATAGAGATAACGAAATAGCCAGCCAGGCAAGCCTCTGCCTCGTTCCTCCTGAGCGACGCGCCCCTGTGGATGCACCATCCATCGCAGGTACCTCGGCCTGAATTCAAACGGCTCACGATAAAACCCCAACGACTGCAGGTGCTTAACGCTTTTGTACCCATAGTGGGCTGGCGCAATTAGCCTGAGCGGTGCGCCATGAGCGACGGACAAAGGCTGACCGTCAAGCCGATCGGCCAGCAACACATCATCATTGAGCAAATCCGCCAGAGGCAGACTAGAGCGGTATCCGTCCTGCGCGCCCAAAACGACAAAATTTGCGCCGTTAGCGGGACCGGCCACCGGCAGGATGATTTGTTCGTAGACATCGGCAAACCGAAAACCACTCCAACGAAGTTTCTGAACGCTCCAACTAGTAACGCAATGTAAGTCCGATACTTGGTTGGTGCGTGGAAGCGCGGCCAAGTCCGCTCCCAGGGATATCGGATGGGCTACATCTCCAGTAATTTTGACCGCAACCTCATCTGGTGAGTGAGGGAATCGATTGGCGTACTGGAGCATCCCAAACCTAGGCAGATTGGCTCGACGTTTTTGGCCCGGTGGCAAAGATGACTGCATAAAACACTTTACTAGAATAATTATTCTATTATATAACTCTGCTATGGGTCGTCAATCAACGCTTAACCACGCACAAATTTATGCGGCAGTAAGCCAGCAGCTAAGTGCCGTTGGCACGGTTACCGTGGCAGACATCGTGAAATTAACCGGCGTTTCCGTCGGTTCCCTATTCCACCGATTTAGCTCCCGAGAAGGATTGCTGGCCGAAGCCTGGCTGGACGCTCTTGAGGCATTTCAAACACAATTCCTGGAAGCGCTAAGTGGCGGGGACGAGCATGCCGGTTTGCAGGCCGCTCTGACTACACCACGTTTCTGTCGCCACGAACCGGACCGAGCCGCGTTACTCGTGTGTTGTCGCGCCTCGGAGTTTTTGTCAGACAAAACACCAAAGCTCATTAGCAAAAAGATTCGTAGCGCCAACCAAAGCGTCGAATGTGCCGTTCGAAATTTTTCCAAGCAACAAGGACTGTCGCTTCAATGTTGTCGTCTCGCCATGGCGGCTATCCCTTTAGGTGCGGTTCGAATTTACCTTCCCAACAATCCGGTTCCCAAAGGCGTTGACCGGTACATTGCAGCTGCCTACCAGGCAGTCATCACCGCTGACTCATCCGGCTAAGGCAAGCACCCAATGGGGCTACCCATGATCATTAAACCGACCCTTGGATTCCAGTGCTCCAGAATTATTTTCGTTCTATGCCGAAGCGCCGTCGGCGGATCTCAAAACCGACCAAAGCCTCCATCAAAACGTAACCAAAATTTGCCCATTAAGCCTTCTCCAGTGTAGACGCGATCGCCAAATACCGGCCTAATGCTCAACAATAGAATGGCAAATTAAGAATTTTCGCATCCAGCCGAAAAAACCGAGATGGACAAAAAAGATCAACAGACCAAGATTTGGCGGTTAATGGCTAAGCTGTGACCAGCGCAATTGAGACTATTCGCCAGCGCTTCAGTAACGGAGAGGACACAGAGTTACTGCAAGGTCTTGCGAGACTGTTGATCGTTGGCGCGATGGTGGTTTTCGCCTACACCAGCTACCTGGAAGAGCGCTCCCTAGCCCATTTGCTGTTGCAGGGCCGTATCGCTGTTTTGCTCGCTTTGGCTGCCTCATTAATCTTACTGCTGGCCATTATTCGGCAGGTCGGTTCAACCCTAGTTCGTCGGGTGGTTGGCATCTCCCACGACATACTGATTGTGTCGTTCGGTTTGTATCTCGGTGGTGATACCACCGCCTGGTTCGCCATTATCTACCTACTCATCATCTTGGGTAACGGGATGCGCTATGGCGCTGCCTATCTGATTTTTAGCTCGGCACTGGCTTGGTTCGGGTTCGCCATAGCGTGCTGGACATCAACCTATTGGCAGAACAATACCTTTCTAGCAATCAATATATTTGCCGTGCTATTTGTGGTGCCAGCCTACATGTTCAATTTGCTGCGATCCCTGGACAAGGCCAATGCCAGCCTTGAGACCCGCGCTAGGTTTGACTCACTGACGGGGCTTATTAACCGCCACGAGTTGGAATTGGAGCTTAAGTCAGCATTAGCCCAGTCGGCTGCGGGTCACGCATTACTTTTTTGCGATCTTGATTTTTTTAAGGTAGTCAATGACCAGGGTGGACATGGCGCCGGGGATGCGATGTTAAAAGACATCAGTCAGATTCTGCGAACGACCGCACGCAAAAGCGATCTCTGCGCCCGGATGGGTGGCGATGAGTTTTGCATTTTGCTCAGCCACTGCGAGCGCGATAACGCCATGGCCATCGCCAGCAGAATCCAGCAGCGGATTGCCAACCATAGCCTGCATTGGGGCGCGCAGAGTTTTTCCGTAGGCATTAGTATCGGAATCGCATTTTCGACCGCAGCAAGTAAACCCTCAAGCCTATTGCAACAAGCCGACGCGGCTTGCTACGCAGCAAAAAATTCCGGGCGCAACCAGATCAGTGTATTCAATCCATCAACGACTACTGACAACCCGCAGATCAAAGGTTCGGTTGTACCCATTCGAAGATCGTAGCTCTCAGTCATGGGTGGGCAGCTAGCTGTTGACATTCGATCGCCAGCATCTGTTTTTCTTTGACTTCGATTACCGGATTAGATCAGCGGTACGAAACGGCCCTATTCCCCGCCGCTAGCGAAATGGCCAGCTTCGAATTTCTTCCATAAGCTCCAGTACATTGGTCAACGGAAGGCCGAAATTAAGCAGATGAACACCATCAATATTAAGTGCCATCAGGCTTTTGATGAGATGTCTCGCGGCCCCAAGTCCTGCCTGAACTGAACAGTGTCCGTATTCCAATGAATGCTTAAAGGCCGGATCAATTTGAACGCCGGGAAGTTGTTTAAGCACATCTAGAGATTGTGTATTGCCAACCAGCGGCACCGATACCAGAACTCTGCAGGCCTTGCCTTCCGGCGTGGCTCGAACCTTTGCTAACCAACGGGAAAAACGTTGGGTTTCCGTGACCACCTGGGTTTGAGTGAAATCTGCACCTGCCCGCAGCTTACTCAGAAATCGATCAACACTCAGCGACATGGGCGTGGAGTAGGGATTGCTGGCGACGCCAATGTAGGGCTTTTTGACGTGGCTGATTTGTCCGACAAGTTGATCAACCATTTGCAAACTGTCCATGGGAAACCAGTTTTTCGCAGATAGCTCTCGCGGTGTTTTTCGGTTCCAATCGCCGGTAATAGCGAAAATATTGGCGAATCCGTCAGCCAATGCTAGTCCTGCGTGTTTTCGAAAGGACGCCGCATCCTGATCCCGCCCACAATATTGCACAATCGGTGCAACGCCATTTGACGCAACAACCCTGGCCGTTTCCAAAGAATGTAGCGACGGGACTCCACCGGCTCCCATCGTCGTGTTGATGGCGTCCACCTGGGGCCTGACACGTGCCACAATTCGCTCCACCTGAGGTAAGCCCTTTTGATCTTTCGGTGAGGCAACAGCGAACGTAATGACGATGCGGTTAGCGTCAAATCTGCGGGAAAACCCCGAGGTCTCGCCTGTCCCACCGCCCATCGCTGAATAAAAGGGCTGGGACACCCGAGTGTCCAAATCCTTGCCGGTCACGTAGTTAAGGACACTTGAGGTACCAACTAGCTTAGGGTCTAGAGGTGCTCGAATCCGGTTTTGGGGAATGCTGGCTCGGGCACCAATTTTTACCCAGACACATGCCCTGTCGGGTAACACATCACAGCTACCGTTGACCGTCCCACCGCAGGGCCCATTACGCAGCCCCTTGGGGCAAGTCATTGGGCAGGTCCAGCCGGTTTGTGGCAATAGGCATTGACCACACTGCTGGCAGTCAAAAATTGGACCTTTCACCCATCGATCAATGAGTGCCGGCATTTACTTAACCCCTCCAGCTAGGCCCAATGTCTCGTCCTCAAACAATCTGACTTATACGGTTCAGTAAAAACCCTTCTAGCGACGCTTTGCCTCTGGCGCTAGCGAACCCCAACGGCGGCAGGATGCTGGACCGCCTACGTTAACCGCGGGTATCGGTGGGCACTCTCACAGTGCTGGCAATAATTTCGTAGACCAATCCTGCCTCAATAGTTTGTCCGTCTGCGCCTAAATCCGAACCGTAGTGCTGAGCTTGCTCAGGAGACATATCGCGCCTAACCAGTTGGCCGGCTAAGGTAACCCGCCGCCCCGCAATGTCGGTCGGCACGAAAAAACCATAATCCTTGAAGGCCACTCTGACCAAGGCGTCTTCATCCTGAGCAATGAAAAAACAGCCCTTTTTCTGACACACCTTATCCACCCGGACGCTGACCTTCACGGTTTGATCAACATACAGATCAGGTTCGCGCAAAATTTCGGCCAGTGTCAGCGCCCTGCCCGCGGCCGGCATTTGGGCGCCGAACGTTTCACTGTGAGCATCTTGAGATACGGGTTCCGACAACCGAATAACTTCGCCGTACAGGGGGGAAACACCACAGAGCACTATCAATGCGAGACCTGCTATGGCTGAACATTTGAGTCCACGTTGAGGTTTAAAACTTTGCATCGTCAGTTCTCCAATTGATTGCGCCACGGCGAACTGAACGATAGATAGTTTTTGCGCCAGACGCCAGACTTATCGGCGCAGATCTTGCCGAATTTCGCATCGCCGCCGTTTCCCATATCACCATCTCCCGCTGTCTAAGCCCCGAATTACGGCATGGCGGTTATTGAACACCACTGATTATCCAGTGCATTGAGGTCTTGGGGGTCACTGGCTTGCAGTCGTTGTAAATGGGCTTCCACACACCAACCAGGAGAAGGACTCTCTGGGGCGCAGACCAACGCTAAAAGGGATTCACCGGGTTCGGGACCCGGATAGATACGCAACGGTGGATCCAACAAGCCCTGGCCGGCCCATTGCTGCAGTACAACAGCAAAAGCGGCGCGATTTCCCTTATTCTCAATACGGAAGTAGCGAGGATCAGCGCAGATCTGGGGTTCTCCAGCGGTGACCACAGGTTGGTGGACCACCGACAGATCCGGGCCATTTCCGGAACCATTGCAGGCCGTCAGTCCGATAAGTATTGCCAGAAACCCTGGTTTCATCCAGCCATCGTGGGCATTGCCACCCAATCTTTCTTGATGAAAAGCTAATGGAAGCTAAATGGGTGACTATTCCTCGTTGTCGGAAAGATAAATCTGGGAAAAAAGGGTAGCGTTATCAGGATCGTTGCGAAGGTTGGAAAACAACGGGTCGGTGGCGTAACACGGTTGGCAACGAAACCCCCGTTGCCAGGCTAATGCAGCGGCATCGTTGGCCAGAGACAGTTCGCCAGCAACGCTTAATAGTTGGGCAACCTTATAATCCATTTCGCCATCCATGAGATCTTCGCCTTGCCGCTCAATCGCCATAGCATTGAGCAAGATTACCGCCTGACGAGTTTCTCCCCTAAGCAGTAATCCAAGAATCTGACAATATTCCGCAAACACATCGGCCCGCCCCCTAGACTGGCAGCCGTCAATAAGCTGCAACGCCCGCGTCTGATTGCCCATTTGCCAGTGGGCGACAGCTCGATAATACCGTTCAATGGGCGCATCCCCGGGGGGGCCGTAGGTGAGATAATCTCGCCATTGTTGTTGATGTAGAAACGAGCATCAATAGTAGTACCATCAAAGCCAATA
>CAZLJY010000125.1:0-14200 GCA_964559945.1 uncultured Gammaproteobacteria bacterium | reverse complement strand
GTCCACTGGGCAAGGTAAGCAATCTGTTGCCCGTTGATGGTTTCAAAATTGCCTGCAGCGACCAACCTTGGTCCGTCACCATCGTCGAACATTGCTAAGGCGTTAATTTGGTCTTTTGGACTGCCAAATCGACCGGACCCATCGAAACGCCCAGGCAATGTTGACCATTGCTCCGTAGACCAATCATAAGACACCACGCCGCCTGCAGCCTTTGCGCCTGCCGCACGAACCTGGCCAGCGAAATAAGTCAGATTTCCAACGTTGAGGGAGGTGCTTACCGTGCCCTCGATTCCTGCCCGATGAAAGCCCTTTTCCCAGAATGTCTCTGCACAAAGTGGCGTGATGCCAAGGCAGCCAAGCCAAACGACTTTTTGCAACAGTAGACAAACAGCAGCGAGAGGAATTTTACTCGGCATCATCACTCAGCGCTCAAAACCATTGGCGTAAATACGATTGGGATCGTTGCCGTAGACAAGATAGGACTCCCCTTCATAGGCAAATCCCGGGTCCGCATAGGGAGCGCCGACAATGACGTCATCTAGGCCATCACCATTTTCGTCACCCGCGCCGCTGACCGACCATCCCGCCTGGTCACCAAAAACCGTGCCTCGAAGCGCAACTCCACTTAGCTCCGTGATCAAAGAACCCGGAGTCGCCGAATTGATACCATCCCCACCAAAAATAACGTAAGCCTCACCGCCGACACCCGCCTCACGGGCCCCCACGATGAAATCGTCAATACCATCTCCATTAACATCTCCTGCGGCATCCAACGCGGAACCCAGCACGTCTCTGGAACTGACACCAACGGCCCACTGTCCGGTGGATGGATCCAGATCCGCTAGTTCGAAGACCGCTGGGAAAGCTGATCGTGATCCATAAACCACAAATACTGCGCCCCTATTAGCAAAGGGCGACTGACCAAAGCCTGTCAAACCCAGAACGAGGTCATCGATGCCATCGTTGTTGATGTCTCCGGCACCACTGGCGTTTAGCCTTGCTGTTTGTGCAAGACCGGTTGCAGTAAACGTAAGGCCACTGACGCCATTGAGGTTCTGGGGGTTCATTACGTTGGGCAAACTTGTTTCTGAACCGAATACCAAACCAACATCACAACAACCCGTTCTAAACAGAAAATCCTGGACACCATCGCCGTTGAAGTCGCCCGCACCATCTATAAGAAAGCGACCAGTATCCATGGTCTCCTGACTGACTATGAGTCCTCGACCTTCAGTCAAAGATTGTCTCGAAACCAAAGAAGGAAAAGACGTGGAGGAGCCAAACAGGAAACAGGCGTCCGTGCGGGTCAATTCATCATTAGAGCACTGAAAGCCGATGTCGCTGAAACCGTCTCCATTAATATCTCCAACACCTGAAGGTCGCGTTCCAGAAATGGTGATGCCGCGCTCGGTTTGAAGGTTATCGAGTCGAACATCTGAAGTAGAGGTTCCACCAAAGAGAACGTACGCGCCGCCGGCTTGTCCCTCTGGCGCCCTGGATTGAACAAGCAAATCCGCCAGCCCATCGCCGTTGATATCTGTGGTGATATCAACTGTGATGCCTGCGTAGCTACGTCTATCTCCTCCAGTCACCACAAAGCCGTCTCCTGCACCGATGTCAGAAAGACGGACCGTTGATTGGCCAGAGAATCTACCGCCAAATACCACAAAGACTTTACCCTCAAACTCCCCGTACTCGGCATTGGGTGTACCGATAGCGAAATCCTGGAATCCATCACCGTTGATATCTGCACCTCCAGCCACCGACCAACCGGAACTTCCTCCTATATCGGTTCCAGGCAAACTAACGCCGTTGCTGCCGTTCAGGTCGCGAAGATTAATCAGTGTTTGTTGGCCCTGGGCAGAGCTAGAAAGGGCTATTGCGAGGGCTATGCTTAAAGGTTTGAGCGGACGCAAAAGATTTGCTCCCATATAGCAAAAGGAAATATCAGCTATTCGCTTAGTATCAATTTCACAATCCACGGCTGTCAGCATAACAGCCGGCGAAATTTATGGGATCAGGTTCAAGTGCCAGAGTTAAAGGCTGGTTTAGAAGAAGGGCAGGTGGACATCTGTTCATGGTTGGGAATTCACATGAAACCTAACCCATCCAACCGTTGCGCGCGATCCTTCGCACTGGCCCCTGTCGTGAAAATCGATGGTCTTGTTTGTCGTATGAGCCGTTAAGACAATGGCAAATTTGCGACTCGCCAAAGCCTCGTTCGAACTTTTTACGCGATACCAAATTCCGCCGCAGCCATTCGACTCTCCGGTTCTAAAGGCAAAATCCGTAGTTGGGTTCGGCAATGAATCAGTCTGATAAACCGTAAGTACGGGTTTGTCCTCAGCCGTAAAAGCAGCAAAGGCCGATATTGGTGTCGACGCCATCGCGAGGAACAAGAGAGCGTTTTTTTGCACCGAAAGTGGGAATTTCGGTAGGTTCCGAATGCTATAGCCGTTTGATTTCATTTCAACAACTCCTGATTGCTTTCAGTATCGTCAATCGGCTATTCGAACGCCTCTAGCCGCGACTCGGCCCGGCGGACCCTTGATTGAAAGTTGACTGCCAATGACACAGAATTTCCGATTAACGCAACTGTCAGCAAAAGGCCTGATAAATTCGACCTGAACGCGAATACCTATTAAAGGTATTGGCTCGGATCATCAACCTAGCACTTTACTTTGAAGTCATAACTTATCAGCGGCTAGCGCCCATCACCCACAGACCATCATTCATCAGTTCGAATGATATATTTAGGTCGTTCTCGATCACCCCAATCGTCACAGTCATCAAACCCGTAGACCTTGACGGGCACACCCCTAGACTCAGCAGACAGCAGCAACGCATACATCGCCCGACCAGCTTCTTTTTCGAGGCTAATCGCCCACTCAGTGCCGCCGTCGAAACCCCCACAGTCGTCTGGCGCAGAGACCCTGTTTTCAACCTTAAACATCGCAACGCCTTCACCGTTACCACCTTGAGCATGTACGTAAAGCCGCAAGACTTTTCCACTGGCACTACCTGCATTGGCCGAGCCTATGAATGCGCAAAACAATGCGCTCACTAAAATGATTTTCCTCGTCACAGTATTCTCCTAAACGTTTCGTGGGTAGAATCCCATTTCACATCGCTTGGGATCCACTATGGCGCCTTTCAAAAAATTATGGATGGCCCTCAGGCCGTATCAAATAGCTATCGAATCCACACGTAGTTGACTCTGGGGTAATTACCGAGACAGGATGAGTTGAGGTAAATAGCTATCTCTTTTCCAGTTGCGGTGGCAGTTGATACCAACGAGAAAATTGCCTCGCCACCCGGATCACTCAGCCGCCAACGAATCTGTCCTGGATTGGGACAGGAAGTAACTTCAGGATTGGTAACGGCAGCCTCTACCCTCAAAAAACAAATATCGTTGACAGCGTGGCAGCCAAATTGTGTGATCTGGGTCCAGCCTGTCGCATTAGAAGGTGTTTGCGCATGCGTCGTTAACGTGTACGCAAACGCCAGCAGGACAAGTGTAACTCTCACAATTGGTTTCATTAAATTTCTCCATAATGATACAAAGCCCCGTTTGCAAACGGGGCATTACGCTCACTCAACTAATGGTCGGAAGCAATGACCACCGCTAAAAGCTGCCTAAACCCCATAGTTGTTTTTTCACAAGAACCCGCTTGAAACCATTCGACAGCTAACCGATCGGTTTTCGCCCTGTTCTCTCTACCAGCACAGCAGTGCCAACTAACTGTCACTGCGACTCCACTCGCTCTAACCCTGGCACTTGAGCCTGACCCCATAAATTCTAAATTTTGCCAACTGTCGTCTAGCGCTGAAAAAGTTGTCTGACCCCTTTTCTGGACCCCTTTTCTGCTTTATTTTCCAGCCGTTGTTCCACTGCAGGACTTGAGGCGGGCTCTACACCGCTATCGAACTAGCCCATCAAGTGCAGAAATCGAGCCGATTCTCATTCTTAGCTTAAGATCACGAGCCTGGAAGATCACGAGCCTGGCACTTGAGCCTGACCCCATAAATTTCACCGCTATCGAACTAGCCCATCAAGAGCAGCAATCGAGCCGATTCTCATTCTTAGCTTAAGATCACGAGCCTGGCACTTGAGGCTGACCCCATAAATTTAATCTGAACCCTTCAATCTAAGCTCTGGCCCTTAAACCTGACCCCATAAATTTGAAACAGACCAATTAACTTAGATCAACATCCGCATCAAAATCCTGCATAGCTATCTCTTGTTGTTCAATTTCAAAACCTTCAGCTTGCTGCTGCATTAAGGTAAGAACACGATGAAAACCCATCAAATATCCAAGCTTAAAACTTTCTTGATTAGTGCCTTTTGCTTGCTCATGTTCTTCGACAGCTTCAACGCCCATCTCTCTAAGTATCGAACCTAAATCATAGAGATAATTTTTATACTTTTCGTCAATCATAGCCAGGTACATCAAACCCCTTTTCCTTTGCAACACCTATAGCAATGTTCTGTAACTCACGTGCACGCGCTATATCTTTCCTCCAATGATGTATTGTTCTCGCTTGCCTTTCTGCATTAAAAGTATCCCATTCTGGTATTTTGCTTTTTGGATTGAGTATCCATTTTTCATGTTTAGCTATATTTTTATCAAAACTTCGAATAGAACGCCCGAGCTGAGCCGCATTCTGTTTTAAGAACTCTCTAAGTTGACCTGAATGAGTTCCACCTTCCTTAGCTATTTCAAATGCTCCCTTTGCGGCACCGGGCGACCCCCTTTTAAACACCGTCTTCAGCAATTTCCCAACTTTGCCAACAGGAGTCAAATCAACAGCCGCTACGAACCAACCAACCACTCCACAGCCGCCGGCAGCCATACAAACCGCAATCTCATAGCCTGGTATTACCAAAGAGCCGGCAAAAACTGCAGCCTCACCAAAAGTCACCCCATCACTACGCTCATTACCGCCCCCAGTCGGATGACACTCATCACAACCCGAAACACTAGCGTTGCGATAATCAATTCGCTGGGTTCGCCAAAGGAACGTTTGCTCCTGGTGCGAACGAGTGAGTCCGGGAGGGTATTCCGTAAAGCTTATAGTAGTAGATGGCCCGAACGCGCCTTGACTAGTTCCGGAAGGATGAGCGCTAAGAGGCTGGTTATCGAGCGACGCGAGCCAGCCATAAAAGTCGGAGAGAATTGATTCAGTGGCGGCATATGAAAAGTAACCCCCACCGATGATTGCAGCGCCGATGAGTGGGCCACAAAACGCTGTGGTTAAGCCGTCAAAACAGTATCCGCTTGGATCCGTATACCTCAGCGGGTTATTAAGCACATACGAATAGCGGTTAAAGTTCTGAGTGTTTCCAAGTTCTTGAATGATTGGGTCTGGACTTAGAAACCGAGCAGTTTCCGGGTCATAAATTCGGCCGTTCATGTGAATGATGCCCGCCGAATCCAACATTTCGTGACCGGTAAATCCACGAGTACTAATGCCGTTCACTAGGGTCGTTGTTGTTGGAGCCTGGTTAGACCATGTATCTCCCATGCGACGCTGTCCCCAGGGACCAAAAGCCGGCCTGTTATCGCCATTAACGCCTAGCGCGTTGCTGCCAAACTCGTCCGTGATTAACTCGGACGAGCCGAGATGATCCTTGTGCAAATAACGAACCTCATCAGTGACGCCGGTTTGAGTGATTACCACGGACGTACCAACCCGCCGCTTGTAGCGGGTTCCGGCACTATCGACTATTAGCTCTGTGGAACCGAAGTAGTAGGTGGTTCGACCCAACCAATCATCTATGCGCTTGGTTCTCGATCGATCCGCGCCATATTCGAAATGGGTGTTATTGGAGCCCGTGGTGATGGTGGATGGCTTATTGAACGTCGTGTACGAGACCTGTTGGCTAACTACAGACCCTTCGTGAACGCTGGTTCGATTACCTTTTTGATCGTAGCAATATTGTTTCCCTAAAGCGGTCGAGGTCAGGGCATGTGGACCGGGCGCAGTGGTTCCATTGCACTGCCCATGCAACGCACCATAGCTATAGGTATTACCATTACGGCTAGCAATGTTGCCGCCAACCTCGTAGGTCGTGCTGTTTTGAGCAGGTGGCTGCAAATTGATGTCGGTGGGGAGGCCTTGCCTAACATCAGCTTCTATAAGCCTGTCCAGTCGGTCGTATTCGAAAGTCTCTGTTCGATCGGTTACGGCATTACGGCGATAGAGCATATTGCCTGCAGGATCGAAATCGTGTTCTAGAAGTTGGAAATTTGTACCGCCGCCATGGGTCTTAATCTCTGTTAGGAATCCACTGGCAGCGAGATAATTTCGTTCGGTAATCAGTCCATTGCCAAAGTTGGTTTGAGTTGAATTTCCGCGAGCATCTTGACTAACGATACGCTCAAAAACGGTCTGAAATTGGCCTTGGGCGTCTAATACCGCAGAGACATATCCGTTGCTGTTGTATTCATATTGAACGCCTTTTTCACCGACACCATCTACCACTGGCAAAAGCATGAGTTCGGTAAACACTCTACCTAGGGAGTCATAGGTAAGTGTCTCCGAGAGCGTTTTCGCCGTGCTTCCATCCTTGACCAGAGACGTTGTCTGAGAGAGTCGTCCATGCTTGTCGTAAGAAAATGTCTTGCTCGACGTCGCAGCAAAACTACACCCGGATGCCTGCCCAGGCATCACGCATTGCTCAACCAGACGACCATAATCATAGGAAGAGAAACTATTGCCCTCATAAGACCAAATACTCGTCTCAACAACTTGACCGGTATCACAATTATCATCGGCTACAAGCAAATTAATCCTATCCTGCCTGATCACCAACCTACCAAGGCTGTCGTACAGATATTTTGCGCCCTCATCATTTGCATGTTTTTCGCACACCAGCTGCCCGATGGCGTTGAAATAACGATCTGTGATTCCGGAATCCGGATCGGTTAACTTTTTAACATTTCCGAGACCGTCCATTTCCATTGTCATGACTACGTTAGGACTATTGCCCTCGTGAGGACTGAAGACCTCGCGAAGATCGCCATTAGGATCGTAAAAATATTTCGTCGTGGCCTGGTTGGCGCCACCAAAGTCTTCTATGACGGCAACAGTCTCGCGAAGCGTATTGAAATATTCTCGACGTAAAACAACGATCGACTGAGGCAACCCCGATGGATATACCCGCCGGTTCATGGTGCTTTTCTGGATTACGTAACTGCTACCGGCGAACTCTTCCGATGGGGATGGAAGGTTGTCCCATTCATAGTCCATCTGTCTGCCGGCAGCAGTTTGTGAACTAAGTGTCCGGCCTAACACATCGTATTCGAAGGTATTCCAAGATTTGGACGCTGAGCGCGCAGCAGGCTCTGAACGCCTAGCTACAAGGCCTGCTGGATCATATTCTGTATCGACGACGTCATAGTCAGACACAAAGCCTGTGGTAGCGTTTCGAACCTCTCTCTGAATACGATCGAAACATAGAAATGATGTTGGATCATTCAGTCCAGTGGACGCTCCGGCAATATACTCCACTGACCTGTATCCAGCCGTCGCCGGGCAATGCGACGAAGCAACATCTAAATGCGCGCGCTGCCAGGATCCATCCCTTGAGAATCTAAAATACTGTCGCCCCATCGAATCTACCAGTGCGGTGGTAGACACAGTGTCGCCATCGAGGGAATCTAGAATGTCTGCAACTTTCAACGCGTTGCCCCACTGATCGCGCTCACGAACGGTTTCGATAATCTGCCCAAGCGCGTTGTGTCGTACTTGTGGATATCGCCCCAAAGAATCGTGATAGGTATAGCTGGTTCTTGCGGGAACGAAAGTCCCTGACACTTCCGTTGATCGTCGGTTTCCGAAGTTATCGAGTCCGTACCGCTTAGTTTGCACAAGACCGTCTGATGCTACGCTTTCTTCTGTCAACAAGCCCTTAATTGGGTGATACAAGTAGCTGTAGTTTCGAGTCGTAGATTCACCACTGCGAGTCGACACAACGGACGAGCTTTCAAGCCTACCTAGATGCCAATTCGATAAATCGTTGTTAAACGTATTGGTCGTTACGCTCCTATAGATTTCAGCTCCATTCGCACCAGTGGTTCTGATTGTTACCTTCGTTGGGTTTCCAAGCTCAAGCACCTCGTTGTACTCGTACTCGGTGACCGTTGCGCCGACCAACTGTGAAGTCGTTGTTCCATCATGGGTAAAACGCTGATCCAGGACGGTATCCTGGTACACATGGTGGATTTCGCGACCATCGGAGAAACCATATGTCAACTCGCTTTCCCAGGTAATAGTTCGGCGCTGAAGCGGCTTACCGCCGAGTGTCGATTCAACCCGTTCAACAAGACCGATAAACGGAAAGTCTTGTCGATATTTCGTTTCGGTATTAAGACAACTGTTGACGAAAACCGCGCCCTCACAATTGCCGAGATCGACCTGCGTAATGGATTCGAAACCAAGAAAACCACGCCCACCGGCTTGAATCCTTGCACCACGGTATTCGTAGGTTACCGTTCGTCGCGCTGTCGGTGATGGCGACGTACCACCGACGGGAGAATCTGACAAGACCTCGCTCACAACGAATACTGGGGCGTTGATATCGTATACAGCTGAACCCCGACCTGGACTAATTGGTCCGGGCAAAACGGAATCTAAGTACACGTTGATATCGGTTAGCGGCCTGTAATGAATATCCGTTTTTGCGCCATAGCCGTTCTCGATCCGCTCAATGGCATTCGCCCGATTATTCGAATTACCGGTTTCTGCGGTACCTAGGTAATTAACTAGAGTTTCACCGACCGGGGGCGGTGTTTCGTCACGGGTCCAATGAACGGCATCCGTTTTTCCATCACCGGTGAAATCTGCAAATAGGGTAACGTCAATACTGGGGTTGCCTGCCGGCACTGTGGACAAGTAGCGTTCGGTGGCGGAGGGAGCGGGCTCGCCTGGCAGGTCTATGAAACTGAGGCCAAGATTACGATCAACGTTCCATACTCCAGCATTAGGAGTCAGCAGATCTCCCAAGCCATCGCCATCGACGTCTGCTATCTGAAAGTGGCGCAGCTGTTCTTTTGGTCCTCGATCCAATAATTGGGGTGGGCTAAACGTACTAAAGTAAGCACCTCTATTTACCCGTAGCTCTATCGAGGACTCGGTCTCTGAAACAACGCGCTCAGTGATAAGATCCGAAAGTCCGTCACCATTAACGTCACTTGGTAGTATTCTAGTAAAAGTCCTACAAGCCTCCGAAGGAATATTACACAAGCCGCCCGTCGCCTGGACTGAATTCGCAATCAATGGGTCGAAAACGAAACGATTTTCGCCTGGCACACCCCACGCTATGTAGTACGCTTCAAAACGTGTGTTTCCAACTACATTTTGCGGACTACTGGGCGACTCTGAGGAAAATTCATAGACCGTCGTTAGTTCTTCTTCTGGGTTTTCTGGAGGCTGACACTCCGCACATGATCTGTCATTCAGACTGAGGCGAACGAGCAAGTCTACTGAGCCGTTCCCATCGTAATCGGCTAGCGTTCTACTTAACGGCGCTACTGAAACTCGTGTGTCTGGGTAGCCAGCAGACGAGAAATAGACCTGTAAACTTCTTGGTCCTGCTCCTTCTAGTATCGTGCGTCCCTCAAGCATCACTGCGTCAATTCCTAAGGGTATTGGCGGGGCAAACATTGGATTTTGGTTTTGCCCGGTAATGTTGCGACTTAAGAACAGTCCGTTAGTACCGCTCGAATGAAAAATGAGATCCGGTCTACCGTCGCCAGTAAAATCTAAGACTTGCACCTCCCTTGGGCTAAGGGATTGCAGCGTACCTGCACCGGCCGCCAATGCTGGACCCAAGTTGTCACCAGTGGACAGTCGCACTTCCCATCGATCCGATGCGAGATTGGGATATACCAGATCATCTAAGCCATCGGTATTGATATCCATGGTTCGCCAATTGCTTACCAGAACGCCATCAAAATACTCAACACCCGACGCTGCACCCACGGGAAGACTTGTTGGAACTGAGATTTCAGCATTGGATATGTTTGTAAAACCTGACGCTGTGGCTTTTCGTATTCTGAGATCGCCAGTAGGTTCGTTGCTGTTCGTGCGGACCGTGTAAATAACGTCCAAACGGCCATCTCCATTGAGGTCAAAGGTCTTCATGGACAACGGTTTGGCATTAAAACTGTTACCTGCAGGTCCAAGCCTATTTTCTACAACGTTCCAGTCGAATGTTGTGGGAGCGAAACATTGATCAGTGGCTCCAGATGGTTCGCCACATTCCTGAATGCTTGTTAGTGTCTCCCGAAAATGTCCGTCACCGTTGGAGTAACTTAGTTTGTAAGAACGCACAGGTTTTAGCCTTACGCCAGTTCCATCATCCTCAGCCGACGAAATCGCAAGGGAGTCAATTCTCTGTAGCTGGTTACGTAAACTAATTTGAGCACCGCCGATATATCGGGGCGACGCGTTCGCTTTTGGTGGCTGGGAATAAACAAAATTAATGAAGTTGTAGGGCGCCTCATTGATCGTTGAATTACCGGTGTAACGGACTTGCAGCAGGACGAATTCAGAAGTGTCGGGCTCCTGCTGATATTCATATTCGATGTAATTTCCTGAACTGTCTTCTAGTCGATCCAACGCCCAAGTTATTGTCGGGCTCTGGCTTAGGTCGTTCGAACCTGTTCTAGCGATGATCTTTGAGTCCACAGTTCCGCCATAGCTAGAAAAAGAGCCGTCTTTTCTCTCTACGGTAAATGCGCCGTTGTTGAATCGGATACGGGAAAACGTGTCGATTTCAGTTCGATATTGGGAATTTTGGCCCCAGTAGGTCCCAGAGATCAGGATAAGTCGCTGTCCATCGAGGCATGCGCGATCTTCATCGTTTATTTGGACACCGGCATTGAACTGGGTTTCGTCTTGTTCGTAGGTTTTTCCGCACCTGGTGATATAAGAGGCGCCACTTAGCTTCCAACCGATCCCTAGCGGGCCGTCACCCGCACCGCTGTCATAGGACAGGTTAAGCTGTGGGACAAGACCACCAGAACCCGGAGCGGTGGCTATTGGAATCGTGTAGGTAGCGTTCCCGGATGGACTAACCAAAAATTCGCCTACGGTAGAACCGACTATATTCGGCTTGCTTGTTGCCCATTCCGGAACGTCGCTAAGCGTCTGGGCGGGGCCAGCCTTGTTTGTCGCGTCACTTGTAGCATCCCACGAAAACAAGGGAGAAGGATCGCTGCATATTTCCTCTGTACCTCCATAAAGGTTGGCACACGCTTCAACGGTGTAGTAGTAGGTATCGGGTTGTTTATTACTAAACGCCAGTGATGTCTGACCCGTTACGTCATAGGAATTATCTGGTGAAAATTCAAAAGCGCCCTTCCACTCGTTCACTACGAACTTCGTGACTTTGTCCAGTTCTGGGTGACTCCAAGCTATGTCGTAAGAAACTTGCGAACGGTTTGTCCAATAACCAAAGATATCTTCTGGAATCTTTGGCGGTTCTTCGATGTCAACAAACAATCTTTCGCTAAACGGTCCGCATTTTATTGGGTCGTAAGCGGGCGCGTTCTCGTCTGCCGCGTCGTAACACAGCGCAACACGATAGGTGTAGCGCTCTCCAGCACTGAACGGGTCCTCTCCCGGCAATAGGTCAACACCATTACCAAGACGCCTCGGCAAGATTAATGCGCCATTTGAAGCACTTTGTCCGCCGATGTGACGCAGCCCAGCCGACGGGCCACTTCGCGTTTCGATGATTACGATGTTCTTGTTTCCTGACCTAAGGACGTTGAGCAAGTCAGAGGTATTGAAATTCACACTCCCCCAGCCAAGACGAATCATCGGAGTTGTTTCGGGAGATTGCCACCAGTCCCAGTTGAAGCCATCCGGCGCTTTTGGAATCTCCCATTTATTGGCAAATGGAAAGTTATCAACGGAACATTGATCCTCGGAATTACAGGCAAGCACGGAATACTCGAAGACTCCGGAATCGATTGTCTTGTAGAGCGTATCCACAGAGGTTACCGCGGCGTCGTAGTTTCTTGAGGTCTGCTCGACGCCCATTTTTTCTATAAATTTGTAATGACTCACATTCGCAGACGGGGATGGCAGCCAATTGATCCTGTAGTCCCAGAGACTCGAAATAAGTTCGCCATCTAGACCTGTTGGCGGTGCGGGGATTGGTTGTTGAAGGACTGCAAAATCGGTTGGCCAGCCACATCGATCTTGGCTACAGGCCTGTACTCTGAATTCGTAGTCGCCGAAATACATCGGTGTATGGGACCAAAACATTTGACCGGATACATTGGCCTTGGTTTCAATGTATTCATTGCCGGATGTTAATGGGTGGGCCCACGTTATTTGGTAATGATCGACGGACGCTGGGTTGGGATGTTGCCATGAAACCGTGAATTGCATTGAGGTTTCGTTGTCGAATACTGGTGTCACGCTCGTTGGGGGTTGAGGCGGCGGCACTTCGACAAGGAACGGCAGAGAACCTATGACTCCGCTACATCCCTGCGGATTACAGGCCTCGATATCGTAAGAATATTCTCCGTGAGGGCCTACACTGCCTTTATCTAGAGTGATGGAAGTTGTGGAACCATTGTCTATGTCAATGACAGAAACCTGACCATCGGAGCTTGTTTCCGTTAGCCGATAAAACGACACGCTTGCCGGATCATCGTGGTTCCAAGATATCGAAAAAGTGGTGTCATTCGGATCTTTGGAGTCATAAGCACCGGTGAGCAGAGTAACGGCTTCGGGTTCACAATAAGGGATGATTAGTGTGTAACCCGAATAAACGATAGGTGCGTAGTTATTTTCGGTATTTCCGTCCGAACATTGTTGGTTGCCCGTTGATTTATTGTCACCTCCGGTTTGCTGCAAACCCTTTATCGCAGTCTGGTTAGGAAACTCGTGGTCATCTGCATCTTGAGCAATACTGGTAGATGCTAGAAATGTCGTTAGCAGAAACACCGTGAGGATCAGAATGCGTCGCGACAAAGATGTTGGATTGGACACCATGTTCTCCGAATTCGGTAGAGATAGCAGATTGGATTTGTTCAGTAAATGCAAAGCCGGGCTTGTGCCTGCTGGAGACGAATGACCCTCTATTTGCACGGATTGGTGTTGCTGCATATGGTTGGCTCTAGGCTGAAAAAAACTGATGTCCTTGGTGATTTTTTGACAATCAGCTCATCTGTGATGCGGAATAGAATGACAGTCGAAGTTGACGCTTTTGTTTCGGGGAAAAGAAGACGATGGCCCTTTGCATTTTTGGATTGCGACAATCGACAATGCTCCCCTAACTATATTCTTTGAGTACAATTCACTAACGGGACAATAACCCGTAATTAACGGGACTGTCAAAATTGCAGTGGGTCGGGCGTGTTGCGTTGGATATCTTCATCAACGAGCCATGTTTGTGCCCAGCAATAATGCCTATGATGTCGGCTTAAGCTTGGCCCTCCTATGCGTCCACGCAGCCCCCGAGATCAGATATCAGAGTTCATATTCAAATCAATACTGCGAGACTCTTTTGATACTAAGTTGCTTTTATCGGGACCTAGGGATTAGACTAATTTCCCTTTCCAGACGGCTAAGGTTTACTTAGACTGATGAAATTGTTGCCCGCGCTATTTGTCACCTTGTTATCTTTACCACTTGTAAGCACCGCCGCACCACGCGGGCAAGTTGAGGGCCTAGTAACAAGAATAATTCTTCATTCTGAAGACTACCCAACTTACGACGAAACTAAAGTTGGCTATCTTCAAATCTACATGGACGAATTGCCGACGCCAAACGGACCTGGGTGCAATAATGGAATCAAGCGAGTCGCGATCAGGTCTAGCCATCCGTTGTTCGCAGCAGTCCACGCTGCGGTGCTGGCTGCCCAGACAACCGGGAAGCCAATAAAATTGACCTATCTCGAAGAATGCACTTTGAGAACCAGTTCTTGGGATTTCGCGCTTTTGGGATAACGTACCAGCGTCGGATATAAGACCAGGTTCAAGGGCCAACCACTGAATGCCCGTAAGCCCTGCTAACCTCTGTTGCTTTAATGGGGAAGCCAACGGTAGCCCCGCTCTGCGTAGTTTGACGCTGGAGGTTTCGTAAGCGGTCTTTCTAAACCGTCGTTTCCCGGGTGACGATCACGCTCCAAAGTGCCCTATGATTTGCTGTGCAAAAAAAAGGCCCGTCCCAATGG
>CAZLJY010000124.1:0-14210 GCA_964559945.1 uncultured Gammaproteobacteria bacterium | reverse complement strand
CAGCTGAACATCTGGCCAGCTTTGCCCGAAAATCGCCTAGCTTGGTTTGATCGGATGACCGTATGGGAGGCCGAGCGCGACCTCGGTCTGACCTTTAGCGCCGCAGATGCCCACATTGACCAACTGGGTTGCGTGGTTGAAAACACACTGTTGGCCGCCACTCTTTGGCAGGCCTGCGAACGGGAAACGACGGTCTTCGCTGGCAATGCCATAGAGGCTCTGGAGGTCACTGAACGCCACGCTGCGTTGACCCTTGCGGATGGTCGTTCCATGACCGCCGGGTTGGTTGTCGCGGCTGACGGCTCGCGTTCAGCATTGCGGGAGCTGGCGGGTATTGAAGTTGATCGTCACAACTATCAGCAACGGGGACTGGTCGCCACCGTTGCGGTGGAAGATCACGGCAATTGCGCGTGGCAACGTTTTCTTCCCACAGGGCCACTGGCATTTTTGCCCCTGCCAGACGCTGCCGCCTCGATCGTGTGGAGCGTTCCTGACGAACAGGCTGAGTTGCTGTTGGAGCTGGATGAACCAACGTTTTTGGCGCGTTTGAGCGAGGCGGCTCAGGGCTGTGTCGGCGAGATAACCGCGGTAAGTCAGCGCAGCGCGTTTCCGTTAACCCGGTTACACGCCGATAGTTACGTTTCCCGCCGACTGGTGTTGGTTGGGGACGCAGCGCACGTGGTCCACCCGCTGGCAGGTCAGGGGGCTAATTTGGGATTGCTGGATGCTGCCGCCTTGAGAGATGTTCTGGCGGGCCTGTCAGGTCCGACGGCAAACCCTGCTGAGCCAACAGCGTTACGTCGCTATGGTCGATGGCGTCGCAGCGACAATGCCATCATGGTCCATGCGCTGCATCAGATCGCCGGAGTCTACGCCAGGGATACACCGGGGTGGCGTGGTCTTAGATTGCTGGGGGCCAGGGCCATAAACCAAGCGGGCTGGCTACGGGGCATGCTGGTCCAACACGCTTCGGGGTTTGGCGGCAAAGTGCCGACGTTGGTGCAGTCGCCCTCAACACCGCAATGAACTAGCGCCTTACGGGGCCTGGGTCGGAAACTCTTTGATATACAAATCTTGCTTGTTGTATGGAATCTCAATCCCTTCGTTGTCGAATGCGTTGTAAACCGCCACTAAAAGCTGGTGAGTGATTTTGCCCCGCAACTCAGGTTCGCTGATCCAAACCAGCAGTTCAAAATTCAGGGCCGAATCGCCAAACCCTCGCATCCGAACCCGCGCTTCGGGATTTTTACACACTTCGCTGTGGCTTTTGGCGACTGACATCAGGGTCTCGCTAACCTGATCCAGGTTACTGCCGTAGGCCACCCCGACCTTGATTCGGATACGTCGCTTGGTCCAACGCCCGGCGCTCTCGTTGATGATTTTGGCGTTGGCAATCACCGCATTAGGAATGGTGATTTCCACATCATCGCGAGTCAGCAACCGAGTGCTGCGCATGCCAACGTGGGTCACCATTCCCCTTTCGCCACTATCTAGGTTGACGTAGTCACCCAACTGGTAGGGGGAGTCCACCAAAATAAATACACCAGAAAATAGATTGGCCAGGGTGTCTTTTGCGGCAAAACCCACTGCGATGCCCACGACCCCGGCAGAGGCTAACCAGGCGGTGGCATCCACATCCCATATTTGCAGGATGATGTAGCTGCCAATCAACAAAATTAGCAGCTTTGAGACAATGTCGAACAGCGGAATCGTCCGGGTTTGGATGATCGGCACCTTATCCTTCATCGAGGCAAGACTTTTTAGGACCGCTGAACTGACTTTTAATCCAGCCACCATCCAGGCAAGCACCGCTAGACTGAATAACAGTCGAATGACGATGCTAGTGGCACCGGTGCCGATGTCGGCACTAATGACCGCCAAAGATAGGGCTGCGTAGAGCACGCTGAGAAACACGGGCCGGGACACCAGGGTCACCACTTGGTCGTCCAGGGTGCTGTGGGTTTTTCCTGTCAGTCGGCCAATGGAATTGCTGACCAGCCAGCGCACCAGGTATGCCGCCACAATGCCAATGATGATGATCAAGCCAGCCCTAAGGAGTGGAAAGTCTTGCAGTAGGGTCCAGGCAGGGCGCAGGTACTCAGGCAACCAGCTATCGGCCATCGTCATCTGCTCTGCAAGCTGTCCCAGCGCGGTGGGTTCGGTCGCTGCAGTGTCCAGTGAGGCATCAGCGCTTTGGTTGGCGTTGGCGTTTTCAGCGCTTTCAGGTGTGGATGATGGTTGTTGCTTGTCGGGCGAAGCTTGCATGGGCGCTCTTTACGTTGCGTGATTTTGGACGACCAAACGGTCTGTCAGCGGTGTGCCAAGTGTCAATCCCATCACAGTTAATCCCCTTCCCGCAACGAGACGGGCGTTTTTCCTACAGACGCCGGCTAATTGTATGCAAGACGGCGTTGCTAGGGAGTACGTAAAATATTGTTTCAATTCCCCTGAGGTACACGGTTGTTTGCAGCGTTACTTGTAGGACAGAGCGTTAGCGCACTGTCGTTAAGGAAAACACGTAATAGCCGCTAGGGGTAAGGGTATGGAAAAAACAGCGATTGAACGGAAGATCCGCTATCTGCAGCGTGAAATGGTGCGCAATGCCGCATGTCCGCAATCGGGTCGTGCCGCGTTGGCTCAATCATTAATGCGGGCGATGGCGCAGGAAAGGCAACTGCTAAGGAGGGTGATGAACCATGAGAGCACCTAAAGGGCCGGTAACCACGGAATTGCCGAACTGGGAAGATCTTTATAACGAGTATTTGGATCAGCAGGACAAGTTGGGCCGACTAATCGCCAGTACTGTTGAACAGGGGCAGAACCCAGACTGGCTGCGCGAGGAAATGATGGATCTGCAGCGCCGTCTCAGTGCGGTTGATCAAATGCGAAAATTGACCCAGGAGCATCGTGCGGCTTGAAAGCGTGTACCTGCGGTATTAACCAGCAGCCGGCTTCACGTACAATGGGCCCATGGGACAGGAACAAGATCTGGCGTTGCTGCTTAAGTCAGCCACGCCCCTCATTATTATTGAAACCGAGGAAGAGCGGCGCGCTATTGAGCTTTTTAAGGCAGCGCTTTCCGAAGCACTCAAGCCTTTGTATCAATGGTCCGCGACAACCGGGCTGAAACGGGTTGATTTGGATCTTTCGGATTTTGGCGTCAACAATGCTGAACCCGAGTTGGTGTTGCAAAAAATCGCGCTTAATTCCGAGCCGTCAATTTATTTGTTGCTCGACTTTCATCCCTATCTGAGTGACCCCCTCAACGTTCGTAAGCTGCGCGAGTTGGCGCTGCGGGTGCACGGCGTTGAGCATACCATCGTGCTAATCAGTCCCAGCCTTAAATTGCCGGATGAATTGCAGGGCCACAGTGCCTTGATAGAACTGAAGTTGCCCACCACCGAAGCACTAGAAAAGATGGTGCGAGAGGAAGCCTTCGACTGGTCCAGGCGACATAACGGTGAGCGAGTCAAGATCAGCCGAGAGGCGATGGCGGAGCTGATGCTTAACCTGCGCGGACTGACCTTGGGTGATGCTCGTCATCTCACACGAAACGCCATTTTTAACGATGGAGCCATTACCTCCAGCGATATTAAGCAGGTCATGGAGCAGAAATTTCAGATGCTCAACCGCGGCGGCGTTTTGAGTTATGAGTACGATCTGATCAGCTTTAATGACATTGCCGGATTGAATGTTTTGAAGCGGTGGATTACTGACCGGCAAAAGATCTTTTTGAGCGATGACAATCCCTACGGCCTGGAGCCGCCGAAGGGGGTTTTGTTGCTTGGCGTGCAAGGCTGCGGCAAGAGTATGGCGGCCAAGGCGGTGGCCAGCGGGTTTGGTGTGCCATTGCTGCGCTTGGATTTTGGCGCAATTTATAACAAGTACCACGGAGAAACAGAAAAGAATCTCCGGCAGTCGTTAAATTCCGCTGAGGTCATGGAACCCTGTGTGCTTTGGATTGATGAAATTGAAAAGGGTTTGTCAGTCTCTGATAGCGATTCTGGCACCTCCAAACGAGTGCTGGGTACTTTGCTGACATGGATGGCCGAGCGCGATAGTCGAGTATTTTTGGTGGCCACCGCTAACGATATCGAAGCGTTACCCCCTGAACTGGTGCGCAAGGGTCGTTTTGACGAGATCTTTTTCGTGGATTTGCCCAGTCCGGCAGTACGGGGAAAGATTTTCGAAATTCATCTGGCGCGCCGTCAGCAACAGATTGAGCGTTTCGACTTGGATCAGTTAGCTCAGCGCAGCGAAGGGTTTTCGGGTTCAGAAATTGAGCAGGCCGTGGTCTCTGGGTTATACACCGCGATGGCGGGCGGCGGGGAGCTAAGCAATGATTTCTTGCTGACGGCGATTCAGGAGACACGCCCGCTGTCGGTAGTGATGGCTGAGAAAATTCAGCACCTCAGACGTTGGGCTTCCAGCCGTACGGTGTCTGCGGACTCGCCGGACCAATCCTCGGAGTCTAGTTCGTAAAAAATCTTTGCCCGTGAGTCTACCCAGCTTTATGAACTAGTAGCCCGTCCGGTAGATCGGTAAAGCTATCGGAAAACTCTTGTAAGAACTCTCCCATGGCGGAGCTACTGCGCCAAAACATCGCCAGCTTCCGACTAGGAGCCGGTTGGTCAAAGGCGCGAAGATGGATCGCATCGGTGATCGCCACCGGGGGTTTTACCGCCAGCATTGGCAAGAGGGTAAGACCCACGTTGGCCGCTACCATCTGGCGCAGTGTTTCAAGGCTCGTCGCCCGGAAACCGGGTTTTTCATTGGCTGCAGCCAGTTTGCACACTTCCAATGCTTGGTCTCGCAAACAGTGGCCATCTTCCAGCAACAGGACCGTATGGTCTTTGAGTGAGTTGACGGTCAGCGGGCCCTTGGAATCCAACGGGTGACCTTGGGGTAGAGCCAGCACAAAAGGTTCTTCAAAGAGTTGTCGGCTCTGGAGTTGGTCTGTGTCCACTGGTTGAGCGAGAATGGCGGCATCGAGACGACCGTCGCGAAGTTGTGCCATAAGGATTTCACTTTTCTCTTCGATCAACAATAATTCAAGGCCAGGGTAACGTTGGTGAATTCGCGGTATCACATGGGGCAAAAGGTAGGAGCCCAAAGTGAGAAAAATACCAAATCTAAGAACCCCCGACTGTGGCTCCGTTGCCCGCCTGGCGACTTCTCGAATTTGCTCCACGACACGCAGCACCAGGCGAGCGCGTTCCACCACTTCGGTGCCGACCTCGGTCAACATCACCTGGCGGGGGGCGCGTTCGATCAGTTGTGCGCCCAGTTCTTCTTCCAGTTTTTTAATTTGTGTCGACAGCGTAGGCTGGCTGACAAAACAGGCTTCTGCGGCGTGTCCAAAATGGCGTAAATCTGCCAAAGCGACGAGGTAATTCAGATCGCGGATGTTCATAAGGTGGACTGACTTTTGATAGATTTTAAATATTGAAAAAAGAATATCAATTTATTTTAAAAATAGCAACGCTGCTAGCGTGGCTGCCGTTGTGGTTTGACTTAGGGGCAGCGGCCGCGAGCGAACCAAATTTGTCCGTGCAGCTGCCCGTTGAGCCGCCGCGTTTGATTGCACTGTCAGCAGATGGCCAGGTGCTTAGGTGGGTAGAAAATGGCTCTCGCGGCGACCGCATAATGGTGAGACGCCTATCGGGCGAAGATTCTCGGAGCCAGCGACTGTGGCGAACCGATGGTTGGATTGACGGAATCGATAACCTTGGCAAGCATTTGCTGGTCAGGACTCGCAACGACGGCTGGGTGCGTTGGTATCAAGTGCAATGGCCCAGTGGAGGGCAGACCTTACTCCTGTCAGAGCAGGTTAAGGGGCGCAAAGGACCCCAGCCACTGCAGGTGCTAAGTGACGACCAAGTCCTTTTTAGCAACGATCGTCGTCAGCCATGGCAGCCCGATTTAATGATTCTTGGCCCCGCAAGCCATGCGTCATTAGAGCGAGGGGAGCAAAATATCTTCCGCTGGCATCCTGCTCCCGACGGTCGGACATTGATTGCCCGGCGGTGGAGGGTTGACGATCAAGGGCCGATATACGAATGGCTTTGGCGATCGTCCAGCAAAGAATCCTGGACGGTAGTTCGACAGCGTCGGTTAAGCGAACCACGTTGGCAATTGAACGGCTTTAGTCTGGCCGAAAATGCGGCGTATTTTCAGCCAGAAGATCGCAAGCAGCCGGTCACCCTTGACCTGTCCACTGGGGCGTTATTGGATCTTAGTGAAGGCCGCTTGGTGCATCAGTCTGCCCCGAGAATTGACGGTGGCGGCGGCAGTCAAAACACGATGGAAAGAGTGAATGCCGATTTGCCCGCCGAGCATTGGGCTTTCGCGGATTCAGCGTTGACCGCGCGACCACGTCGTTGGCTGGGCCAATCAGACGCTGACGCCATTTGGCAAATTGGACCCGACCCATCAGGACTTCAGGTGTTGAAGGTGAAACAGTCCGCAATTGCGCCGGTGGAAGGTATCGGCATGACTGGCGGCGCTGCGGTCAGTACCCATTACGTCCCCAGTCGCGATGGTCGGTCGATTGAGGTGCTGCTAACTGAGCCCGCCGACACCGCTGCTGGCAAGGGCCAGGTCATGGTGCTGCTGATTCACGGCGGGCCGTGGAGCCATGATGAAGCAGGTTGGCACCCAGAGGCGCAGTGGCTTGCCAGTCTGGGCTACTCGGTACTGCAGGCCAACTTCCGCGGTAGTACTAACGCAGGGTATTCCTGGCAATGGGCCGGGCGGCAACAATGGTCCGGAAAGATGCTGGACGACCTTGAGGATGCCTTGACATGGGCTAAGCAGGAGCGGGTATTTGGTGCCGAGCGTGTTTGCACCATGGGTAGTAGTTTCGGAGGGTTTGCTGCGCTAATGCTGTCGGCTCGGGACAAAATACCACTGCGATGTGTGGTCGCCAGAGCACCGGTATCGGATCTCGCGGCGCAAATGGGTTATCTCAATGCGATTGGAAACTTGCGAGGTTTTCAAGAATGGCGCGAGATGGTGGGTGACCCACTTACCCAGGACTTGCGGGCCGGTTCGCCTATTGGCATTGCTCAGAATATTCGCGGCCCCGTGCTGTTGGGCCATGGGCAGAACGATGACGTTGTGCAATGGCAGCAATCCCAACGCTTGCTCACTCGATTGCAGGCGGTAAAAGGCGCCGAAGTGCAATGGGTAAACCTGCTGGAGCAGGGTCATAATTTACGCGCGTCTGCGGCCCGACGTCTGTGGTACACCCAAGTCGCGCGCTTTCTGGACCGCGCGCGTCAAAGTAGCGGATAATCGCCCATTGGCTTTTAATCATCGGAATTTTGCTATCAACGCTCCCGCTGCTAATACTGCACTGCGCTCACTCACTGGCATCACCACCACCGGCACGCCCCATTTAGGCAATTACGTGGGCGCAATTCGTCCGGCCATAGCGGACAGCCAGGATGATGCAACGCAATCGTTTTATTTTTTGGCGGATTACCACGCCCTGATCAAATGTGATGATCCGCAGCGCGTGCACCAATCCACCCTTGAAATTGCCGCCACCTGGCTGGCCCTTGGGTTAGATACCGAACGGGCAACCTTTTATCGGCAATCAGATGTTCCAGAAATCCCCGAATTGACCTGGGTACTGGGCTGCGTTTGCGCGAAGGGGCTGATGAATCGAGCCCACGCCTACAAGGCTGCGGTACAGGACAACGATACTCGGGCGCTTGAGCCTGACCATGAAATTACGATGGGGTTGTTCAGTTATCCGGTGTTGATGGCGGCGGATATTCTAATGTTCAATGCAACCCATGTGCCGGTTGGGAAAGACCAAGTCCAGCATATCGAAATGGCCCGGGATATGGCCCAACGATTTAACCATCGTTACGGCCAGGTATTTTCTTTACCTGAGGCTGTGGTTGACGAAAGTGCAGCCATCCTGCCGGGACTGGATGGGCGTAAGATGAGTAAAAGCTATGACAACACCATTGGCCTTTGGCTCAACGAAAAGAAGCTACGTAAGGCGATTATGAAAATTGTCACCAACTCCAAGGAACCCGGTGAGCCTAAGGGGATCGATGAGTCGTCGCTGTATCCCATCTACGCCGCCTTCGTTGATGAGTCCGAGCGTCAAACGTTCGCCACTGACCTGGCCCAAGGGTTAGCTTGGGGCGACGCCAAACAGCGGGTGTTTGAACGTATTAACACTGAGCTGGCTCCTGCCCGACAGCGATACTCTGAGTTGATGGAAAATCCCGCTGAAGTGGAAGCCGCGTTGGCAGCCGGTGCGATCAAGGCTCGCGATGAAGCGGCACCGTTGATGCATACTGTACGCCGATCCGTGGGTATCCAATCATTGGCGCCGATTTCGTGAAAACATTGCTATGGGTAGCCTTTGGTAGCGCTCTGGGTGGTGCCGCCCGCCATGCTGTGGGGCTGGCGTTACCGGCAGCCAGCGACAGCCGGCTGCCCTGGTCCACCCTTGCGGTGAACGTTGTTGGGGCCTTTTGCATAGGCCTTGTGGCAGCCAGCAGTGGGCCTGATGGTCGTATGGTGATGAATGAAAATTTTCGTCTATTCTTAATGGTAGGTGTACTGGGCGGTTTCACCACGTTTTCTGCCTTTAGCCTGCAAACGCTGGAGATGCTGCAAAGCGGCCAGCTTGAACGAGCTGCCTTATACGCGCTGGGATCAGTGTTGGTTTGTCTGATGGGCGTGTGGGCTGGATTCTGGATTGTAAAGTAAGACTGAGGGATTTGATTTATGTGGGATTTTAAACTCACCGAAATTTTCGGTTTGATCATGAAAACGCTGCCGTTTGTGATATTTCGGTTGGTTATCTATATGGCAATTACCCTTCTGTATATCATCGTCACCGGAGGTGGTGCGGGGATTGGCTTTGTCGCAGGTAAAGTGGGCGGTGATCCTGCTGCCGGCGCCGGATATGGTGGGCTGATTGGGTTTGGTCTGGTCAGCGGGGTGATTTACTTTGCCCGAGAGTACCTGCTTTACATGGTGAAAGCCGGTCACATCGCTGTGCTAGAGCGGTTTTTGGATGGAAAGCCTGTACCCGACGGAAAAGGGCAAGTGGATTACGCTCAGGCCCGAGTGAAAGAAAATTTCGGCGGTTCATCAGCGCTGTTCGCTGTTGATCAACTGATCAAAGGTATTCTAAAGACCTTTAACCGGATCACTTTCAGCATTGCCAACTTTTTACCCATTCCAGGTTTGGGTGGCGCGATGAAGTTGATTAACGGCGTTCTGAATATGTCTATGACCTACTTGGATGAAGTGATTTTGGCATATCACCTTCGTACCGGATCGGACAACGTCTGGAAATCGGCTGAGCGAGCATTGGTGCTCTACGCCCAGAACTACAAAACCATTTTGAAAAATGCTGCGTTTCTGGCCTTTTTCATCTGGGTCCTAACCTTTGTGGTTTTCTTGGTCGTGTTGGCGCCTGTTGCCGCCTTAGTAGCGTTGTTTCCGGCGCTGGCGGGTTTCTGGACCTTTGCCTTCGCCGCTTTATTGGCTTATGGAATCAAGGCGGCGGTGATTGACCCCATTGCCATGACTGCACTCATGCAGGTGTATTTCAAAGCCATTGAAGGCCAAGAACCCAATCCAGAGTGGGAGCAAAAGCTTTCCGGCATGTCGTCCAAGTTCAGAGAGCTGAAAGACAAAGCCGCCAGCTGGGTAGGGGGCAAGACCGAAGACCCAGCAGTTCCGCCGGCCACCTGATACTCACTGACCCTAGCGCGCTACCCCTCAACCCGATTGTGGGGTAGCGCGGGTTTCCTCACTGTCCAAACCGGCGGCCGCCGGAGGATAAATAGGCAACCTCTTCGGCGGTGGAGGTTCTGCTTAGGGCCTTATTACGATGGGGGAAACGACCGAATCGTCGGATGATTTCCCGGTGGTCTTGGGCAAATTCAAGGTTGGACTGAATGTGCTTGCGGTATTCGTCTGGTGACCGATCCGATAGCAAAGTCAAAAAATCGACCGCTTTGTTTTGGCTTTCTAGGGATTCGTTGTGTTCCAGGGGCATCAGAAAAAATACCGCCTGCAAAGGATGTAGGGATTCCAAATGTCCGTTGATCAGCCCGCGTTCAACACATTGCAGGGCCAATTCATCTCCGGCGAATGCCCTGGCTGTGTGACGAAAAATGTTACGGGTCATTTGGTCACACAAAATGATCAGGGCCAGGTTGCTTTCGACGCTCTGGGTCCAATCTGATAACGCGCCCATCAAGGCATTGTTGACGGTGTTTCCCCATTGCTGGCGCAAGGCTTCGTCGTTTTTTGCGCCACCCCACCAAAGGCTCTTCTGAACCTTAAAGGGTGGTGTTCCAAACCAGAACCGCAGTACGCTTTGAGCGGTTATTTGATGGCAATCCATTGGCGAAATAGGGGCAATAGCGTTAACTCCCAGCTTCGAGTTTTTCAGCCCGTTTCCAGAGTTTTTCGACGCATTCAATCAGTACCTGTTGCTCATCGTTGGATAGGGCATCCATTAACGCACGATTGTAGGCGGTGGCGGCTGGGGTAATTTCATCCAGTATTGCGCGACCTTTGGGGCTCAGTTGCAGCTGGGAACGTCGTCGATCACCTTGATCGAAGGTTCTCTCAATCAGGCCTCGATCAATCAGAGTGGCGACCGAACGGCTGACCGCAACTTTGTCCAATTCACCACGGTGAGCTACCTCACCTGCCGACATTTCTGGGTAACAACCAATTAGACAAATGAGTCGCCACTGGCTAACGCTAAGGCTGTAGCGTGCTGCATAGGTCTCGGAAATGCCTGCGCTCACCCGGTTGGACAGGCGCGATAGCAAAAAGGGAAAAAACGTTTCCAGATGAAAAGCGTTGGACATAATAAAGTGCTGGAAATGAATCCAATGGTCTCATGATTGACGAAAAGAACCCAACCGAAGTATGGACCCGTAGCAATCTGCTGGCCATAATTCCTAGGATGAATAATCTACCAAGCGATGACCTGGATCATCGGCCGATTGCCCCCGCCTCCAAGATGTCTAGCGTTCCAGTGATAGACATAACACCCCTGTTTGGCGGAGACGACTCGCGGGTTGTCGAGCAAATTAGTCAAGCCGCGCAAACCTGGGGCTTCTTTCAAGTCGTAGGACATGGCATGTTGCCAGCGCAGGTCAAACAGGTAATGTCTCAGGCCCAGGAGTTCTTTGCCCAAGACGATTCGCTGAAACAGTTGGTACGGCGCACTCAAGACAATCCTTGGGGATACAACGACCAAGAGCTGACTAAAAATCAGAAAGATGCCAAGGCCGTTTTCGACTACACGGTGGCTGGCGAAGACGGGATTTATGGTGCTCGCAACCAATGGCCAGAAGGTCTTGATCAGTTTCCCATCGTCATGTTGGACTATTTGGAAACCTGCACTCATATCAGTCTAAAGTTGATGGAGGCGTTCGCTATGGGAGCAGGGCTGCCGCGCCACGCCTTGGCTCACTTGTTTGAGCCCATACACACCGGATTTGTGCGATTGAATTACTACCCGGTGACCGATTTGGAAGGTGGTGCCCAGCCCTGCGATGGGTCAACTAAGCTTGGCATACATCATCATACGGACGCTGGGGCACTGACCGTGCTGCTGCAAGATCAGATGAGTGGTCTGCAGGTGTATCGAGATGGGTATTGGCACGATTTGGCGCCGGTTCCTGGTGCGTTAGTCATCAATACCGGTGACATGATGCAGGTTCTGTCTAACGACCTTTACCAAGCGCCAGTTCATCGAGTTTTGGCGATGACCGAGGGTCAACGTTTCAGCATGCCATTTTTTCTCAATATGGCGGCCGACGCGATTATTGAGCCAATCACAACATTGGTTACCCCGCAAAGGTCCGCCCGTTATCGGCCAATTACCTGGTCCGAATTTCGTCGCCGCCGCTCGGATGGCGACTACGCCGACTATGGGGCTGAGGTACAAATTTCCGATTATCGAACACCCTGAGGACATCAACCCTCTTGCAAGACAGGGGACACCCTTTTCTGTCGGCGATCACGGAATCCAAGGGCCGCTTTTGATAAGCTGTCCTGCCAGGGAGGGAGTAGGAGTAGCGGGATGGAGATACGACTTTATTCATATTGGCGAAGCAGTGCGGCCTATCGGGTCCGGATCGCGTTAAATCTCAAAGGACTAGATTACCAATTGCTGCCCGTGCACCTGCTGCGCGACGGTGGGGAACATCATCACCCCGATTTCCTTGCCCTGAACCCTCAGGGACTAGTGCCCATTTTGACCGATGGCGGTCGGGTTTATCGCCAGTCGATGGCCATTTTGGAATATCTGGACGAGGCCTACCCAGAATCGCCGCTGTTGCCTTCGGAGATTCGTGCCAGAGGACGGATTCGGTCTTTAGCGCAAATTGTGGCATGCGATATTCATCCGTTAAATAATCTTCGGGTGAACATGTACCTGGACAAGGAACTCGGAATCAACGGGAAAACCCGAATCCAATGGATGAATTACTGGATGTCAGAAGGCTTTATGGCGTTTGAGTCGTTGTTGGCCGGCAGCCCAACCACCGGTGAGTATTGTGAGGGTGATTCACCCACTATGGCCGATTGTTGTTTGGTGCCGCAGGTATACAACGCCCATCGCTACGGTTGTGATATGACGGGTTACCCTTTGATTAACGAAATTTATGCGCGCTGCAATCAACTGGCAGAATTCCAGGTGGCTGCGCCGGAAAATCAGCCTGACGCCGACACAGGAGTTGCCGGTTAGCTATTTCTCTTAACGCTAAATTGCGCAAGAAAATTCAGTAACGACACATCTCCGGGCAGTTTTTCCAACTCACTCAGGGCTTTTTCAACCAGTTCGTCGGCCAATTGTTTGGATTTTTCTAGCCCTAAACAAGCGGGGTAAGTTGGTTTGTTGCTGTCCTCATCAGACCCACTGGGTTTACCCAGCGCCTCGGTACTGCCCTCGATATCCAGCACGTCGTCATGGATCTGAAAAGCCAGACCAACTGCGCTGCCATAGGCCGCTAGGGGTTGCACGTACGCATTACTCGCAGGGCTCACTAAACCGGGTAGGATCAGAGAGCAACGGATCAAGGCTCCGGTTTTCAGGCTGTGCATTGCCGATAGTTCATCCACACCGAGTGTTTTGCCGACGGCACCAAGGTCTACCGCCTGGCCCCCAGCCATGCCAACTGAGCCACAGGCATCAGCAAGTTCTGCGACAGCGTCGCCGGGGTTGTCCCATTGGCCTGCAACCAGCACCCGAAACGCTAAGGCCTGGAGGGCGTCACCGGCCAGAATGGCTAGCGCCTCATCAAACTGTTTGTGGACTGATGGTTTGCCGCGGCGTAAATCGTCATCGTCCATGGCCGGTAGATCATCGTGAATCAACGAATAGGCGTGAATCAGTTCTACTGCTGCGGCCGCATCGTCTACGGTTGCGAAGGAGTTATTCAGCGCGCTAGCAGCACCGTAAGCAAATAGGGGACGAATCCGCTTTCCACCGTTAAAAACAGCGTATCGCATGGCTTGATGTAGTTGCTGTGGTGATTGTTCCGGTGGTGGAAGGTAGCCGTCCAGAACTTGGTTGACCCGCTGAATTAGGGGCTCAGTCTGAGTCTTCAACCGCACTATCTCCAGCGTCTTCGGGATTTTCCAGCAGTTTATCAACTCGCAGTTGGGCGGCGGTCAATGCGTCTTGGCAGGTTTTAGTCAGGGCCATACCGCGTTCGAATTGTTGCAGAGATTTCTCTAACGTCAGATCACCGCTTTCCATTTGTTCTACCAGCGTTTCCAGCTCCTCTAACGAAGACTCGAAATCGTGGGTTGGGTCTTTTTTCGCCATGGATATCTCACTGCCAAGGTAACAACGCATAATGGAATTGCCGGCCGGGAATAGCAACCGTTATTGCTTAAGATTGACACGGAATGGGTTGTCTTTAAGCCGAGGCAGCTCAGCCCGCCAATAATCGCCTATTTGGATCAACTTGCTGTCCTCAAAAATTAGTGGCACGCGGGCGCGAATCCAGGGCGGAATGCCTAAGGACTGGTGCAGTTTGCGCAGTTGACGATGAAATTTCTCCCCCGATCGCTGAACCGTTAGCTCAGCAGGCGCTAGCTGTACGTCGAGGGTTTCAAACCGTTTAGGTGCCATGCAGGTGATGGTAACGCCGCCAGGCAGATTAAGCGGCTCGGCGCAGTCCCACAGTGTCTGATAA
>CAZLJY010000123.1:0-14340 GCA_964559945.1 uncultured Gammaproteobacteria bacterium | reverse complement strand
GAAAAAGGCCGTGGCAATTTTGACTCCCTATATTGAGTTGGAGAAAAGTGCAGGCAGCAGCAGTTCCGCAGGAACGATTCTGCTCGCCACGGTCAAAGGCGACGTGCACGATATTGGCAAAAATATCGTCGGCGTGGTACTCAGTTGCAACAACTTCAACGTGATTGATCTAGGGGTGATGGTGCCCATGCAGAAGATCATTGACACCGCAAAGTCTGAACAAGTTGACCTGATCGGATTGTCTGGGTTGATCACACCCTCATTGGAGGAAATGAGCGACGTGTCTCGCGAACTCCAGCGCAGCGGGCTTACCCAACCACTATTGATCGGCGGCGCAACCACCTCGCGCACCCATACCGCGTTGAAAATCGAACCTCACTATCAATCCCCAACGGTTTGGGTGAAAGATGCGTCGCGAGCGGTGGGTGTGACACAGAAACTCGTCAGTCCCGATGCTGCAGGTCCATTTGCCCAGTCCATCCGGGACGATTACAAAGAGGTCCGCGAACGTTACCAATCGCGACCTCGGCGACGTCCCCTTCGCTCCATTGATGAAGCCAGAAAGCGCCGGGTGGAGATTACTTGGAATTCATCAGACATTGCGGCTCCAGTAAAACCTGGCATCCACGAATTTAACAACTTCTCCTTGAGTGAACTGGCTGAGTACATCGACTGGGGACCGTTTTTCATGACTTGGGAACTGGCGGGTCGGTACCCGGGCATTTTGGACGATGCCATTGTTGGGGAGCAGGCCCGAAGCTTATTCGACGATGCCAAGGTCATGTTGAAAAAGATCGTCGAGGAACAGTGGTTAACGGCCCATGGTGTGGTTGGCATATTCCCTGCCAATGCCGTGGGTGATGACTTGCAGATCTACACTGATGACAGTCGTTCAACGGTACAAAACACTTTGCATTGCCTACGCCAGCAAGTAGAAAAGGACTCCGGCAAACCCAATTTTTGTTTGGCGGATTTCGTCGCCCCGGCTGAGTCTGGGCTGACCGACCATGTGGGCGCCTTTGCAGTGACCGCCGGTCACGGTTGCGCAGAACGAGCTCTGGCTTTTGAGCAAGACCACGACGATTACAACGCTATCTTGCTTAAAGCCTTGGCAGATCGGTTGGCTGAAGCCTTTGCTGAATGCCTACACGCCAAAGTGCGCCGCAGCCTGTGGGGATACGCGCCAGAGGAAACGGCAGACAATGAGGCTCTCATTGACGAAAAGTACCGCGGCATCCGGCCGGCGCCGGGTTACCCTGCCTGCCCTGAACATTCGGAAAAGCAGTCAATTTTTGATTTGTTGGATGTACCGACTCGGACTGGAATGGGCCTGACAGAGTCCTTCGCGATGACGCCGCCGGCATCGGTTAGCGGGCTTTATTTTGCCCATCCAAAGAGCCAGTATTTCGTTTTAGGAAAAATAGACCGAGATCAGGTCGCCGATTACGCCAAGCGGAAGAATATTTCTTTGCAACAGGCCGAACGCTGGTTGGCCCCAAATCTGGGCTACGAGCGTTAGCGGGGATTATCAGGCCTGATCGTAGGCCTGTTTCAGCCAATCCTTCAATTCAGAATCGATTTCGATGGCGTCCTCCACTCTCACTCGATGGCTCACCATCGCGCTGAAACTTCCCGACGCTTCCAAACGATCATCCGCCTCAACATCCTTTAGGTTAATACCTACATCCAAGCGACTAGCGGTGGAGGGTTGAATAATGGCGAACTGACGGCTTCGCCGTAAGCTGACATAGGCCTTTTTCGGTGCCAGCTCTACATCATCACCAAATCGTTCCACTACCCCGATGAGGGTGTCATAGATTGGTCTTAAGGCTGATTTAGGTCCGGCATACTGCGTTTCGACCAGTTCTTCGGGCGATTTCAGCGACTCCCCGGTTTTTAGAAACTCCGATGCAATCAGGTTGGCAAAACCGTGGGTGACTTGATGTTCGGTTTTTAGGTGATTGACCAACTCACCGTGCTTACTCAATTCAGCACCGCGTAACAGCTTAAGCCAAGTATCCAGACCCTTACCGGTTTTCTCCGGTAGATTATTGATCATGGTCTGGAGTTGTTCTTCCGGAGATGCCATGAATGCTCCGCCAATTAGTTATGTAGGAATTTAAGCATAGGCTGGCAGCGAGCCTGAGACAAGCGCCAGCTGCCAGCCAGCCTCAAGTATGCGCTCCCCTCAGACTGATTCTTCCTCAATGTGTTGGGGGTGCAACGCCACCGCATCGGCTTTCAATGCAGCCACCTTCGGAATAATTTCCGGCGAGACTAGGTGGTAGCCACCACGGCAGGCAACAATACCTAACTGCCCACTATTGAGTGCCTGCTGCTGAGGCGTGGTAACAAATATCTTGCGAATTTTGCCCAAATGCTCAAAAAATCGGTCAATTTCGGCATCTTTCACGTTCTGTGATGCGGGCTTGATGATCTTGGCCAAAGCGTCGTTGAGCGCTTTACGCTGCTGTTGCTTCTCGCGCTTTTCACGGGCGCTCGCTTCTCGTTGACGTTTGTCATCACTGGCCCGTTGAGAATACGCCTCAGCCAAAGAGATTTCGCCGCCAGCGTTAGCTCCCAACTTGGTTTTGCTGGAGCTTTTGCGGGGCTTCTTACCGCCCCGCGATTTTTTAGGGGCTTTTTTGGGGGCCAGACCCAGCTGTTTCAGCTGATCGGCCAGGGACGAACCGCTCATGGTTTTTAGTCTCCTACGTCATCGCCATCAATTTGTCCGGTGATTCTTCGCCGCACATGGGACCAGGACATACCCACCGCCAATAAGGTGGCAAGGATGACCAACGCAACCCAGGTAATGACCGACCCACCGTCCAATCGCAGCCACTGGAGGTCGACCAATAGCCAGACCAGCGCCGCCATCAACCCTACCACCAGCACAATGCCAATAGCGCCGATACTGCGCCAAGTAGCACGTAAGAAAATCACCAAGCCAATGATCAAAACAATGCCCGCAATCACTTTCAGTGGCAGTTGCTCCGTCAATGAGTCGTGTAACCAATGAAAATAGGAATAACCGGTGGGATTAAATATGGCGGCAACCAGCAATAGGGCAAAAACCCAGCGCAGAGCAAAGCCGCTAAAGCCTAGTTGAGGTGACGCCATGATTTTTCTCTGCTTTCATTCCTGAGCTGGGCATTTTAATGCTCTCAGGGTTGAAAATCCCACAGTCTAGGTAAAAAAACTGAACCGTTTTCACACCAGCCGGGCTGTCCCGTCTGCCATGGAACCAGGCCCCTGTCAAATGGTTAGATGCCCAACTTTCCGCTAAATTGACGGTATGGAAGGCCTTAACTCCAAGCCACAATCGCCCTACCCGCCACAATCGCGCTCCCAGCGTCTGTGGACCAGTGGTTTTGCTGCGTTGGGATTGTCCCTGCTGGCCTTCTGTCTTACTCGTCCTCCACCCCCACCGCCACTGCCTCAACTAACCGATGTTCAGGCCAGAGGAAGTCTGAGAGTGGCGACGGTCAACAGCCCAGTGACCTTTTTCACCTTGCATGAACGTGATACGGGATTGGAGTACGACCTGGCAAAAGCCTTTGCAGACGACCTAGGCGTGGAATTGCAAATGTTCGCCGTAGACAGTTTTCCCGAGCTTTTGGATGCAGTTGCACGGGGTCAGGCCGACCTGGCGGCGGCCAATATCACAGTGACCGAAGCACGGGAGCAGCGGGTGCGTTTTTCCCAGCCCTATAACAGCACGATCCAATATGTGGTCTATAAAGCCGGGCAAAAAAAGCCGCGTACCTTGCCGGATTTAGATGGAAGAGCACTGACTGTCGTCGCTGGCTCCAGCTACGCTGAGACCCTACTTGGATTGGAGGCGCAGTTGCCACAGCTGAACTGGGAAAGCTCGCCATGGGATATCGAATCGTTGTTTGAGGCTGTGAGCGCAGGCCAATTGGACCTAACCGTGGCAGATTCCACTGTGTTGGATATCCAGCAACGGTTTTTCCCCAATCTGCGCCGGGGTCTTGCCCTTAGCGAACCGCAGCCAATTGCCTGGGCTTTTCCATCGGATCGGGATCAATCTCTGCTAGAAGCCGCCAATAGCACTCTGGAACGGCTAAGCGAAAGCGGCCAACTGTCAGACATTAAGAATCAGTACACGGCGCACATCGCGCACTATGACCGTGGCAACAGTCATTATTTCCTGCGTCACATACGAAGCCGACTACCTGCTCTTAAGCCGCTGTTTGTGCAAGCAGGCAAACAAACCAATACCGATTGGCGTTTGCTTGCTGCCATCGGTTACGCCGAATCTCATTGGGATCCTAAGGCCATCTCCCCGACTGGTGTGCGTGGCGTCATGATGCTAACCAACTCAACGGCCGCAATGATGGGGGTGGATGAACGGGAAGACCCAGCCCAAAGCATTGCGGGGGGCGCTCGCTACCTGGCAAGAGTGATGAAAAAAATACCGGCCCGGATACGGGAACCGGATCGCACCTGGCTAGCGCTGGCGGCATACAACATTGGGTTTTCCCACCTCGAAGACGCGCGTATTTTGACTCAACGGGCGGGTAACAACCCCGACCGGTGGGAAGATGTGGCGGAAAACCTGCCCAAGCTTGACCAACCCCAATGGTATAAAACCACCCGTTTTGGCTATTCAAGAGGCCGAGAAGCGGCTGCTTACGTCCGAAATATCCAAAGTTACTACGACATCTTGAATTGGGCCATGGCCACCAATAGCGATACCGCGGGATCGAAAATGGCACCGTAAGCGGGCCAAATGCTGATCCACAAAAGGCCTAGTTGCCTACCAAGGCGCAGCCGCATTTGGATTGAAATGATCGACGTAATGGTCTGAAATTTATGCGTCTTTTGCTGGATTAGTGCAATGGGTGTTATCATTTGCTTGGGGTTTAAACATCGGTCACAGGTCGCCATTTACCAGACCTTTGACCATAGCGCGGAGACCGGCAGGATGCATGGATCTGTGATGGGGAGATCATTAGTCGAATGATTGAATTTGGGCATGGAACCCATGTAGGGCTTCGTCGTGAGCACAACGAGGATACCTACTGCGCGGAGCCAGACTTGGGTCTGTGGTTAGTTGCTGATGGCATGGGCGGTCATGATCTGGGCGAGGTGGCCAGCGCCATCGCCAGAGATACCGTGGTGGCTGAGTTTCGCAACGGCAAATCCCTTAGCGACTCCGTTCAGGCTGCGGCTCAACACATCGTAGATCAATCTCGCGCCCGGCAAAGTGCTATGCCCATGGGAACGACCCTGGTGGCCAGCTTGATCAAAGACCATCAATATGAAGTCGCTTGGGTTGGCGATAGTCGTGTTTACCTTTGGAATGGCGAGCTAACCCAGCTAACCAGCGACCATTCTTATGTCCAAGAACTGGTCGATCAGGGCGCTATCAGCGCCGAACAGGCTAAAACTCATCCCCATAGAAACGTGGTAACCCAAGCACTGGGTGTCACAGAGCCCTCTTCCCTGAGTGTAGATATCGTCAGAGGTAGTCTGAATACCGGAGAGATGTTACTGCTATGCAGTGATGGTCTGACCGAAGAGGTGGATGATGAGTACATTTCCCATGTGCTGGAAAAGAATATGGCACCCCAGGAAAGTGTCGATCATCTGATTTTGGCCGCGCTGGATCATGGCGGATCAGACAACGTTACGGTGTTGTTGGTTGGCGACTGCTAGGATCAATCATTAGTTACAAAGCGTGCTTAGGTATAGCCTGGATATAATTTAGGCATCCCCCCCCTAACAACCTGTGCTAAATTCCTAAAACGCCCTAATTCCCGGCGTTTTGTTCAACCTGCTGCAATAGTGCTGCTAAGTCACTGTTGTTGGGCTCAGCCTGCAACCCTCGGTCGATCATCGCTCTGGCCTTATCCCACTCACCTCGACCAATGCGCACCTGAGCTGCTCGCAACCACAGCCCGGCAATGCGTTCTAGCCGCTCGATGGCTCGGCGATTGTCCGGCTCCAAGGCTTTTACTGCCAAGTATTTATCCATCGCATTTTCCCCAGGAGGGTGGGAGAAAATATTTGCGTCAAAATAATTGTCCGCTTGCTTCAATAACACTGTCACTTGTTCACGATCTGCGTCGCTAAGATCTTGGCTTTGAGTTGGGGGTTGGACAGGCGGGTTATCGGTTTCAACAGTAGTTGCCACCCGTTGTTCTGGGTCGGACACGGCGCTTTCCTCGCCACTGATCTGACTAGCCCCACAGCCATCTTGACTGGATGCCAATGGATCCACCAACTCGTATCCTTGTCCTTGGATTTCCGTCAACAGGTAGTCGATTCCCTGGTCGCCCGGAAACTCCACAGAGGCCTGGCGAAGCAACGTATAAGCGTTTTGCAACTCGCCTTTGGCCCATTCTGTTTCGGCAGCAGACTCAATACGGTTAGCAAGTTCACGCAATTTAACGCGCGCCGAATCGTTGTCTGCATCTTCGCCCAGCACGGTTCGATACCGCGCAAGTGCGCTATCGCCACCGTTACACAGCAACTTTCCTTCTTCGATCAGCTGATCGGCTTCACCGAGCAGCGCGTCAAATCGCTCGCGACGCGCTTTGTCAGCAATTCTTTTCAGTTCCCGTGCGCGCTTGGCCGCGCTTTCATCGTCAGTATCGCCGCCGTCATCTACCACAGCGGGCTTTTCGCTGTATTCACTAAACACGTTCCAACCAATCACTGCCAAGGAAACGATGGCAATTAGACCAGTCACACTGACAACGACCGGGACAACAGAACGCTTGGCCGGTGGCGCATTCTTAGGACTGCTAGACCGCGCAGCAGGTGCGGGGGTCACCTTACGGGCCGCATCTTCAGGGGCCATCTTGCGCCGGGTGGTCTTACGCGCTGGCGCAACAGCCCCAGTCACTGACTCCAAATCGTCGAGAAAATCGTCGGCCTGGTCGTACCGCTCTTCACGATTTTTGGCCATCAGCTTTTCGATCAGCGGCTGGAATTGGCTATATTCCGCGGGAACCTCCGGGCAAGGCTCGTTGATTTGCATCAACGCCACCGAAAACGGGTCGTCGGCGTCAAACGGCGGTTTACCCGACAGCATTTCGAAGAACACCACACCTAGGCTGTAGAGATCGGTGCGATGATCCACCTTCTCGCCTTTGGCCTGCTCCGGACTCATATAGTGAGGCGTCCCAATCGACGTACCTAATTTGGTTGCGCCGGTATTAGAGTCCACAGCCTTAGCGATACCAAAGTCGCCTAATACGCAGTCGCCATTGCCTCGAAAGAGTAAATTACCTGGTTTGACATCACGGTGGACAAAGCCCTTGGAATGAGCAAATTGCAGCCCTTGGGCGATGTCGGTAATGATATGAACGATATCGGCCTCGGTGATGCCATCGTTCATCTTGTCTCTGGCCGTACCCCCAGGGAGATACTCGCTAGCCATGTAATAGTGGTTGTCGTGAACCCCGATGTCGTACACCGTCAAAAGGTTCAGATGGGTCAACTGGGCAGCGATCCTACCCTCTTTAAGAAAACGTTGGCAGTAGGTCTCATCAACGGCCAAACCCGGAGTCATGACCTTCAGCGCCACGTCCCGATGCAGATTCTCTTGGATGGCAAGATAGACCGTTGCCATGCCGCCAGAACCAAGCTCTCGTTGAACCTCGTAGCCAGGAATATCCACTAACCGGACTCCATCATAATGTTCGAGGCCGCAACATAGTGCTGCGGCCTTCGGAATAAACCTATTGTTAACCGCCCCGGTTGCGCGTTTCCACGACCGTCAGGCCGGGGGTAGACGCCTGAATTAGGGAGCGGCGTCTTTTAGCGTCCGCAGGGCTTTGACGAAGCGCCCCTGCTGATAGTTATCTTCGTCTTTGGTGGCATCAAACAGTGCCTGGGCCTTCGTCCTCAGAGATTCCGCGCGATCAGCGTTAATGACCTGCTCGTTTTCGAAAGCTAAGATCATCGTATCAACGGCCATCGCCGCCTGTTCCGCGTTCGCGTAATCTCGATACTGTCCCCGTTCCCCATCTGCAACCACACTGGACAGCACACCTTCCAGCATTTTGGCGTCAAATTGCGCGGTTTGCATCCGCTCAACAGCAGATCGCAGAACCGTCAATACTGCCCGTCCGGCCTGCACGGTTTCGGCGCGCCCCTTGGTGGTGGCAATGTGCAGATCTTTAATTTGCTGGGTCAGTTTTTGACCTTGGCCCGCATCAGCTGCCGTTAACACATGTTTGAACATCAGCAGGCTGGCATCGTTGTAACGCACGATACCGGGCCCTAGACCGGTTCCGGAACGAGGAACCCACCGGTCACCAAACATCGAACGGTGACATGCATGACAATCAAACAAAACAAGCTCTGGGAAAATTCCGTCGGTGCCTGCGCGCTCGTCCATCAACGTTTCCAACTGAGTAATTGCCGCAACGCCCTGCCCCACGGCCCAATCTCTAGCGCCGTTTAGGTCGCCTTTGCGCTGCAAGTAATCATCGTCCACTTCAAAGTGCGGATTGAGCCAGGTAAATGTATCTAGTTCAAAGGATAGCCGTGGATGACCCGCCCCCATGATTCGATGGGTGATCATTTGGTCTTTGGTGCCCAGATGACAGGTTAGGCAAAGTTCAGCGCGGCGCTGAGGGTTTTCTGTGGGATAAAGCCCTGCCGCCAGATTGTCAGCATGACTCACCTGACCTGATGCATGGGCCGACAAATATTGCTCAGCACCGCCATGACAGCTCTCACAACCCACCCCATCAGCGATGTCGAATTTCTCACCGCGGGAAGCAACTGGCACGTTGTCCGCGTGACAATCCAGGCAAATGCTCGCCTCATGAGCATTATTAAGGCCCATGTTACGAGCAATCCGCTTAGAGCGGTCGTTGAGCAATACCTGATAAGCACGAGAGTGTTTATCACTACTTTGCCAGGTAGCAAATTCGTTTTGAAGAACGTTGGAGTCGCGGAAGGCCGACACCGACCCGTGACAGGTGCTGCTTGCGCAACTGGCCACACCGAGATGCTTATTGTTATCACCGGGCGGCAACGCACCGACTGAGGTAACAACACCCGCCGTCAACACCCATCCAAGCAGCCAAATCAGATTTCGCGTCATTTTTTGTTCCCCTTGGGCCAGCCGTCCTGGCCTTCTCCGCCCCCACGGGCGCGTCCTGCAATTAGCCTTAAGTATGCCACTGTCTTTCCACGATTGCCCGCTTTTCAGGTAAACTTCGGCCGATGGCGAGGCGCGCCGCTTCCGGGCTTGTCGCGCATGACCATCTAAGGCCTCAATTGATGGCGGCCAATGATAGTCAAATTCATGCGTACCTATCGCTCGCGGTCAAGGTTACGGGTTACGCACCAGGTCAAGTTAGGGCCAACTAGGACGATAAACAGGACACATCGTGCAAAAGAATCAACGTGTAATGCTCGGAATTCTCTCACTTCTTATCCCAGGCTTCGCTTTTGGCGCGGCAACCGGGGAGTTGGACCTAACCACCCATTGGGTAGGCATCGCTGCCCTGGGCATTTTTGTCGCTGCTTATTCGCTGGTTATTGCTGAGGAGTTCACCCACCTGAGAAAGTCCAAACCAGTCATGCTGGCGGCGGGTTTGATCTGGGTCATTATCGCGGTGGAATACGCCAGCAATGGCCTCAATCATGCAGCAGAACACGCTGTCAGAGTCTTTCTGGTGGAGTTCTCAGAGCTGTTTTTGTTCCTTCTAGCGGCAATGACATACGTCAACGCGATGAGCGAGCGCAATATCTTCGAGGCGCTGCGTTCGTTCCTTGTCAGCCGCGGTTTCAGCTATCGTCAGCTGTTCTGGATTACCGGCATACTCAGCTTTCTCCTATCACCCATTATCGATAATCTGACAACGGCTCTGGTAATGTGCGCGGTAGTCATGGCGGTTGGTCGTAACAGCCCCAAGTTCGTCGCCATTAGCTGCGTTAACATTGTCGTGGCGGCCAATGCCGGCGGTGCCTTCAGTCCTTTTGGCGACATAACAACCTTAATGGTCTGGCAATCTGGATTGATTCCGTTCGGCACCTTCTTTGCGCTATTTTTTCCATCCGTCGTGAATTATTTGATTCCAGCTGCAGCGATGCACTTTGCCGTCCCCAAAGAGGTGCCAGAAGTAAGCGGCGGTACCATCGCCATGAAGCGTGGTGCCAAGCGAATCATGTTCCTATTTGTCTGCACCATCGTGACCGCTGTTAGCTTTCACAACTTTCTCCACCTACCGCCTTTCCTGGGCATGATGACGGGCCTTGCCTACTTGAAGTTTTTTGGCTACTACCTAAAGCGAACCCATCACAAAGAACTGGAATACGGTGACGGCCGACCCGGTGACGTTTCAGCGTTCGACAGCTTCCGTAACGTTGCCAGAGCTGAGTGGGATACGCTGCTGTTTTTCTTTGGTGTCATCATGTGCGTGGGCGGCCTGGGTTTCATCGGATATCTGGGCCTGGCCTCTCAAGCGATGTATGGCGAATTGGGCCCAACCATCGCAAACGCATTGGTTGGTGTGCTGTCGGCCATTGTTGACAACATTCCTGTGATGGTTGCGGTGCTGCAGATGCAGCCAGCGATGGATGCAGGCCAATGGCTGCTAGTGACACTGACAGCAGGTGTGGGCGGCAGCATGCTGTCGATCGGATCCGCTGCGGGTGTGGCGCTAATGGGTCAAGCTCGGGGGGCTTACACCTTCTTTGGCCACCTGAAATGGAGCCCGGCCATCATTGCCGGCTACATCGCCAGCATTTATGTGCATTTATGGGTCAATGCCGCGTTTTTCGACAAAACGCCCATTACAGGCTAACTGACAACCCAGGTCGCTGCCTCGGGCACAATAGCTTGCGCCCAATCAGTGACCGCTGTCCTTCTCAGCCAGGTCATCGTTGAGGCGTTGCCACACACTGGACCCATCGCTGGCCTCCGCGACCTGCTGAAGTCGTTGTTGATGGGCCAAAATTTCGTCCGCCCGGGCCGCCAACACTTTCATCGGCGGTCGCTGTCCCCGGGACTGGATCGAGGCCGTGGACTCCTGTCCACTGGCCGCCAGTTCCAACGACAAACTCGTTTGACCACCAGTCATACAAAGGTAGACTTCGGCCAGGATACTGGCATCTAACAATGCACCATGTAGCTCTCGACGGCTGTTGTCCACTTCGTATCGGCGACACAACGCATCAAGGGAGTTGCGCATACCAGGGTGCATGGAACGGGCCAACTCCAAGGTATCTAGAACCCGGCTAACATCTGTCACTTTCCGTCCGCCGCCGTCCAAGAGATTTAGCTCGTGATCCAAAAACCCCACGTCGAAGGGAGCATTATGGATCACCAACTCGGCACCATTGATGAATTCCATAAACGGCTCACTCACCGCAGCAAACAGAGGCTTGTCGGCTAGGAATTCGTCGGTCAGACCATGGACCTCCAACGCCCCAGCATCGACCTTTCGTTGCGGATTGAGGTATTCATGAAACTGTCGGCCACTCAACCGTCGGTCCACCAACTCTACCGCGCCAATTTCGATCACCCGGTGACCTTGGGAGGGTTCAAGACCCGTTGTTTCAGTATCCAACACAACTTGCCTCATGAAGGAATCCCCTCTCGAGCCAAGGTATCAGCGCGCTCGTTGCCAGGATCACCGCTATGACCCTTCACCCAATGCCAGTTGATTTGATGGCGCTCGGTAGCCTGATCCAGCGCTTGCCAGAGATCCTGATTTTTTACTGGCTTACGGGCCGCGGTCTTCCAACCGTTACGTTTCCAATTCTCCATCCAACGAGTGACCCCATCTCTCACATAGGTTGAGTCCGTAAATAGCTCAACTTCACAGGCGCGCTTCAGAGTGTTTAGGGCCTCAATGACTGCCTGCATTTCCATCCGATTGTTGGTTGTCTGGTCAGTCCCGCCATTGAGTTCAAGGGTTCGGGTTCCGAATTGCAGAAATGCCCCCCAACCTCCGGGACCTGGATTTCCACTGCACGCACCGTCGGTGTAAATGGTTACTGACATGAGTCGTTTTCTCTCTAAAAATTTTCAAACGATTAGGCTTTAGGGTGTTTCTGAGCCGGACAATGATCACGGCGATATCCCCTACCCTGGGCGTTGCCCAACTGGCGTGCGCCCGACGCTAGAGCCGAGATTCGACTGGGCCTAAAGGTCACGACGTTGGCATCAACATGATTTTTCTTTGCCACAAGCACAAATGATTGACCAAAGTTGCCCAACCAGGGCGCGCCGGACCAACGCCGACAGGTTCGAGTCAACCACGCTCGAAGGCGTCCACCACGCTCGCTGATGGGGCGGACAAGCAAGGTTGTTAAATCAAAACCGCGCAGCTGTTCGGCCATCGCAGAGGCCGATAACGGGTGCATTAAGGCCGGATGACGGTATCCACGAGGGCTTAAACCAATAATCACCGCAACGCCGTCCGGTCGAAGAACACGGTGCAGTTCGCCCCACAGCTCGCGTCGACCAGGCGCCTGTTCATGGACGTGATCCAGGACCATTAGCGAAACCGACTCATCTTGCAGCGGCAAGGCGTTCAGATGACCCGAAACACACCCGGTTAAGCTGCCCTTGTTAGAAACTGAAAGCTGATGGCAACTGATTGTCTGCGCGGTTGCCAGCAAATCGATCTCCAAACCCAAGGAACTGATTTGCAGCGCGTGATAGCCGAAAACATTGGCAACCACCGTCCGGCACACCTCAATCTCCGACGTCCGCAGCCTGTCGGGCAATGTGATATTCGGTAGATCCAAAGAGTGCGCTTGTTGCATCACAATCTAAAGTCGTCGGAGCTTAAGTGATAAACCCTAGTGTAACCCAGGATGGGCCGTTGACTGGCGGACTTAGGAGATCGACGGCAGCGACTTTTCATGCCTGTCACCATCACGTATCGTGTGCCGCTTGTGACTCGGCCTATGGCAGCCAGATTTTCACCAAAGCCGGCGCCGATTGGTAACAGAAAATAACCTCGCAGGGAGAGTAAAACCATGGGATTTCTAGAGGGTAAGAAAGCGCTGATTGTTGGCGTGGCAAGCAATCGATCCATCGCCTGGGGCATTGCGGAAGCGATGCACCGACAAGGCGCGGAAATTGCTTTCACCTACCAAAATGAAAAATTGAAATCCCGCGTCGATAAAATTGCCCAGCAGTGCGGCTCGTCCCTAGTTATGCCCTGTGATGTGGCACTGGACAGCGACATTGACCAAGTGGCCGACACCATTAAGCAATCCTGGGGCACGCTGGATATAATGGTGCATTCCGTCGGTTTTGCACCGCGCGAGCAACTCGTGGGTAATTTTGCTGAGGCGGTTACCCGTGAAGGCTTTCAAATTGCCCACGATATCAGCTCTTACAGCTTTGCCGCCCTTGCTAAGAGCCTGCACCCATTGATGAAAGGTCACCCCAGCGCGCTGATGACATTGTCATACCTGGGCGCAATGCGGGCAATGCCTTACTACAACGTAATGGGATTGGCCAAAGCCAGCTTAGAAGCCTCGGTGCGGTATCTTGCCCAGAGTCTTGGGCCGGATAACATCCGGGTCAATGGAATATCAGCGGGACCCATCAAGACCTTGGCCGCTGCCGGCATTTCCAATTTCCGGAAAATGCTGGATCATGTCGAGCGCAGCGCGCCGCTACGGCGAACGATCAATACCGAAGAGGTGGGTAACGTGGCGGCCTTTTTGTGCTCAGACCTGGCCTCCGGCGTCACCGGAGAAATCACCTATGTGGATTCAGGTTACAGCATCCTGGGCATGCCAGAGCTCAACTGCGACGATTGATCAAAAACGTCTCATTTGGGTTTAGCAACGAGATCCCATGGCGGGTGCGGGAGTGGGTCGGGTAACATCAGACTTTGGACAGACTTTGGCCAGGCTTTGCTAGTCGACCTTAGAAGCCTGTTCCGATTGGCGTTAGCCGATCCTCAACAATATCAATGCTGGCAGCGTCTCGTAGCAGCGCATCAGCCGCGGTAATTTCTTCCGCTGTGATCGCCCTAACGATGCGCGAGGACACCGCTTCAACGCCAGATTCATCTTCCTGCCCTTCGGTGACTGCACTGAGCGCCACTGCGCTAAAACTGTCAGGCCCTGCTGGCACAACCTGCAGCACTGGCGAACCATTGTCGGGTTTTGCCAGTCGGAACACGCCCTGGGCCAATTGACCGTCCACCTCGCCAGGCCGTCCAAACCGAGGGACATCCAGCGCAACGATGACCTTTGGAGCAACGGATTCCGAGGGGTCCTCCATGGCCGAGTCGTCAGTGTTCCCATCGTTAGCATCCGCCTCACCAGTGTCCTCGGCGCTGTCATCGGGCACTTGTTGGTCTGCCATCTGAGAAG
>CAZLJY010000122.1:0-14452 GCA_964559945.1 uncultured Gammaproteobacteria bacterium | reverse complement strand
ATGGCGCCGCCTTCAAGCACATAGCTGTGGTTGTGCAGCGGGATATGCTCAAACAGGGGCAGCTCAGACAGTCGTGAGGTCAACGTGGTGTCAAGCGGGTGGTCGCTGCGGCCGCCCCAGCCGTCAAACTGGAAGTTTGCCCAGGCGGCGTTACCGTTTGAATCAAAAACCGTGAGTGGGCCGGTGTCGCGGACCCAGGTGTCGTCGTAATCAGCAACAATGATCCAAACTGGGTGTTTGCCACCAGGGTCGCTCCAACTGTGTTCACTGAGAACGTCGTCTGAGCGCACACAGAGCACCACCGGCTGAAATTGTCGAGCGGTCGCGATAATTTCTGCACAGGCTTTCTGCGCATAGCGAAGCACCGGCGTCCAGTCAGATCCATCGTAGGGCCAGGCGATCATGACCGCATCCTGGGGCTCCCATTCTGCTGGCAGGCGCCAGGCGACGTCGGTCGCCGTGTCCATGGCTGGCTGGTTTAGCACGCGCTTAGTCTTGCAAGGCTGGGCTGGCAGCGCAGCAGGCCCAAGCCCGGCACCGCCCGCCGATCAATTTTGATGGGGCGCGGTTTCGCTGCTGGTTGCCCGATTAATCACCGCGTGAATCACCCGCTGATACTCGAAATAAACCGTAAATTCGCCATACACCCAGCGCACGATAGGTGGGTCGCCGATCGCATTGTATTTGTTGGCCGGTTCCCCAAACTGGCCAACCACCTGCTCCATGGTCAAACCGTTGGCCGGCACGCTGTGGTGAGCCGTCTTTGCCATACGATCGATCAGGAGAACATCTTTGCGTACGGCATTTTGAGCAAAGCTGCTGGAAACCGCGACCAATAGGGTAACGAGGGCCCCAAGTTGCAGCAGGCGTTGAGTAATCTGAGTATGTATCATGGCAGCCTCCCCATGAGCTGGTGGAATTCCGGTCGAATTCTAACAAATTACCGCCAGCGGGGCTGCACAAGGTTCACAATTGGAATTTTCGCCTCCGCTTCAGTCCGCACGCCTGATACGTCGATACAAACGCTTTCTTGCCGATGTGCAATGGCCAGACGGCACGCAAACCACGGTGCATTGCCCAAACACCGGAGCGATGACCGGCTGTGCGGACCCTGGGGTGCGTGTGTGGTTGAGTCGAGCAAGCAATCCCAAACGCAAATACCCGTGGACCTGGGAGTTGGTTGAGACCGGGAAGGGCGTGACTGTGGGCATTCATACAGGACGAACTAACCGGCTCGCTGAGGAAGCCATTTTAGCTGGCCAATTCGGCAGTCTAAATTGCGCTAGTTTGCGCCGGGAGGTGACCATCGGCGACAGCCGATTGGATTTCGTATTAACCGGCAGTGATGGCATTGAAACTCAGGTTGAGGTGAAAAACGTCACCGCAGCGGTCAGTGGCCGCATCGCCGCTTTTCCCGACGCGGTGAGTGTGCGGGCCACTAAACACGTACGGCATCTGACTGGGGCGGCGAAATCCGCTCGTGCTGCGCTAATCTTTGTGGTCCAGCGCGGCGATGTGGATGCGGTCAGGCCTGCAGCGGATATCGACCCAGCATTCGCTCAGGCAGTGGCCCAGGCTAGAGATGCTGGAGTTCAGATACTGGCTGCGCGGTGGGTCCTGACGCCCCAGGCTGTGGCGTTCGAAAAACCACTGCCGGTGATTTTTGAATAAGCTGTCAACCATTTTGCATAGCTGGACGTTGTATGGTTACAGCAGGTCGAACAATGGGCCTTAAGGTTTAGGTCATTTTTACGCGAGAGCGGGGAGGTCAACCATGCAGGTATGTCATAGGCGATCGATGACTGGTTTTTGGTGGCTGGGGCTGTTGGCAATCCTAACCTGCACCACCAGCCAAAGTGCGCCGGCACTGCAAACGGGCCTGAATGGCACCTGGTGGAATGCTGAGCAGGATGGGCAGGGGTTTGTTATCCACGTGATTCCCGAGGCCAATCAAGTGTTTTTGGCCTGGTTTACCTTTGCCCCGTCCGGTGGCGAGCAGCTCTGGTTGACGGGCTCTGGCACCTTGGAGCAGATGCCTGTTGAGCTGGAGCTTACCCTGACTCGTGGTGGTGCCTTGAACGCCCCTCAGCCGGCCACCACCACTGAGCAGTGGGGTACCGCAACCCTTCGATTTGATACCTGCACCGCAGGTAATTTTAGCTTTGATGGCCAAGCCTCCGGATCTATTGAGATCACCAGACTGACTCCGGTGGTGTCCTGTGATGAAGGCACAGGCCGATGAACGCCCACAACACGCCACTATTGGCAGGCGCGATATGCGGATTGGCGTCGCTGCTGATTTCAATGCCGGGACCATGTGCTGATATTGCCGTTGAGATCCGGGAAAATCGTTTTGTCCCTGAAGTGGTTGCCGCGGAGCCTGGAGATACGGTGATTTTTACTGTGGGTCAGGGGCGCCATCAAATCGAAGCGGATCTCAGTACGCCGATTACCGGTTTACCGAGCAATGTCCTTGAAACGGGTCAAAGCCTGTCACTGACCCTGACCGACCCGCCGGGCGAATATTTTTTCACCAGTGCCGGCCAGGAAAATCTGCGCGGTGCAATCACCATTGCCGACCTGTCGGAGCCTAATGCTATCGACAATCGAATCTCCAGTGGTTGGTTTAATCCCCAAGCCCCGGGCCAGGGACTGTTATTTGAATACGTGCCGTCGACCAATATTTTGGTCGCTTACTGGTTCACTTTTGACTTCAGTAGTGGCGAACAACTTTGGCTAATCGGCACCGGTGAGCCGGACAATGACCAGGTCACCATGGAAATGCTCAGTGCCAGCGGTGGGATAATGAATAACTCAACACCGGTCAGCAAACCCGTCTGGGGTGAGCTTACGGTGAACTTTTCCGATTGCGATAACGCCACGGTCTGGTTTAACGCGGCGAATGCTCAGCAGTCCGGTCAAGTGGATCTGGATCGACTGTATCTGAGCAGTCTTTGCGAGCAGGAGTGATGTCCATGATGAACTTCAACGCCGGTCCGTTTGCTTCTGTCCAGCGCAGCAGGAAGCTGGACCTAGCCCGAATTGACGCAGTGAGCCGTCGGACAAACATTGGTCACCACCTGGTCCAATGGCAGAAAAACCGGGCTGCTGTTGTCACCCCGAAAAAAGCATCAGCTGCATTCAAGGGCATGGACCGCAGTGTGGTTCACTTGCTAAACCGAACCTCGTTTGGAATCTCTGGCCCGGATCTCAACTTTGCTCGAGAGGTCGGTTTTGAAGGCTATTTAGAGTATCAGCTCAACGCCCAGCAAATCGAAGAGCAGTTTCTTGAAGATCTGTTGGCCGATTTATTTCCGGCCTTAAGTTTGTCTTATCAGGAAATCTTCGCTCGCCTGGGCGATGAGGATTTTGATCCTGCATCAGAGTTGATTGTGGCGACCATCGCTCGTCAGCTATTTAGCCCGCGCCAGTTGTTTGAGGTGATGACTGAGTTTTGGACCAATCACTTCAATGTGTTCTTGTTTGATGGCGCGGTGGAGTACTTAAAACTGGTTGATGATCGGCTAAACATTCGTCCGTTCGCGCTTAGCCGGTTTTCTGACCTGTTATTCGCCAACGCCCGCAGCCCAGCCATGCTGTTTTATCTGGATAACTTCACCAACACCCAATTTGGCCCCAATGAAAATTACGCCAGGGAGCTAATGGAGCTGCACACTCTGGGGGTGGATGGCGGTTATACCGAGAATGATGTGATTGAGGTGGCTCGTTGCTTTACCGGCTGGACCATTGATCCGCGCACCGAAGAGGTATTCGCCTTCAGTGAAGAAGACCACGATGTTGGAGCGAAGACGGTTCTAGGGGTGGAGATTCCTGCAGGCGGCGGTATAGAGGACGGCGAGCAGGTGCTGGATTTGTTGCTTGCGGAGTCCGCCACCGCTAGGTTCTTAGCCAGCAAACTCTGCCGCCGGTTCATTTCCGACCAGCCGCCGGAATCTGTGGTCAATAGTGTTGCCCAAGCCTTCGAATCCAGCGATGGAGACATTCCAACGGTATTGCGGGCGGTGTTTTTGTCCGATGAGTTTATGGCCAGCGAGAATCAAAAATTTCGCCGGCCTGCAGAGTTGGTGGGTTCGATGGTCCGCAGCCTGCAACCGACGGACGGCAGCAATTTTTTCTCGGTGATCTTTCGCCAATTGGACAGCCTAGGCCAGATCCCGTTTTTTGCCGCCGATCCAACGGGTTATCCCGATCAACAAGGCGACTGGCTTAACACCAATGCCTTGCTCAGTCGCTGGAACCTGGGTTTTTCCGTAGCTTTTGGGGAGGTGCCGGCCTCCACCCGAGTTAATGCCGATGACATACCCGAGGGCGAGCGGGTGCCTGTGATGGCCGATTTTTTTGCCCTCAATATGCTGGACCTTATTGGTCCTGCGCGCACGCCGGCGCAAATTGTCGACCAGGTCTTGGATGGGGTTTTGCATCGGCAGATTGGCGTCGCTGATCGTAATTCCCTGATTGCTCTTGCAGCAGGTAACAGCGCGGCGTCAGCGCCCTTGAGTTTAAGCGCTGCTGTGGCGGCAGCCCGCGCAGTACTGGCCAGCGCGCTGGCCTCTCGTTATTTCCAGAATCGTTAAGGAGCCACAATGCATAGACGACAGTTTATTCAATTGGGTGCCGCGGCAGGCACTATTGCGTTGGGGCCACAGCTGGTATTTGGCTCTCCCCAAAAAGGCTTGGGCCAGAACCGCGATGTTCTTATTGTGGTGTTCCAACGTGGCGCTGCCGACGGTCTCAATATGGTGGTGCCTTATACCGAAGGTGCGTATTACGATGCGCGCCCAACGGTGGCCATTGGCGAGCCAGGCAGTGCAGGCGGCGCATTGGATCTAGACGGCTTTTTTGGACTGCACCCGGACATGGCGAGCTTATTGCCTCTGTATCAATCTGGCGAGTTGGGCATTGTCCATGCAGCCGGTTCGCCCGGTGATTCCAGGTCCCATTTTGATGCCCAGGATTTCATGGAAAAGGGTTCGTTAGATAAAGGGCTGGTGTTTGATGGATGGCTAAATCGTCATCTGACTGCGGTCTCTGGGCAAATGGCCCAGACCTTCAGCTCGGTGGGGTTTGGCAATAGCCTGCCACTGTCATTGCGAGGTACAACACCCAGCGTGGGCGTCAAGGAACTGGGCGACTACGCATTGGCAGCGCCCGAGGAGTGGTTGCCGGCGGTTCGGCAGAATATTGTCAGTCTGTTTGATCAGCAGCAGTCACTGGATGTGGTGGCAGGCAGTGTCTTGGAATCGGTGGACTTGCTAGCCGCTGCTGACCCGCTGTCCATCCCTGTTGATAACGGTGCCCAATACCCTGACAACACCTTCGGGGCTCAACTGTCTCAGCTTGCTCAGTTAATTAAGGCCGACCTTGGGCTGGAATTGGCGGCAGTGGATATCGCGGGATGGGATCACCACGACCGCCAAACTGATGATTTTGGGCCTCTGGCCAACACCTTTGCCCAGGGTCTGGCAGCCTTTCATGCAGATATGGGTGATGCGATGGCGGGAATTACTGTTGTGACTATGACCGAGTTTGGTCGACGCCTTGGCGAAAATGCCTCAGAGGGGACCGATCATGGCCATGGCTCGGTGATGTTTGCACTGGGTGGCGGGGTCAATGGGGGCCAGGTTATCGCCGATTGGCCAGGTCTTGCGCCGGAGAATTTGAACCGCGGTGATCTGGAAGTGACCACGGACTTTAGAACCGTTCTTGCCGAAGCATTGGTGAAGCGTGCCGGAAGCAACAGCATCGATAGTGTGTTCCCGGGATTTAACGGGCCGCAATCGAGCGGATTGTTTCAAGCGATATAGTCAGCAATGCAAGGCTATGCACTGGTCGGCTACCCAAAATCGGGTGTTGGCTGGCAAAATATGGACAAAAAAAATCCTGCCGAAGCAGGATTTTTTCGTCTTACCGCTGTCTCGCTTTGAAACGCGGGTTAGACTTGCAGATCACAAACAGCTTGCCGCGGCGGCGAACCACTTTGCAGTCGCGATGACGCTGTTTGGCTGACTTCAAAGAAGATAACACTTTCATTGTGAATTCCCGCCAAGCAACAAAGCCGCCTATTGTAGCAAACTTCACGGTGGGTAAACACTCCCTGTAGACAACCCTGTTCGACAGGGGTAGCTTTCCCGCTGGGACGCCCAGGGGTGGGCAGGAAAGGGATAGCCGATGGATCTTTCCGTAGTGATTCCGGTCTACAACGAAGTCGAAAATCTAGAGGCCCTGACACAACAGGTGTTTGAGGGCCTGAACGGCGTTATTGACTATCACTTGGTAATAGTTGATGACGGCAGCAGTGACGCAACGCAGTCAGAGCTGACCCGTCTTAAGGCCGAATATCCGATGACCGTAGTGACTCACAGGGCCAATGCAGGTCAGTCAGCGGCCATCTGCAGCGGCGTGGGGGCCGCCAAAGCTGACTGGGTTGCCACCCTAGACGGTGACCTACAGAACGACCCCGCTGATATACCGCGATTATTTGCCGCTGCGACCAAAGCCAGCGTTCCCACACTAGTGGCGGGCAACCGCGTTAACCGCCAGGATAGCTGGGTTCGTCGGGCCTCCTCGCGCATCGCCAATCGGATTCGGCAATGGGCTTTGGCAGATGACTGCCCGGATACCGGCTGTTCGCTGAAGGTATTCCGACGCGAGGAGTTCCTTGCCCTTCCTCAGTTTGACCATATGCATCGCTTTTTGCCGGCATTGTTTGCCGCCCAAGGGGTGCAGATTATTAATCTGCCGGTCAATCACCGTGCCCGAGAAGCTGGGGTATCGAAGTACGGTGTTGGCAATCGATTGTGGGTGGGGATCATGGACATGCTGGGGGTGCGCTGGTTGAGGAAACGCCGTTTTTCTCTGACGGTCGATCAACACAAAGGGGGCGGTACCGGTGAGTGATTGTCTCTGTGAGCCGGCTCCTAATGGATTCTTGCAGGCGGTGTTGGAACCGATTGTAGCCTGGTTGTATGTGGACTCCCTGTGGTGGACTGCGGTGGGATTTGCTGGTGCAGCGGTTTTTGGTTCTCGATTTCTACTTCAGTGGCTAAGGTCTGAGAAAGAAAAAGTGTTGGTGGTGCCTTGGTATTTCTGGCACCTGAGTTTTTGGGGTAGCTGTCTGAATCTGCTTTACGCAATGCACTTGGACAAGGCGCCCCTGATTGCCGGAACCATTGCGTTACCGCTGCTGTATGGGCGCAATCTGATATTGCTTAATCGCAGTGGCCGGCGTGATCTCAGGCAGTGAGCAGCTAACGTTAGATTGCCCCACCAATCGCCACTGTCGGCGATGGGCGACCCCTAGATTGACCGGAAAATCATTTTCAAAACAATATGTTATATCTTTTTCTTGCAGTAAAACCTTACCGTCTGGATTGGCTTTCAACCAATGCACAGCCCCATGGGCCTGGGTCTCGGGTTGCTCCAAATAGCCAAAATTGGTGGTGGCGCGTTGGGCCTGTAAAAGGGTTTGTTCTTTCCAGTGCACCAGTGCTAACGGCGCCTCGGAATCCATCTCAGCTTCCACTTTCACCAGCAAATTTCTGCCGGACTTAAGACCGTCTAATCGCGGATAGACCCATAGCCCGACGGTCAGCCATAACACACCCATCATGGCCACAAAGGGAACGAATCGATGGCGGCAGGTCAGGGCGGTTACCAGTAACACCCCAAAAGCGGCGATGAGCAATGGCGGTACCAAATTCAAATCGTATCTAGCGCTGAGATCCTCGGCCCGCTGGGGCTCTATAATCCCCAGCCATATGGCCCCGCCGAATAAAACCGCGGAAAAAACCAGCGGAAACAGCCAACCCAATGTGCCGCTGAAGCTTCGCCGGGGGATCGATGCCAAAACGGGCGCGGCCGCCATACAAACCCAAGGCAGAGCCGGCAGGATATAAACCCCTCGTTTGGCAGGACTCAGCGAGAAAAACGTAATGACCAGTGCAGCCCAGCCTAACAATAGGAGTGTGGCCGGGTCCCGATCACGCACTTTGCGATACCAAGCAGGCAGCAGCGCCGGCAGTAGCAAAAACACCGGCAGCCACAGTGCTGGAATGACGTTGGTGATGAAATACCACAGGGGCTTAAAGTGATGGCTAGGGCTGACGTAGCGTTGAGCGGTTTGTTGGAACAAAATATTGTCCCGGTAAGCAATGTAAGCCGGGTCATTGGTCTGAGCGACCAGCCAGATCATCGGCAGAAACCAGCAACAGACCGCCGCCAGCATAAGTAACAGGCCGCTAACCCCTAGCAGTGGCGTGACTCGACCACGGCGATCATCGGTTCGCAGCGCCGGCAGTAATAGCAACATCAGCAGCGGTAAAAACCCCACGCCCTTGGTGATGATGCCAAAGCCGCAGGCCGCAAAACCGACAAGTAGCCAACGGGGACTGGGTCCCAGCAGAATATGGCGCAGGAAGCTGTACACCCCCAGAGCGATCCATGCAGTGACCATGGCGTCCAGTTGGCCGGCTCGACTTTCCAGCACAAACTGGGGGGTTGCTAGCAGCAGCAGCGCGGCGACGGTGGCAACCTGGGGGGTGTATAGCCGCCGTGTCAGGTCAAACACCAACAGCAAGGTGATAAGCCCAAAAACAAGGCTTGGCAAGGTATGGGCCAGACGAATAGAGCCGGTGAGGGTCAATACCAGCGCCTGACTCCACATGTATAGCGGCGGTTTGTCAGGATAAAGCTCACCGCCGCGGCGAGGGAAAAACCACTCGCCGCTGTCGACCATTTCCCAGGCAATCAGGGCGAATCGGGGTTCATCGGAGGGCCAGGGGTCTTTCAGTCCGATACCGGCCCCAATAAACACAATAGCCAGCGCCGCCAATAGGGCGACGCGCAGGGACAGGCTCAACGTTTGCTGGATTCCAACTCCCGGCGCAAGAGTTTGAGCTGGCGATGCTGTTCTTTGAAATCGGCCTCGATGGCCACGGTTAGCTGATACATCGCTTTGCTCAGATTCTGTACCGCCGGATCACACTTTGCGTTCAGATACAGTTCTAAATTTTTGTTCAGTTCCTCGATCGCAGACTGATAGCTCATGAAGGGGATGCTCTCCGATACTTAAGTGGATTTGGCCGCTGTTTTTTGCCGCAGCGTGCCGAGTTTACGGCCGTCCGCGGAAATTGCCGTTGGTGGGCTTTTGCGCGAGCTGCTTGCCTTTCGACTGCGCTTTTTCGCGGCGGATTTCTTCTTGCTCGCTGACGTCTTGCTGGCAGATTTCTTACTGCTGGTTTTTTTGCTCGTCTTTTTGGTCACTTTCTTGCTTGACGGGGCAGGGGATGAAGCCGCAGCTGATGGCTTGCTGCTCCGTTTCTTGCTGGCTGAGCGACGGGTTTTACTGCTGCTGGAGGAGCGCACTTTTTTGCTGCTGGCTTTGCGGCGGGTAATGCGAGCCGGCGCTTTGGGCTCGGCGTCAGTCTCAAGGGCGCTGGCAGCTTGTTTTAATTCATCAAAGGCTTTCGTCAGGTATTCAGTGAGTCGTTCAACGTCTGGCACCGCATCGCGGCAGGCCATCACACCAAAATTGACTGAGTCCACATAACTCATCACGGTAATGTTTAGCGCTTGGCCGTCAACCAACACTGACAACGGGTAGCCAGCGGTCAATTGGGCACCGCCAAAATACAGAGGGTTTCTCGGGCCAGGGACATTGGAGATCACCACGTTGGCCGGCGGCGGGACCCAATCTGAGGCACCCAGTCGATTCATTACGGCAACCAGCCCTTGGGCCATCACGGCGAAATTGATCGAGGCGGAGGGCAAGACGGCGGCCACTTCCTTTTTCGCCGCCCGAGTGGATCGCCCGATATCCTTAAGCCTTCCCATGGCGGTGCGGCGCTGGGTGGCCAGTTTGGCGCTGACGTAGGTGATCTGATTGCCGGATCGGTTAATCTGGCGAATGGATACCGGCACGCTGGCGACCAGAGAGCGGCGAGGAAGGGCTCGATGGTGCTTTAGGTAATCTCGAATGGCGCCGCTGCAGATAGCCAGCACAATGTCGTTCACCGTTGCGCCAGTGGCTTGGCCTAGTGCTTTGAGCTCAGTCAGCGAAAGACTGACCGCACCAAATTTGCGGGCCCCTGAAACCGGCACGTTAAAGCGGGTTCGCGGCGCAGTAAACGGCGCCGGCGAATCATCACTTTGCAGCCCCACGGCTTTCATGCCATGACCGACCAATAGTTTGCCCAGATCCAAGCCCATTTGGGCCTGACCCAATAACGTTCGCCTTAGCCTGTCTGGCAACCCCAATAGGCTGCGGTCTCGATCTCGCTTTTTGCGGGTTTTTTCAATCCCTGCCCAGGGCGCTCGCGGCGGCGCTTTGGGGTCGGTGTTCAAACAGGCCTCAAGCAATGCGATTCCGCCCATGCCATCAATGGCTGCATGGTGCATTTTCATGTAGATCGCAAATCGGCCGTCGGCCAGCCCTTCTATGAGGTGAAACTCCCACAAGGGGCGCTCGCGATCCATGACTCGGCTATGCAGACGGGAAACCAGGGCGAGCAGGTCGTCCATGGAGCCGGGAGAGGGCAGTGCTGAATGGCGCAGGTGATAATCCAGATCGAAGTTATCGTCTTCAACCCAGTGGGGTGCGGTGACCACGGAGGTGCTGCTGAGTTTCAGATTAAAGGGTGGCCCAGGAGGCAGTGTTTTCAAGGTGGCCAGCAGATTTCGAACAAAGTTGTCGCGATCTTTTGCTGGCGGCTGAAACAGCTGCAGCGAGGCGACATTCACGGGCGTTTTCTGAGTTTCCAACCCCAGGAACGCTAGGTCCAGCGCTGTGAGTCGAGTGGTCATGGCCCAAGCATACACGCAATTGACAAAAAACCAGATCAGCGCGATGCCAACACACCCAAATCTGAGGCTCAGCTGGGTGAAATGGCGACGAACCTGAGGCGGGTTCCAGAGCTCAGCTTATGGGGTTTGGCTTTCCTGGGATCCGATCAGATTGTGTGGGATTCCAACACGGCGAGAAAGCGGCTGCCATAGCGCTCGAGTTTGGTTTCACCGACCCCGTTGATGGCGAGCATGGCGTCAGCGTCTCGGGGACGGCTGGTGGCCATTTGGCGTAAGGTCGAATCGTGGAATATCACGTAGGGTGGTAAAGAGAGCTCTTCGGCCAGTTGGCGTCGACATTCTCGCAAAGCGTCCCACAGATCGAGATTTTCCGGCGCCAGATTTGTGACCGGTTTACTCGCTTTGGGCAGACTGGATTTGCGCGAGCCTGTGCGGTCTTTACGCAATTCTATCGTGGCATCTCCCCGCAGCAGTTCGCGGCACAACTCGGTTAATTGCAGCGCGCCGTAGAGATCATGATTGGCCACCAGGTAACCGTGAACGATGAGTTGCCTGGCAATGGAGCGCCATTGCGCCACCGGCAGATCCTGGCCAATGCCGTAGGTGCTTAAGCTATCGTGGCCATGTTGGCGGATTTTGGCCGTATCGCCGCCACGTAGCACATCGATAATGTGGCCAACGCCAAAGCGCTGACCCGTGCGGTAAACACAGGATAGGAATTTTCGGGCTGACTGGGTAGCGTCAAAGGTGGTGATTGGGGACAGGCAGTTATCGCAATTGCCACACTTAGGCTGGCCGGCGTTGTCGTCGAAATAGGCCAGTAAGGGTGCTCGCCGGCAAGTGCTCACTTCGCACCAGCCCAGTAGCGCATCGAGTTTGCGCTTCTCCAGGGCTTTGATGCTGTCTGCCGCTTCACCCGCTTCCATCATTTGTTTAAGTCTGACCACATCCTGCAGGCCGTAAACCATCCAGGCCGTTGCTGGTTCCCCGTCACGCCCGGCGCGACCAGTTTCCTGATAATAAGCTTCCATGCTTTTGGGTAAATCCAGGTGGGCCACAAAGCGCACGTCCGGTTTATCAATGCCCATGCCAAAAGCGATGGTGGCCACAATCACGATGCCTTCCTCGCTGGCAAAGCGGGCTTGGTTGGCACTTCGTTCAGCGTTGTCCATGCCGGCGTGATAGGGCAGGGCGGGCCAGCCTGTGTCGGCTAGCCATTGGGCGATGGTGTCGACTTTTTTGCGGGCCAGACAATAGACGATGCCGGATTGGCCTCGATAGGGTTCCAAGAATGCGGTGAGCTGCCGGCGTTCATCGGTGCGAGGTTGGACGTGATAAGCGATATTAGGGCGATCGAAGCCGCTGACAAATCGCTGGGGCTGGTTTAGCTTGAGTCGCTGAACTATGTCTTCGCGAGTCTGGCTATCGGCTGTCGCGGTCAATGCGAGCATTGGAACCTTCGGAAATTCGCTGCGCAGTTCAGCCAGGGTTAAATAGTCCGGTCGGAAATCATGGCCCCATTGAGACACGCAGTGGGCTTCATCGATCGCAATCAGCGCCAGGGCCACCTTGTGCAGGCGAGATCGGGTATCCGATTGTCTGAGACGCTCTGGGGCAACGTAAAGCAGATCCAACTCGCCGTTTTCCAGATCGCGCCATACCTGAGCCTGTTCCTGAGGCGCCATGGACGAGTTGAGGCAGGCAGCGCGTATGTTGAGTTGGCGCAGTGCAGCGACTTGGTCTGCCATTAGAGCGATGAGCGGGGATACCACCAAGCCAACCCCGTCGCGGACCAAGGCTGGCAACTGAAAACAGAGGGATTTTCCGCCCCCCGTGGGCATCAGTACCAGCACATCCTGACCGGCTATGACGGCGTCAATGATCTGGCGCTGCTCACCGCGGAAATCGAGAAAACCGAATTTCTGTTGCAGCAGTTCCTGCGCCGATTGAGCGACCTGGGTCATGGGGTAACCTTGCCAAAAGCTGACTGTATACGCGTGTTGTCGGGCACAAAGCAACCGCCGTTGGTCAATCCCTTGCGGCAAAGACCTGTTCAGGGGGAGTTGATTCCTTGGATTGTCACTGACGACTTGCTTCGAGGCCGGTTTGATTCCGGATCATTTGATTTTTGCCGGGGTTCGGGTGATTATCCCTATAGCTTGGCTTGGGGTGTTGCTGTGCTAAAAACCTGTTGGCTTATTTTGATGTTGGTCTCAGCGGCGGCTTCTGCGGAGGTGCAGGTGGCTGACGAGGCGCCAGAATATCTAGGAGTGGCGGCTAACGGCCAAGCATTGTTTCGAAATCAGTTTGAAGGTCGCGTGGTTATCCTGACCTTCTGGGCATCGTGGTGCGGGCCTTGTATGGAAGAGTTGCCTGCCCTCAATCGTCTTGCCAGCCGTTATGGTGATCGTCTTACGGTGTTGGCGGCGTATTTCAATGAGTCGCCACAAGATCGTGCATTCGTGCGTCGCTATGGGCCAGGCTACAAACTTTATTTTATTAGTGATCCTGGCGGTGTGGTCAGAAAACGATTTGGGGTATCGGCCATTCCCCATATGTTTGTGATTGGTAGCGATGGCATGGTGACCATGAGCAAAGTCGGATATACAAAAAGCGCCATTGGCCAAATCATTGAGGAAATTGAACAGGAACTTCAATAGGTCAGCACAACGGTTGTGTGCGTCAGCACGCTCCCAAATCCAGTCACCCTTAGGCGCTGTCGCGCAGTTCTGCTAATCGTTCTTTGCTGAGCTTGTATTTGAGCAAAATTGGAATGGTGGCCAGATTCAACACCGCCGGCAACAGGGATGCACACCACAGCACTGCTGTGAGCGCTGATTCGGGTTGAACGTCAGCACCGACGTCGCCTTTCACAAGGCCCGCTGCCGTTAATGCCACCCCAACAATCAGCGGGCCAATAGCCCCGGACAGTTTTTCTGTGGTAGTAAAGATGCCGCTGTAGGCGCCGGCATTGTCTTTGCCGCTGGTCAGCCTTCCGTATTCCATAGTGTCGGGAAGCAAGGCCTGCCCGCATAGCAGGCCGCCGGTGGAACCCAGGCCAATAAACACCGCGCGCAGATAAATAAGCCAGCTGGCTTCACCGGGTTCCCATAACGCCCAGGTGGCGATGGCAACGGCGTAAAGAGTGACGCAAAGGATATAGGTGTTGCGCTTACCCCATCGATGAATCACCGGTTGCCACAGGGGAATGGATACCAGTCCTGCGACGGTAAACACCAGCAAATAGTTGCCAATGTCTGAGGTGCTGAGATTGAGTACCAGGCGAAACAGAAATGGGGCGCTGGCCAACACGCTGGCAAGGGCGGCTAGTTGCAGAAGCTTAATCCCTACCAGCAGTAAAAAGGGCTGATTGCGGACCAATAACTTCAGTCCTTCGGTGACCGTGCTGGTGGGTTCGGTGCTGACTAAGGTTTGGCTAATGCGAGTATGGGCTGAGGTTGAGAAAAAGGTCACCGCGCCGGCCAGGGCAGCGACAACGCCAAATACGGCTGCCATCAGCAGGTAGCCTGTTGCACCTTCGCCACCGTAAGCAACAAGTTTTGGACCACCCACGGAGCCCACGGTTACGCCAATCATCAGGAACAACACCCGATAGGACATCATCCGGGTC
>CAZLJY010000121.1:0-14659 GCA_964559945.1 uncultured Gammaproteobacteria bacterium | reverse complement strand
CCTACCTCATGCCCGCTGAGAACCTGAACCTCGGCTCACTAAGGCTTCCCCGGCCAGCCCTTATGGGCATCTTGAACGTCACCCCGGATTCATTCTCGGATGGTGGTTTAAACACCCAGTTAGATGACGCCTTGTTGGCCGCAGAAACTATGGTGGATGAGGGTGCCGATATCATTGATGTCGGTGGTGAATCCACGCGACCTGGTGCAAAAGCGGTGGGTGTCGATGAAGAATTGGCTCGGGTTATTCCGGTGGTGGAAGGATTGCGGCGGCGTCCTGATGTCATGGTTTCTGTTGATACCTCATGCCCTGAGGTGATGACGGCGGCTATCGATGCCGGAGCTGTCATGATCAACGATGTTCGCGCGTTGACGCGGCCAGGTGCTCTAGAGGCGGTTGCCGAGCGCGATGTTGCTGTTTGTCTCATGCATATGCGCGGATCCCCCGACACAATGCAACGTGAGCCGCACTACCAAGACGTCGTACAGGAAGTTAGTCGCTTTCTTGGTCAAGCCATCGAAAGATGTGTCAACGCTGGCATTGATCAACGGCGTGTGCTGGTTGATCCAGGCTTTGGTTTTGGAAAATCCTTACAGCATAACTTGACCCTGCTTTCTCGCTTGAGCACGCTACACTCATTGGGTTGTCCAGTGTTAGTTGGGGTCTCCCGCAAATCCATGTTTCAACAGTTGCTAGGAAGAGGCGTTGAAAGTCGCTTGGCCGGAACCCTTTCAGCCGGGCAAATGGCATTGGATGCCGGCGTGTCCGTGCTCCGGGTGCATGATGTGGCGGCTCATAATGATATGCGAAAACTTTGGTGCGCAACGGGAAAGCTGCGCCGGATCTGAAGGTGCTCGCCTATGGATGTGGCGACCAAACTTGCGGTTGTGTGAGGGCACAACATTCAAGATAGAACTTAAGAACAACTAGGGAAAAACAGAACATGAGCCGAAAGTACTTTGGCACAGATGGAATTCGCGGTCGGGTCGGTGATGCGGTTATCAATGCTCAGTTTGCGTTGAAACTCGGCCACGCTATCGGCTGCGCGCTGGCCCGACGTGGCTCACCGTTGGTTGTGGTGGGCAAAGACACTCGGATTTCCGGCTATATGTTTGAGGCAGCTCTGGAGTCCGGGCTGGCAGCAGCCGGCGCTGATATCCGTTTGCTGGGTCCCATGCCGACACCCGCGGTTGCTTTTATCACTCGCACATTGCGGGCGGGTGCGGGGATCGTCATTAGCGCCTCCCATAACCCCCACCACGATAACGGATTTAAGTTTTTCGGCACCAGTGGTGAGAAACTGCCGGATGAGGTGGAGGCTGAAATTGAACGGGAGTTGGACGAGCCATTTACCACGGTGCAATCAGGCGCATTAGGTCGTGCCACCCGAGTCGAGGATGCTGCGGGCCGTTACGTGGAATTCTGCAAACGAACCATTCCCTATACAGGCTCTCTGGCGGGCTTAAAGATTGTTCTGGACTGCGCCAATGGCGCCACCTATTACGTCGGGCCGGCGGTGTTTTCTGAGTTAGGTGCTGAGGTTGTTCCTATTGGCAACCAGCCGGACGGATTGAATATCAACGAACAGGCGGGTTCGCTGCATCCCGAACTGTTGCAGCAGGCGGTGGTCGAGCATAACGCGGACTTAGGCATCGCCTTTGATGGTGACGGCGATCGGGTTTTAATGGTTGATGGCAGCGGAAAATTGGTAGACGGCGATCAACTTCTGTACATCATTGCAGCTCACCGGAAGCGCGCTGACCGTCTCGGTGGTGGGGTTGTGGGTACCTTGATGACCAACTATGGATTGGAAAAAACCTTTCGCGACGAGGGCATCGACTTTATCCGAGCCAATGTGGGTGATCGATATGTCCATCAACAACTGCGTCAACGGGATTGGCTGGTCGGTGGGGAAACCTCAGGGCATATATTGGTGCTGGACAAAACCACCACCGGTGACGCTATCATCAGTGCTTTGGAGGTGCTGCAAATTTTGAGTTCCAGCGGCCAGACCTTGGCTGAAGCTTCCCAGGGCTTTGAAAAATATCCCCAGGAGATGATCAACGTCCCGGTCAAAGGCACGGTAAACCTAGAGGCTGCCAAGGTAGTTCAAGCGGTGTCTGATCTGGAGGCGACCTTGGGCGACGAAGGTCGGGTTATTTTGCGGCCGTCAGGTACCGAGCCAGTGGTCCGAGTGACGGTTGAGGGTCGCGATGCGGGGCAGGTGCTGGCGTTGGCCCAGCAACTGGCGGACGTGGTTGAGCAGGAGTTTTCCTGAGCCGGAAAAGGGAGTGATAGTCAATTCAATGGCCAAGATGTCGACGACCCAGGTACCGACCCTGGATATCAATACCTTTGAATCATCACCGGAGCAGTTTGTCCGTGAATTGGGAGATGCCTATCAGCAGTTTGGCTTTTGCGGCATTAAAAATCACGGCATTAGCGACCAAGTAACCCAGGATGCCTACAGCGTCTTTAAGGCATTTTTTGCCTTACCGACCAAAGACAAGCGGCGTTACACGGCCGGGGCTGGTGGGGCTCGCGGTTACACCGGGGTTGGCATCGAAACCGCTAAGGATGCAAAGCATCCAGATCTAAAAGAATTTTGGCATGTGGGTAGAGAGCTGCCCGACGATCACCCCCAGCGTGACCGCATGCCGCCCAACCTTTGGCCCGAAGAGGTGACAAATTTTCGTCAGCATGCTTACGGCCTGTACCAGGCGCTGGATCAGCTGGGACAAAAGGTGTTGCAGGCGATGGCCTTGTTTCTCGACCAAGATCAGCACTACTTTGATCAACGAGTGAACGAAGGCAACAGCATTCTTCGGCCGATTCATTATCCGCCCATTGAAGAAACTACGCCGTCGGTAAGGGCAGGGCAGCACGAGGATATCAACCTCATCACCCTATTGATTGGCTCAGACCAACCAGGCTTGGAGATACTCCGCCGCGATGGCCAATGGGTCCCGGTCACCACCGTGCCTGGCGCTATCATGTGCAACATCGGTGACATGATGCAGCGACTGACCAATCATGTGTTTCCGTCCACGACCCACCGGGTGGTCAATCCACCGGGTGAGCAAGCGCTACAATCCCGCTACTCCATCCCGTTTTTTCTCCATCCCAACGCGGATTTCATGATTGAGACCTTGCCCAGTTGTATCAATGCGCAACGTCCTAATCGGTACCCGCAGCCTTTGTCCTCTCACGATTATTTGCAGCAGCGACTGGTGGAAATTGGGCTTCAAAAATGAGGTGTGGGGTGCTGATTTCGTGGGTGGCTGCGGCTTCGTTGATGAGCGTTGTCAACCTAGGGCTGGCCCAGGTACCTAACGGTGTTGTCGTGCTGACCCAGTTGGCGGACAGCGGCGATGCGGATGCGCAATACGGTCTTGGAACTTGGTACATCAACAATCATGGTTCTGGCGAAGATCTTTCGAAGGCTCGCGACTGGTTACTGCAAGCCGCCCGTCAGCAGCACGTGTACGCAATGTATCAATTGGGTGTGATGCTCAATCAATACGATGAGGTCCGTGATGAGGCCCAGGCCCTGGACTGGATTCGTAGCGCCGCAGACGAGGGTCTGGCTGACGCCCAGGCCACTTACGGCATGTATCTTTTTCAGGGCTTAAATGGGGCGTCGCCTAACTGCGCGGAAGCGGTAACCTGGTTGGAAAAAGCCGATCTGGTGGGGCATCCGATCGCCAGAAGTAATTTAGTCTGGGTGTTGGCGACTTGCCCCGATGATGAGCATCGTGATGGTTCCCGGGCGCTACGTATGGGGTTTGACCAGGTGTATCGTCAGGGCTTGGACAGTGCAAACCAGTTAGATAATTTGGCTGCCGCTTATGCTGCAGCAGGAGATTATCTTAGTGCAGAAGTTGTCCAAAACCGGGCGATCGCAATGGAGTCCGATGCGCAGGTTCTAGCAATTTTTCGGCGCCACCTCGAAAGTTACCGAGCCCGCCGCCCCTGGTTAGAGTTTTCTTCGCCGTAATCCTGCAATAGTAGGTTAGATCGTACGAAAACTTGCGTAGTTCGATTGTGGCACTACAATAGCCCCACCAATCATCGAGTGCCAACGATGCTATTTAAGACGAAAAATACGATTCTGGCGATAGTGCCAGTGCTTGCTCTGTGCACGAATGCCTTTGCCCAACCGTCAACCCAGGATCTCCAGGCTGCAGCCATGGACTCCGGTGGAGCCGTTGTTGACGGAGCCTCCAGCGGGGATCTACTTGGCTGGGCGGTAGCAGGAGACGGAGATTTCAACGGGGACGGCGTGATGGACCTAGCGGTGTCCTCCCAGGGTTTTGACGTCACCGGCAACGGCATGACCTTTGCGAACGCCGGTGCGGTCTATGTGCTGTTTGGTGGATCCGATGCGTTGCTCAATATGGATCTCAGTCAAATTCCGGTGGCCGGTGGCGGCGATGGCAGTCAGGGTTTTGTGCTCTATGGCACCCAAACCAATGAGAACATCGGTGCATCCCTCGCCAGCGCCGGCGACATCAACGGTGATGGAATCGACGATCTGCTGGTCGGTGCGCCGCTAATGCCCAATCCGCTGGGCGGGGGTGGCGCCTACCTGGTATTTGGTCGACCCTCCAGTGACCCTATGCCGGCGGAATTTGCTTTGCAGACTTTGCGCACCGCCGACGAGAGTAACAGTGGTTTCGGCGTTGTGTTGGAAGGTAGTCAAGGAGGCGGTAGTGCCGGTATCGACGTTGTCGGCGATTTGGATCTGAACGGGGACGGTATCGCTGACATGGTCATCGGCAACAGTTTTGTCTCCGGTTTCACTGCCCGACTTGGCCTGACTTATGTGCTTTATGGGCGTGATGCTACTAATCCATGGCCTGGCCGATTTCGACTGGTTTTGCTTCAGACAAACCTTGCCACCGGCGAAGAAGGGTTTGTCATCATCAGCGATGCGTCAGACAACGGGCTGGGTTCTCGGCTGGGCAATTTGGGTGATTTTACCGGGGATGGCATCGATGATCTGTTGCTGGGCTCCCCCAGTGCCAGCGCAGCCAATGGCCTGGCCACCAGTGCTGGATTCGTCATTCCAGGGCGCTCGCCCATGGCTAGCGGTGGTTCAGCTGTCAATGAATTTACCAGCGATGGTGTTGATCTCTCTCAGGAAGGTGGTCGATCGACGGCCCTGCAACTGGTCGGTGATGTGCCGGAAGATATCTCCGGGGAAGGGATGGCCGGTATTGGCGATGTCAACGGAGATGGGCGGCCGGATTTAGCGGTCACAGCGCCATTGGCGGATCATGGTGGAGAGGACAGTGGCAGCGTCTATGTGCTGTTTGGTCGTCCTTTGGGCAGTGCAGTGGCAGAAAGACAATCTTTGCCGGCGCTATTGCCAGCCAATGGCGGTAACGGCACGGTGGGTTTTGTGCTAGTTGGCGAGCCGGGGCAGCGTCTTGGCGATGCTTTGGAGCCTGCTGGCGATTTTAATGGCGATGGCGTTGACGATTTCGTGGTTGGCGCAAAATCCGACAATGAAGGTGGCGCTGAGGCGGGCGCGGTGTATGTAGTGTATGGCCGTAGCGAAGGGTTTCCGGCCAGCGTTAGTGTCACGGAACTCATCGCCAGCAATCGGGGCAGGAAATTTCTAGGCCAAGCTGCGACCGACAAAGTGGGCGACCGACTCGCTGTGGGCATGGATATAAATCGAGATGGCAGCAGCGAAGTTCTGGTTGGAGCCAGGCTCGTCGATCAGGTGTCTTCCAATGCGGGGCGCGTGTATGTCATCAACGGTGAGGGTGGGGCAGTCGAAGGCTTCACCGGCGGCGATAGTCGAGCGTGGTTTGATCCACAACGCTCCGGCGAGGGCATTATGGTTGAAGTGGGAACCATCGAGGCAATGCCGTCACTATTTGCCAGCTGGTATACCTACCAAGATGGTGAGCAGCTGTGGCTGGTGGCAGGGCCGGTGACTTTTGAGCCAGGTCAATTAACGGTCACTACGGAGTTGCTGCAGACATCAGGAACCGGGTTTGGGGACAATTTTGACCCCAATGAGGTCGAATTTGAGGTGTGGGGTAGTGTGACCATTACCCGCCAGAATTGTGATCAGTTGCGTTGGCAGTTTACCTCCCAGGACGGCAGTACCAGCGGTGAACGCAACTTTGTACCGTTACTCAGCGAATTATTGGCGCTGCCCGGCTGTATTGACGCCAGCGCCAGCAAATCCCAAGCAGCCCCAGTCACCTCGAGGGGGCTCGGTTTGGTGGCCGGCCACGCGGGCGCATGGTTTGACCCGGCAAGGGCTGGCGAGGGCATATTATTGGATCTGGAGTTACGAGGGTCCCAACCCACAGCGTTTTTCAGCTGGTTTACCTACAGCGGTGGAGAGCAACGTTGGCTAGTTGGTAGCGCGCCGTTTGATCCCTCTACAGGCCAGATTAGCGCGTTGTCGTTGATCGAAACCCGGGGCGCAGAATTTGGTGCTGCATTTGACCCTGACCAAGTGATTTCCAATCCTTGGGGTACGGTTGACTTGAACTTTTCCGGCTGCCAAGGACTCACCGTCAATTACAGCGGGGCGTTTGAAGGTGGGCCAACGCAGACTGGCAGCACCTCACTGGTTCGATTTACCGGGCCGTTGTTCGAGCAAAATTGCCCCTGACCCGATAACGGCGTTTTTCGCTCTGAAAAGCTGTCGCCTGGCCTTGCATCAGGGGGTTGGCGCCGTTATCCTTGCGCGTCGATTTTTTGGGGTTTCAGGCCATGCGTCGCAGATTTGTTGCCGGTAACTGGAAAATGCATGGGTCCCATGGGGATAACGCTGAGTTGGTGAGCGCTGTCAGCGCCGGCCTTCAGGGCAGTGATGCCTGTGATGTGGCCGTTTTTGTCCCCGCGCCTTACTTGAAATCGGTCAGCGAAGCTGCCGCCGGAACGGCCATTGTGGTGGGTGCTCAGGATTTGAGTATCCACTCCCACGGCGCGTTCACCGGCGATATTAGCGCTTCGATGATCGTGGATTGTGGGGCCAGCATGACGCTGGTGGGGCATTCAGAGCGTCGTACCGGCTATGGTGAGTCTAACGAGCTGGTGGCGGAAAAAGCGTCGGTCGCGTTGGCCGCGGGCCTGACGCCGGTGGTTTGCTTCGGCGAAACCCAAGTCCAGCGGGAAGAGGGATCCACTGAGTCGGTTGTAGCCGCGCAGATTGACGCCGTGATTGACCAGCTTGGGGTGGAAAACTTAGCTCGCTGCATCCTGGCTTACGAGCCTGTATGGGCGATTGGGACGGGGCTGACTGCCAGTCCGCAGCAGGCCCAGGATGTTCACCACTTTATACGGTCCAAAATTAGTGATTTGGATGGTACAATCGGCGGTCAACTTCGCATACTTTACGGCGGTAGCGTGAAAGGCAGTAATGCCGAGGAGCTATTCGCCATGGCAGACATCGACGGGGGCCTAATTGGGGGGGCGTCGTTGTCAGCAGAGAATTTTCTGCCAATTTGTCTTGCGCCAGGCGCTGCCTGAGCCAGCAGGTCGAGTGTCAAAGCTCGGCAAAATGGAACACCGGATACCAAAATGGACGCGATTTTCAGCATAATTCAGGTTCTCATCGCCATCGCGATGATTGCCATCATTCTGATCCAGCGAGGCCCCGGGGCTGCTGCCGGATCAGGTTTCGGCGCAGGCGCGTCCGGCACCGTGTTTGGGGCGCGAGGTTCCGGTTCGTTTCTAACCCGGGCCACGGCAGTTCTCGCCATCGGATTTTTCGCTGTGAGCATGACAATGGCTGTGCTGGCAAGCCGCGCCGCCAATAATCTATCTGGGCCTGATTTGGGTGTGATGGGTGAGGCCGTGGAAGAAAACGCGCTGCCTGAAGTGCCTGCGCTCGATGTGCCCCAGCTGGATGTGCCGACACTGGAGGTTGATGCTCCCGAGCCGGTCTCAACAGGCGAAACGATTGATCTTCCTGCAGTACAGGAAGTCCCCGCTGAGGTGGAAAGCGGCGATGCAAGCAGCGAGCGTGAAGACACGCCGCAGCCTTAAATCGGAAACACATTGCCGAAGTGGTGGAATTGGTAGACACGCTGTCTTGAGGGGGCAGTGGCGAAAGCCGTGCCGGTTCGAGTCCGGCCTTCGGCACCATTTATTAATGAATGTAAGGCACCTTCGTTGAGGGCCTTAAAGCAAAACTCGGTTTAACCGATACGGTAAAGGCGCTCATGCTCGCTCAATATTTACCAATATTGCTATTTCTTATCGTAGCCCTAGGCTTCGGTGCTGTGCTGGTATTGGCTGGAGGAATATTCGGCCCCAACAAACCCTCAGCAGAAAAACTCGCGCCTTATGAATGCGGCTTTGAGGCATTTGAAGATGCGCGCATGAAATTTGACGTCCGTTACTATCTTGTCGCTATCTTGTTCATCATTTTTGATCTGGAAATTGCCTTCCTGTTTCCCTGGGCGGTGGTGCTGGACAAAATTGGCATGTTTGGACTGATCTCCATGTCGTTGTTCCTGTTGATTTTGGTCATTGGGTTCATTTACGAGTGGAAGAAAGGCGCGTTGGACTGGGAATGACAGCCAACATCATGAAAAACCTAATGACTATTAGGCAGCAAGTAAAGGCCACCGATCGATGAAAATGTTGATGTCTTCGCGCAACGCAACGGCGCCGGATAACGAGTACGGGTTGGGCATTGTTGACGATATTTTGCGGCCTGAGACTGATAACCCGATACTGGATCGTGGCTTTGCCACCACTTCGGTTGATGCGCTGATGAACTGGGCTCGTACCGGCTCCATGTGGCCAGTCACCTTTGGTCTTGCCTGCTGTGCCGTGGAAATGATGCACGCTGGCGCTGCGCGTTACGACCTTGATCGTTTTGGCGTAATTTTCCGCCCCAGTCCCCGTCAATCCGATGTGATGATTGTGGCCGGAACGCTGGTTAACAAAATGGCCCCTGCGCTGCGTAAGGTCTACGATCAGATGGCTGACCCCAAGTGGGTGATCTCTATGGGGTCTTGTGCCAATGGCGGCGGCTACTACCATTACTCGTATTCCGTGGTTCGAGGCTGCGACCGTGTAGTGCCGGTAGACATTTATGTGCCCGGCTGCCCGCCAACCGCGGAGGCCTTGATGTATGGCATCTTGCAACTGCAATCAAAAGTGCGAAAAACCAGCACTATCGCCCGCTGATTTATCCATAGGCATCTGGCAAAAATGGTCGAAAAACCTCTTTCACTGAACGATCGCCTGAGCAACGCTCTGGGGGATCTGTTTGAGGAAATCATTGAGGGCGGGTCTCAGCTTACCGTCGTCGTTACCGCGCAACATTGGCTTGAGTGTTGTCGGCGGGTTCGCGATGAGTTGCACTTTGAGCAGATGACGGATCTTTGTGGTGTGGACTACCTCACCTACGGCGAAGATGAGTGGGATACCGAAAATGCCAGCTCGGAAACATTTTCCCGTGGCGTCGAGGGCAATGACGGTCCGGGGCGGTTTGATTGGGCCGGTCGACCCCAGGGCAAAAGCGGCGAGCGCTATGCGGTGGTGGTTCATCTGCTTTCGGTGAAAAATAATGAGCGTCTTAGGTTGCGCTGCAAGGTGCCTGATGATGAAGTGCCTGCGGTGCCTTCCTTGGTCGATGTGTGGGCCGCGGCCAATTGGTTTGAGCGGGAAACCTTTGACATGTTTGGGGTAATTTTTGACGGTCACCCAGACCTTCGCCGACTGCTCACCGACTATGGATTTATCGGTCACCCTTTCCGCAAAGACTTCCCCTTGGTGGGTAATGTTGAAGTGCGTTACGACCCGGAAAAGCGTCGAGTGATTTATCAGCCAGTGACCATCGAGCCACGGGTCCTGGTGCCTAAGGTGATCCGCTCCGATTCGCGTTACGCCAACCACAACGGTAAAGGTGGTTCCCGTGGCTGAAATTCGTAACTACACCATGAACTTTGGCCCCCAGCACCCCTCTGCCCACGGCGTGCTTCGGTTGATTTTGGAGATGGATGGCGAGGTCGTGCAGCGCGCCGACCCTCATGTCGGTTTGCTTCATCGAGGCACGGAGAAGCTGGCCGAAAGCAAACCCTACAATCAGTCCATTGGCTATATGGATCGACTCGACTACGTGTCGATGATGTGCAATGAACACGCCTATGTGCTGGCTATTGAAGACCTGCTAGGTGTGAAAGCGCCGGTTCGGGCCCAATACATTCGCACGCTTTTCGATGAAATCACGCGAATTCTCAATCACTTAATGTGGATCGGCACCCACGGGCTAGATTTGGGTGCTATGGCGCTGTTTCTTTACGCGTTCCGCGAGCGCGAGCAGTTGATGGATTGCTATGAGGCTGTGTCCGGCGCGCGAATGCATGCTACTTACTATCGACCCGGTGGGGTCTATCGAGATCTGCCGGATCAAATGCCGGTCTATCGAGAAACACAGTGGACAAAAGGGGATGATCTTAAGCGGGTCAACGCCTGGCGCGAAGGCAGCATGCTAGATTTTCTTGACGCCTTTGCGGATGATTTTTATTCCAAGGTGGATGAGTACGAAACACTGCTGACCGACAACCGAATTTGGAAACAGCGCACGGTGCATATCGGTGAGGTCAGCCCTGATCGCGCGTTGCAGCTGGGGTTCACTGGCCCGATGCTGAGAGGCTCAGGGATAGCCTGGGATTTACGCAAAAAGCAGCCCTATGCCGCTTATGCCGATGTGGATTTTGACATCCCTATCGGCACCAACGGTGATTGCTACGACAGATATCTGGTGCGAATTGAAGAAATGCGCCAATCCAATCGGATCATTAAGCAATGTGTGCAGTGGCTGCGGGATAACGATGGACCAGTAATGCTGGACAATCAGAAAGTCATTGCGCCGACTCGAGAAGAGATGAAGGACGACATGGAGTCGCTCATCCATCACTTTAAGCTCTTTACCGAGGGGTATTGCGTGCCAGAAGGGGAGTCTTACGCCGCCGTCGAAGCGCCTAAAGGAGAGTTTGGTGCCTATATCGTTTCCGACGGTTCGAACAAACCTTTTCGTTTGCATTTAAGGGCGCCAGGGTTTGCCCACTTGGCCGCCATGGATGAGATGGTCCGTGGTCACATGTTATCCGATGTGGTCGCTGTGATTGGCACCCAAGATATCGTTTTCGGAGAAATTGACCGATGAGCTCACTGAGCCCCGAAACCCTTGCGAAAATTGATCATTGGGTCGGCAAGTTTCCACCCGATCAAAAACGTTCGGCGGTCATTCAGGCATTAACCGCGGCTCAGGATCAAAATGGTGGTTGGTTGAGCAAACAGCTCATCACTGACGTTGCCACCTATCTGGATATTCCTGCGGCCTGGGCCTACGAAGTGGCGTCGTTTTATTCGTTGTTTCACCTTGAGCCCTGTGGGCGCAACAAGGTGGCGCTGTGCACCAATATTTCCTGCTGGCTGCGCGGAGCCAATGATCTGGCCCAACACCTGGAGAAAAAACTGGGGGTTGAGATGGGCCAGACCACAGAGGATGGCCGCATAACCCTGGTCCAGGAAGAAGAGTGCCTGGCAGGCTGTGTTGGTGCACCGATGATGATCGTCAACGGCCACTATCATGAAAATCTTGATCCATCCAAAGTGGATGAAATTTTGGATGACCTGACCTAATGGCGGGTTATCAAAACGGAGTGTTGCATGGCTGATTCCCATCAGGTGTCACTAACCACTGTGGGGCTGGACAAACCCTGGTCAATGGAAAGCTATCGCTCCGTTGGTGGGTACCAAGCGCTTGAGAAAATTCTCAAGGATAAAACGCCCCAGGAAGAGATCATCGAGACCCTAAAGGCATCAGCCTTGCGTGGTCGTGGCGGTGCGGGTTTCCCCACTGGCCTTAAGTGGAGCTTCATGCCGCGAAATGCGCCCGGGCAAAAGTACCTGCTGTGTAATTCCGACGAATCTGAGCCGGGTACCTGTCACGATCGGGACATCCTGCGATATAACCCTCATGCCGTCATCGAAGGGATGGTCATTGGCGGTTACGCCATGGGGTGTTCCGTGGGCTATAACTATCTGCGCGGTGAATTTCACCATGAGCCTTTTGAGCGATTTGAAGCCGCTCTGGCGGAAGCCTACGAGGCTGGCTACCTGGGTAAAAACCTGAAGGGCAGCGGTGTCGATTTTGACTTGTATGCTGCGCTGGGTGCTGGGGCGTATATCTGCGGCGAAGAAACTGCCTTGATGGAATCCCTGGAAGGTAAGAAAGGTCAACCTCGGTTTAAGCCCCCGTTTCCAGCAAACTTTGGCTTGTACGGTAAACCCAGCACCATCAACAACACCGAAACCTTTTCTTCAGTGCCGGCCATCATGCGCAATGGGGCTGAGTGGTTTTTGGACATTGGCATCCCCAATAACGGTGGCCCTAAGTGTTTCTCTGTGTCCGGTCATGTGAACAAACCCGGTAACTATGAAATCCCTTTGGGCACGCCATTTAAAGACATGCTCGCCACTGCCGGCGGAATGCTCAACGACATTCCCCTTAAGGCGGTGATCCCCGGTGGGTCCTCAATGCCTGTGCTGCCCGCAGAAACGATGATGGAAATCACCATGGATTTTGACGCTCTGCAAAAGGCAGGGTCTGGCCTCGGGTCCGGAGCGGTGATTGTGATGAACGATGCCACCTGCATGGTTCAAGCATGCCAACGAATTTCTCGTTTTTACTTTAAAGAGTCCTGTGGTCAATGCACCCCCTGCAGGGAAGGCACTGGCTGGATGTATCGGGTGCTGAGTCGAATCGTGGATGGTCATGGCCGCAGTGAAGATATTGAACTGCTGAAATCTGCTGCAGGCCAGATCGAAGGTCACACGATTTGTGCCTTCGGCGAGGCTGCCGCCTGGCCTGTACAGGGTTTTTTGCGCCATTACTGGCATGAATTTGAATATTTCGTTGAGCATGGTCGTTCGATGGTGGAAGGCGGTCCCACAGGAGTGGCAGCATGAGCGATACTCCGGTGGCCACTGACACCGTAACCATTGAGATTGATGGCGTAGAGATGCAGGCGCCCAAAGGCTCAATGATCATTGAGTCGGCGGATAAAGCCGGTCTGCAAATTCCGCGGTTTTGTTATCACGAAAAACTGTCCATCGCGGCCAACTGCCGAATGTGTTTAGTTGACGTGGAAAAGGCGCCCAAACCGCTGCCGGCCTGCGCCACCCCAGTGATGGACGGTATGAAGGTCTATACCCAATCCCGGCGAGCTCAGTCAGCACAGCAAAACGTGATGGAGTTCTTGCTCATTAACCATCCGTTGGATTGCCCCATTTGCGACCAGGGTGGGGAGTGTGAGCTGCAAGATGTATCCATGGGTTACGGCCATTCAGCATCGCGCTTTACCGAGCGCAAGCGAGTAGTGAAAGACGAGGATTTGGGCTCGCTGATCAGCACCGATATGACCCGGTGTATTCACTGCACCCGCTGCGTTCGATTTTTGGACGAGATTTCGGGTACCAACGAACTGGGCGGAATAGGTCGGGGTGAACGCACTTTCATCAGCACCTTTATCGAACGCTCGATCGATTCTGAGTTGTCGGGAAACATTATTGACCTATGCCCAGTGGGTGCATTAACCAATAAGCCATTCCGCTTCAGTGCCAGGTCCTGGGAACTGCGCGCACGACCCGCCATTGCTAACAACGATTGCGTGGGTTCAAATCTGCATTACCACGTGCGACGCGGAAAAATTCTACGCTCGGTGCCGCGGGATAATGACGCGGTCAATGAGAGTTGGTTGGCAGATCGGGATCGCTGGGGCTTCCACGGCCTCCAGGGTGACGATCGCGCAACCGTCCCGATGATTCGCCAAGACGGACAGTGGCAGGAAGCCCCTTGGGATGAAGCCATTGCCCACAGTGCATCGATATTGAAATCCTCGGCCAAGGCAGGTTATCTGCTGTCTCCCAATGCCAGTAACGAGGAACTTTACCTGGCCCAGAAACTGGCCCGGACCCTGGGCAGTCAGAATATTGATCACCGGCTGCGCGAGCGCGACCTGTCTGATCAACAGGGGCTACCAACGGCACCAACGTTAGGCCAATCGTTGGCTCAGCTGACGGAAAATTCTGCCATCTTGTTGGTGGGCGCCAATGTTCGCCACGAACAGCCGCTTATTGGTCATCGGGTACGACAGGCCTGGCGCAGTGGTGCGAAGATTTTTTCCCTGTCCTCCCGTCAGTACAACAATCATTTCGACTGTGCGGTTGAGCAGGTGGTTGCGCCAGCAGAAATGCTTAGTGAATTGGCAGCGATCGCTGTCGCATTAGACGCCAAAGGGGCACCGGCCACAGCCGAGGTGATGGCAGGGGTTACGGCTACTGAACACGCGAAGACTATCGCCGACGGGTTGAAGTCAGCGGAGTCAGCCACGGTAATGCTGGGTCACAGTGCCTTAAGCAGTTCCCATGCGGCGACGCTCAGAGCCCTCTGCCAGATTATCTGCAGCGCATGCGACGCCAATTATGCCGAGCCGCCCATGGGAGCCAATGGCGTCGGCGCTTGGAAATTGGGTGCCGTGCCTCACCGTGGGGTTGGCGGTGGGGATATCGAGGAGCCAGGCTTGAATGCTAGGCAAATGATTAGCGGGTCGCTGGATGCGGCGCTGATCTACGACTTTGAACCCAGTTTGGATTTGGCTGAGGG